>NZ_CAWPSZ010000015.1:0-114153 GCF_963890955.1 Pseudomonas sp. MF6747
GAGTAATTGGGGGCCGGGGGGACGGCGGCGGCAGGCGCTTGGCATAGAGGTTCAAGGTTTGCGTGCGGCCATCCAGGGCAAAACGAGCGTATTGCGGCGTCAGGTGTTCCAGGCGCCAGCCGTTGGGCAGCGTCTGGCCCAGGCGCACGGTCAGCGGACGGCCGTCGGCCTGCTTGAGCATCGCCAGTTGCAGGTTGCCGGTGATCATGATGCCGCTGAGGGTCAGGTTGGCCAGGCTCGAGACCCGGGCTTTGCCCACCACGCTGTCGGGGCTGCGATCAGGGCTGAACAGCGGCGTTTGCCAGGTGGCGGCAAGGCTGTCGAGCGTGACGCTTGGCGCCACGCGCGCACTGACCGCAGGGTGCGCGCGCGCGACGGGTTCGGGCAGCCACTGCGGTTCATCACCGATGCTGCTGAGGATGACCGCCATCAGCACGCCGAGTACCCCGGCCAAGCCGAGCAAGCCCCACTCCAGGGGGCGCAGGGCGCCGATCATCGCGCCACCTGCGGTTGCAGATAGCCGCGCACCAACAGGTGCACCAGCAGTTTTCCCGCCCCACCGGTGGCGGGCGCCTGCTGGCCACGGCGGATGCGCAGCTCATCCACAAACAAAAACGGCGGCTGGTACTCCAGCTCATGCAGCACGGCTTCCAAGGGCTCGATGGCGCAGTTCAGGGTCAGGCTGACTTTGACCTGGCGATACGGCTCGCCCTCGTCCTGCTCCGGGGTGATGGGCTTGCGTTGGGTCAGGCTGCAGCCGCCGCCGAGCGTGGCGTGGCTGTTGATCAGGTCGGCAAGGCGCTGCATCAGGTCGGCGGCCACTACGTCGGGGTCATCGCCCGGCAACAGGCTGGTGTTGCTCGCCGGGTCCTGGCGGGCCTGTTGAAGTTGCTGGCGCAGCGCATCGCCCTGGCGCACCACGCCGGCGTAGCGTTGCTGCTGCTCGCGCAACTGCTCGGCCTGTTCGCCCATGTCACGCAAGGGGCCGGCGAACCAGCTGTCGATCAACAGCCAGTAGGCCGCGCCAACGACCACGGCCAGCAATAACAAGGCCGCGCCGCGACGTTCACGGGGTGTGAGGGGTCGGCGCATCGGCGGCCTCCTGGCGTAGGTGGGCACGCAAGGCAAACTGGTCCTTGCCGGTGCGCGCATCGGGTTGAATCACCCCTTCGAACTGGGCGTTTTCCAGGCTGTGGCAACCCTTGATGCGGGTGATCAGCGCGCTGGCCTTGGCGCTTTGCCCGGAGATGGAAATCTCGCCGTCCTTGACGTCCAACTGGTCGAGCCAGGTGTCGGCGGGCAGGCAGGTGGTGAGGTCATTGAGCAACGCGGCCAAGGGCGGCTGTGCCAGTTTGCGCTGGGTCAGGTATTGCGCCGCGCCACGGGTATTGAGCAGTTGCTGGCGCAGGGCGTGCACCTCGGCAACCTGGGCTTTTTGCTGCTGCACGCTGGCGTGCATGGCGTCGAGCACGCGCTGGCGGTCGTTGAGCCACAGCCACATCGCCGCAATCAGCAAGGCGCCGCACAGCCACGGCAGGCTGCGTTGCAGGCCTTTGCCGGAGTGGCGTTGGCGCGGTCGCAGCGGCACCGGGAGCAAGTCGATGCCTAGGTGGTTCACGTCCACCCGATGAGGGTGCACGCCGAGGGCGGCGCAGTCGGTGAGGATCTGGTCCAGCTGTTCGCGCAGGATCGCCACCAGGGTGACTTGCAGGTGCGTGGCGGTGCGTTGATCCTGGCGCGCGACAAAGTACAGCCGGTCAGCCTCGAAGGGCGTGTAGCGATCCAGCTCGTACCCGACCACGGCGTTCAGGTTGCGCGCGGCGGCCAGCGGCAGTTGCACGGTTTGCAGCAGCACCGCATCGGGCGCGAGCATCAGCACCAGGCGCGCGCTACCGAGTGCGACCGGTTCGCTCAGTGGCCAGTGGCAGACCTGCTCAGGCGGCTCGCTCAGGGCCAGCCATTTCGGTACACAGGCGCGCAACTCCGCGAGCCACAGGCGCCAGCCCTGTTGCAGCAGGCTGCCACGCCAGTGCCGGGCGATGGGTTCCAGTCGATTCATTCTTGCCAACGCAGCACCCGGTAGGGTTGCGCGCTGTCCTCCGAGGGGCTCAATAAAACAGTGAGTTGCAGGCGTGCCTGATAGCCGCCGGGACGCTGTGCGTGGCTGTCGACCACCAGCACCACACCTGGGTCGGCGCCTTCGGCGTTCTGGCGCGGCAAGTTCAGCGCCTTGCGCATCAGCGGGCTGGCGAAGGCCGGGTCGGGTCGATCCAGGTCACTCCACAGGGTGATTTGCGGCAGCAATTGGCTGTACAGGGTTTGTGTCATGCCGGGCAGCTGGCGCACTTCTTCCAGCACCCGAAACGGCGGCAGGCCGTGCTTGCGGCGCGCCTCGAAGGCTTTGATCAATTGGTCGGCCTGGGCCTGGGTGGCGCCGCAGGCCAGGGCCAGGCGCATCAAGTCATCGGCCTCGGCGTTGATCAGGTAAAGCTTGCCGCGCTCGCTGCGCAGGCTGACGTGCAACTGGGCATCGTCGAAGGTCAGCGCGATGTCACGGCCGTCGGCAATCCAGCGTCGATCGGCCATGACCAGGGCGATGCCGGCTTCGGCAGCCAGCACGGTCTGGGTGTGCTGGCGCAACCACAGGGCCTGGCGGCTTTGCAGCTGTACCCAACCGGCCAGGCCGCCGAGCAGCACGCTGAGCAAGGCCAGCGCCCACAGCACCAGCAACAGCGCGGCGCCGCGTTGGCGCCTCATTCCTCCAGCGCTCCGCTTGCGAGGTTCAGACGCAGGGCAATCACCTGGGTAACCCACGGCAGCGGGCCGTCGACGCGCGCGGCAATGCGCACCGCAGCGGGCAAACGCTTGGGCCACGGCCATTGGCTGACCCATCCGGTGGCTTGGCCCAAAGGCGATACGCCGCGGTAACTGAACTGCACGTCCTGGAGGTTCTTGAGCAGCACTTGCGGCTCACTGCGGGCGACGTTGGTGTGCGATTCGAGCTGAGAAAACGACACCTGCAACGCCTGTTTTTGCACTTGCAGCGTGAACCGCTGAATGCCGCCGCCGAGCACACCCGGCAGCGTCGCCACAAACTGCAATCGCTGGGGCATGCCGACAAAAAAACCATCGGTCTGGCTGTCATCTTCGGTCACGTCCAGCGGCAGCGCTTCACTGATCGCCGTGCGTAAAAACTGCTGGGCGGCGCGCATCTCATCCAGGCTGGTGGTGTAGCGCTGGGCCTTGGACACGGCACGATTGGCGCCCAGCAACGCGCCGCCCACCAGCACCAGCAACACCGCGAGCAGGCTCAGCACCACGAGGATTTCCAGCAAGGTGAAGCCCTGCTCGCGGCGCTTCACAGGCGCGCCTTCAAGGTACTGAAACGAGCCTGGTGCGGCCCTTCGCTGACGGTCAGGTCGAGGCGAAACACGTGGGGCTGTTGTCGGGTCTGGGTCAGTTGCCAGTGGATGCCCTGCAGGTCACCTTCACTGACCCCCTCAGTCAGCGGCCCCGCCGCCTCTTGGTCGAGCACCGTCAACGCCGCATGGGTGAGGCGGTCGCTGTGGGCGACTTGCGACAACGAGCGCGCGCTTTGGCCAAAGGCGACCAGCAACACTGTGCCGCACACTGCCATCAAGGTCAGCGCGGCGAGCATTTCAATCAGGGTGAAGCCCGTCTGGTATTTCATGGCAGCGCCCTGGACTGCACGCTGCCGGTCAGCCAGCCCACGTCGATGCGCCAGCGCCGGCTGCCATTGGCCAACAACAGGTGGCCGCCGGCTGAGCTGCCGTCGGGGTAAAACTCGACAGCCGAGCCCGCCTGTTCGGCAGTGTGCAGGCTCACGTGCAACTCAGCCGGCCAGCGTTGCAGCGCGCGGCCCGGTGCCTGGAAGGTCATTTTTTGCAGATCGAACTCAGTGCGCGCCACCGCGCCGCTGACAACCGCCCCGGCCCGCGTGGTGCGCAACGCATCGACCATCTGCCCGACCACACGGCGCTCTTGCGCCGCCTGCAAACCCTGGCGCACGCCCAACCCCAACAACCCGGTGGCGAGGCCGATCAACAGGATGACCACCAGCATTTCCAGCAGGGTAAAGCCGCGCTGGGCCATGGCGAGGTTATTCCCAGTTGCCCAGGTCGGCGCTGTAGCCATCGCCGCCCGGCTGGCCGTCCTGACCGTAGAAAATCAGGTCGAAGGCGCCGTGCTCGCCCGGGTAGCGATAGCCGAAGGCATGGCCGAACGGGTCCTTGAGGTCGGATGGCTTGGCGTAGGGGCCGGCCCAGCTGGCTGCGTTGGCGGGCTTGTCCACCAGCTGTTGCAGGCTGTTGGGCGGTGCGCCGACGTCGAGGGCATAGCTGTCGATTTTCATGCTCAGGCCGGCCAGTTGCGCCTTGCCTGCGCCGTACTTGCCCTTGTCCACGTTGCCGCCGACCTGGCGCACCACAATGGTTGCGACAATGCCCAGCAACACGATCACCGCGAGCATTTCGAGCAGGGTGAAACCGCTTTGGCGGCGTGTCGATCTGAGTTGAAGGTGTCGCATGGGAGTGGCTCCTTGAAGGTTCATATATTGCTGGTCAGGCTCATCAGCGGCAGCATGATCGCCAGCATGATCACCGCCACCAGCACGGCCATGACCACGGTCAGCGACGGCACCAGCGCGGCGAGCAGGCGGTCGATGCCGCGTTTGGCTTCGACGTCGAACACCTCGGCGACCTTGAGCAGGATGCTGTCCAGTTCACCGGCCTGTTCGCCGACTTCAATCATTTGCAGGGCCAGGTCTGGCAGCAGCGGTTGCGCGCCGAACGCGCTGGCGAGGGTGCCGCCGCCTTTTACCGATTCCGCCGCCTCCGCCACTTGGGCTTGCAGCGCCCGGTTGGTGCAGACTTGGCGGGCAATGACGAGTGCCTGCAGCAAGGCCACGCCGTTGCTGAGCAGGGTGCCGAGGGTGCGCGTCAGTCGGGCTGCTTCGACGCGTTGCAGCAGCGGGCCGATCACACGAATGCCGAGCAGGCGGCGGTCATAGCGCTGCCTGCGCAGCGGATCACGCAGGCGTGCCGCCACGATCCAGATGGCCGCAACCAGCGCGCCCAGAACCCACAAGCCATAAGCGCCGAGGAACTGGCCAAGCGCAATAATGACCTCGGTGATCAGCGGAATCGGCACGCCCAGGTCCTGGAAAATCGGCACGAATTGCGGCACCACGTACGCCAGCAACAGCGCCAGCGAACCCACCACACCGACCACCAGGAACGCCGGGTAGATCAGCGCATTGATGACGTCGCCGCGCAGCAACTGGCTGCGTTCCAGATAGTCGCCCAACTGGTGCAAGGTGCTTTCCAGCGCGCCACCGGCCTCACCGGCGCGCACCATGCTCAAGTACAGCGCCGAGAACGTGTCGCCCTCCTCCTCCAGTGCGGCGGATAACGGCTTGCCCGCCTTGACGTGGTCGCGGATACGCTCGATCAGCGCCCGCACCTGGGGTTGGCCGGGTTGCCTGAGCAGCAGGCCCAGCGAACGCTCAAGTGGCTGGCCGGCGCCGAGCAACGTGGCCAATTGCTGGGTAAAGCTCACCAGGGCCGCGCCCTTCAACGGCCCGCGCGCAGTGCGCAGCAGCGGGCTGCCGGCCACTTCGATGTGCAACAGCATTAAACCGCGTTTGTGCAGGACGGCGATGGCCGCCGCCTGGTCCTGGGCTTGCAGCGTGCCGTTGTGGGCCACGCCCTGGCTGTCCAGCGCGCGAAACCTGAACAGGCTCACGCGCCCTCTCCACGGGTGACGCGCAGCACTTCTTCCAGCGAGGTGACGCCCGCCAGCGCCTGGCGCAGGCCTTCTTCATGCAAGGTGCGCAGACCGGCGCGGCGCGCGGCCTGCTCCAGCGTGGCGGCGTCGGCGTGGCGCATCAACAGGCTGCGCAGTTCGTCGTTCATCACCAGCAATTCGGTGATTGCACTGCGACCGCGATAGCTGCCCTTGTAGAGCAGGATCGGGCGCTGGTCGGTCAAGCGATCCAGGCCATGTTCTTCGATCAGTTCCGGCGCGGCTTCAAATGCCACGCGGGTCGCCGGGTCCAGGCGCCGTACCAGGCGCTGGGCGAGAATGCCGCTGACCGTCGAGGCGATCAGGTAGCTTTCCACGCCCATGTCCAGCAAGCGCGTGATGCTCGCGGCGGCGCTGTTGGTGTGCAGGGTAGAGAGCACAAGGTGACCGGTGAGCGAGGACTGGATGGCGATGCGGCAGGTCTCCAGGTCGCGGATTTCGCCGACCATGATCACGTCCGGGTCCTGGCGCACGATGGAGCGCAGCGCGCCGGCGAAGTCCAGGCCAATGGCGGGCTTGACCTGGATCTGATTGATGCCTTCGAGCTGGTATTCCACCGGGTCTTCGACGGTGATGATCTTGCGTTCAGCGGTGTTGAGCCGCGACAACGCGGTGTAGAGCGTAGTGGTTTTGCCCGAGCCGGTGGGCCCGGTGACCAGCAGGATGCCGTGAGGACGTTCGAGCAGGTCGAGAAACGCCGCCAGGCGCTGGCCGTCAAAACCCAGGCTTTGGAAGTCGAACTGCACGGTTTGCCGGTCGAGCAGGCGCATCACCACCGATTCGCCGAAGCTGGTGGGCACCGTGGACACGCGCAGGTCCAGCGCCTTGCCCTGCACACGCAGCATGATCCGCCCGTCCTGGGGCAGGCGCCGTTCGGCGATATCCAGGCGCGCCATGATCTTGACCCGTGAGATCACCGCCGCAGACGAACTGGCGGGCGGCGCTTCGGCGTCGTGCAGTACACCGTCGATGCGGTAACGCACCTTGAGCTGGTTTTCGAAGGGTTCGATGTGGATATCCGACGCGCGCTGTTCCACCGCACGCTGCAGGATCAGGTTGACCAGGCGAATCACCGGCGCTTCGGAGGCCATGTCCTTGAGGTGTTCGATATCTTCCAGCGCCCCGCCCTGCTCATCGAGGTTTTCGATCAGGGTGCCCATGGCGGAGCGGCCCTGGCCGTAGTAACGCTCGATCAGCGTGTCGACTTCAGTGCGCGGGCCGATGGCCAGCCACACCGGCACCTGGCAGGCGTAGGCCAGGGCTTGAAAGGGATAGAGGTGCGCCGGGTTGGCCGCCAATACGCGCAGGCCACCTTGCGCCCAGCCCATGGGCACCACTTGGTAGTGGCGCATAAAGCGTTCGGTGAGGGCGGGCAACGGGTCGAGCAGCGGCGGCGCGGCATCGGCCAGCAACAGCGGCGCGCCAAGCAGGTCCGCCCAGGCGCGGGCCAGTTCGATTTCGGAGACCAGCCCCAGACGCGCGAGCAGCCCGAGCAGGTCGCCGGCGTCCGTAGACAGACGCCGGGCGCGCTCCAGGTCGACCGTTTTCAGCCCGGCGTGCCGCATCAGCCACGCGCACACGTGGTCGGTGTGCGGGATCTGCAGAGTGCAGGCATCGGTGGGCATTGACGACATAGTGTGGGGTGTCTAGTTGCGAGAAAGTATGGCTATTTGGAACTACTGGCCAATACCGGAGAAGTGCCATTAGTTCGCCACGCCGCAGTCGGGGTTAACCGGGTTAATCGACTGAAAGTTGTAAATCTAGTTCCTGATGGCTGGAAACAAACTGAAAAGAATACGTATTGGCTGTCCCGGATTTCCGGTACAGCCCTTGATTTAGAGCCTTTGAGTGAATCAACAGAATTGGGCTAGTTGCAATTAGCCACTTCGCTAGTTATTCAAGTGCTCTCACGTTCAATCAAGCGACACTCCAGAAGATTCAATCGCACAACTTCATCCTCCACCGGTAGAACACCCAAACTTTCAAGTACCCGCGTGGCGGCTAATATTCCGATTTCCAGGGCCGGCGGTTTTATCGTGCTCAGACTCGGCAAAAGCATTTCGGCAAAGGGGTAATCACCAAAACCGAGCACGGCGCAGTCTTGCGGGATGTTCAATCCGGCACGCTGGCCCGCCAGCAAACCACCGGCGGCGAGGTTGTCGTTGGCGAAGAAAATCGCATCCGGCGGCGTGGCGTGGCTCATCAGCACCTGCATTGCCTGCTTGCCGGCTTCGAAAGGCGCCAGGTCCGCCTCCGGGGCATACACCCAAGGCTGCATACCCAGTTCGGTGACAGTGGCGGCATAACCGTCGCGCCGCTCCAGCGCGCTGAAGTCGCCGGGCGCACTGTTCTGCACGAAGGCGATACGCCGATACCCTTTGGCATGCAGGTAGCGCGCAGCGCGGACGCCCACCTCGTAATGGGAGAAGCCAATCTGCAAGGGTTCGCGCGCGGGCACGTAATCCCAGGTTTCCACCACCGGAATGTCTGCCTCAGCGATCATCTTTTCAGTGCCCGCGCTGTGGAAACGACTGGTCAGCACCAACGCCGCCGGTGACCACCCGAGAAACGCGCGCACCGCGCTTTCTTCCTGGTCGGCGCTGAAGTAACTGGACGCCAATAGCAGCTGATAACCATGGCGGCTCAGCGTGTCACTGAAGCCCTGAATGGTGTTGGCGAAGATCGGCCCGGAGATGTTGGGAATCACCATGGCCACGATGCGACCGCGCGCCGAGGCCAACCCGCCGGCCACCAGATTGGGCACATAACCCAACTCGGCCACCACCGCTGCGATGCGCTCCCGGCGCTCTGGCGAGACCTGCTCTGGCTGATTGAAATAGCGCGACACGGTGATCGCCGACACCCCGGCCTGGCGCGCCACGGTATTGAGAGTGACGCGCCCGGCGCCACGGCGTTTGCGCGGTTTTTCTTCGCTCAAGAGGCAATCCTGTTAAACACAAAAAGGCATATAGGACTAATTTTTTAGTATTTGACGCTCTAAACCAGACCTACCAATAATGCCGATGTTAGCGCTAACAAAGCGCTTTGTCTGCTACTCGCTCGAGCGAATGCCCAAGACACGACACAGGCGCTGACGGTCGCAGAACCGCAGCGGTTCAGGGCATTTTTCGAGCGGGCACAGCATGCACAACTTTCCAGGTCACACTCATTTATTGTTTCTCGCCGGGCTGACCGCCCTCCCCGCGCCGGGCGTATTTGCTGCCGATACGCAGGAGCCCACGCTCAAATCCGTCACGGTCACCGCGACGCGGCGTGAAGAGTCGCTGCAAAAAGTCCCGGTGGCGGTTTCGGTGCTCGATGGCGAGCAACTGGAGCGCGACAACCGCAACGGCGTGGCGAGCATCGTGCAGCAAGTGCCGTCGCTGAACTTTCGCACCGGCGCGTCGAACAAGGACACCTCGTTGTTCGTGCGCGGCGTGGGCACCATTTCCACCTCCCCAGGCGTTGAACCGACCGTGGCCACAGTGATCGACGGCGTGGTCTATGCGCGTCCGGGCCAGGCCACGCTCGACCTGCTGGACCTTGAGCGCATCGAAGTGCTGCGCGGCCCGCAAGGCACCCTGTTCGGCAAGAACGCCTCGGCCGGTGTACTGAACATCACCAGCAAGGCCCCCACCGCCGAGACCCACGGCTATATCGATCAGTCGTATTACAGCGGCAATGAAAGCCGCACGCGTTTCGGCATTGGCGGCAGCCTGGTGCCGGAGGTGCTCAAGGGCTCGATCAGCACGCTGTTCGGCAGTTACGACGGTAATGTGGATAACAAAAACAACGGCCAGGAGGTCAACGGCTACAACCACAAAGGTATTCGCGGCAAGCTGGAATTCACCCCCAGTGACGAGGTGAAACTGACCTTGATCGCCGACTATATGCAGGACCACGATGACGGCCCGAACGGCGTGGTGAGCAAGTCGCTGACACCCGCGTTTGCCAATGCGTTGAGCCCGGTGCCTGCGTCCAGCGACAACCGCAATATCAACACCGACACGCGCAGCCATGTCGAAGACACCAATAAAGGGTTATCGGCGCAGCTGGACTGGAACCTGGGCGACTACACCCTGACCTCGATCACCGCCTGGCGCGGCTGGGACAACACCCAATACCAGGATGGCGACCGCCTAAGCACCGTAACCGCCGCCTTCCCCGGCACCGCCGACAAGGGCGAGTTGGCCTTCGACCAGTACTCCCAGGAACTGCGCCTGGCCTCGCCCAAGGGTGAATTCCTGGAGTACGTCGGTGGCCTGTTCTACATGCATGGCAAGGACGAAGAGACCTACCAGCGCACGCTAACCACCCCGACGCGCACCGACCGGGGCATTGCCGACTACAGCACCACCAGTGACAGCTACGCGGCATTCGGTGAAACCACGCTGAATTTCACCTCACGCTTTCGCGGCATCGCCGGCCTGCGGTATACCCACGACGACCTGAAATACGATCACCGCCGCGTTTCCACCTCCGCCACCACGGTGAGTGGCATTCAACCTTCCACCCGCAGTGCCGGTTCGGTAGACGAGGACGGCTGGTCTGGGCGGCTGGGCGTGCAATTCGACCTCAGCGACAGCATCACCAGCTACCTGACCTACTCACGTGGCTACAAAGGCCCGGCGTACAACGTGTTTTTCAACATGCAGCCGCGCGACACCAATGCGCTCAAGCCGGAAACCTCCAATACCTGGGAAGCCGGGATCAAGGCCACCAGCTGGAACAATCGCCTGACCACCAACCTTGCGGTCTTCCACAGCGACTACGACAACTACCAGGCCAACTTTTTCGACACGGTCGCAGGCCAAGTCGTGACGCGCCTGATCAACGCCGGCAGCGTCAGCACTGAAGGTGTCGAACTTGATTACGCCTTGCAGGCCACCCAGCAACTCAAGCTGTCCGGGGCCCTGGCTTACACCCGTGCGCGTATTGACGAATTCGCCTGCCCCGCCGGTGCGGCGGCAACGTGCAACGTGAATGGCAAACCGCTGCCGTTCAGCCCGGACTGGAAGAGCTACGTGCGCGCCGACTACAGCATCCCGCTGGAGAACGGCCTGGACGTCGAACTGGGCACCGACTACAGCTGGCAGAGCGAAGTGCAGTACGACATCAGCCAGAACGTCGACACCAAACAAGGCGCCTATGGCATCTGGAACGCCAGCGTGGCCCTGGCCGATTACAGCAATGGCTGGCGCGTGGCGCTGCTGGCGAAGAACCTCGCCGACAAGTCTTATTCACCGCTGCTGGCCAGCGGCGGCAACTACATCTACCGCGCCGTGCCCCGTGACGATGAACGTTACTTCGGCGTGCAACTGCGTAAGGATTTTTAAGCATGAGCCGTCAATTGAAACTCGGCGCCTTTCTCATGGCCACCGGGCACCACGTCGCCGCCTGGCGCCACCCGGACGTGCCGGCCAACGCCGGGCTGGATTTCGCCCAGTACAAACGCCTGGCGCAGATCGCCGAGGCGGCCAAGTTCGACGCGCTGTTTGTGGCCGACAGCATTGCCGCCGCCACGGGTGACATCGCCAGCCAGATGGCGCGTTCGGATCACTTCGAGCCGCTGACATTGCTCTCGGCGTTGAGTGCGGTAACGGCGCATATCGGCCTGATCGCCACGGCGACCACCAGCTACAACGAGCCCTACCACGTGGCCCGCAAATTCGCCTCGCTGGACCACCTGTCCGGCGGGCGCGCGGGCTGGAACCTGGTGACCTCGGACAATGCCGCCGAGGCGCAGAATTTTGGCCGGGACGAACACCTGGGCCATCGCGAGCGTTACAGCCGGGCGCGGGAATTTCATCAGGTAGTGACCGGGCTGTGGGACAGCTGGGAAGACGACGCTTTTGTGCGCAACAAGGCCAGCGGCCACTACTATGACCCGGCGAAATTGCATGTGCTGGACCACGTCGGCGAGTATTTCCGGGTCAAGGGTCCGTTGAACGTGGCCCGCTCGCCGCAGGGCCAGCCGGTGGTCGTGCAGGCGGGTTCTTCCGAAGCCGGCCGGGAGCTGGCCGCGCAGACCGCCGAGGTGGTGTTCACCGCGCAAACGTCGCTGGCCAGTGCGCAGGCGTTTTATGCCGACCTCAAAGGGCGCCTGGGCGGCTATGGGCGTGAGGCCGACGCGCTGAAAATCATGCCCGGCGTGTTTGTGGTGGTGGGGCCAACCGAGGCTGAGGCACAGGCGAAATTCGAGGCGTTCCAGGCGTTGGTCGAGCCCGAGGTGGGCGTGGCCTTGCTGGGGCGGATGCTGGGTAATTTCGACCTGTCCAAGTACCCGTTGGACGGGCCGTTGCCGTCGCTGCCATTGACCGACAGTGGGCAACGCAGCCGCCAGCAATTGCTCAGTGACCTGGCGAGCCAGGAGCAACTGACGCTGGCACAACTGGGCCGGCGGATTGCCGGTGGTCGCGGGCATTACAGCCTGATCGGCACGCCGCTGCAGATTGCCGATGAGCTGCAACGCTGGTTCGAAAACGGTGCGGCCGACGGTTTCAATATCCTGGTGCCGCATTTGCCGGGAGGGCTTGAGGATTTTGCCCAATGGGTGGTGCCCGAGCTGCAGCGGCGCGGCCTGTTCCGGACCGAATACACCGGCAGCACACTCAGGGAACACCTCGGTTTAGTGCGCCCGGCGAATCGTTTCAAGGCGGCTCAGGCATGAAAATCCCTTTGCTGTTGCTGACTCTGCTGGCCGTCCCCCACACCGCGCTGGCGGCCGACCCCGCCACCCTGCGCATCGGCTATCAGAAAGGCTCTATCGCCCTGGTACTCGCCAAGGAACATGGTTTGCTGGAAAAGCGCTTTGCGCACACCGCGGTGAAATGGGTCGAGTTTCCCGCCGGCCCTCAGATGCTCGAAGCGCTGAACGTGGGCGCACTGGATGTAGGCTCTACCGGCGATATCCCGCCGCTGTTCGCACAAGCGGCCGGTGCCGACCTGGTCTACATCGGCGCCGAACCACCCAAGCCAACCGCCGAAACAATCCTGGTGCGCAACGACAGCCCGCTGCACTCGGTTGCCGACCTCAAAGGCAAGAAAGTGGCGTTCCATAAGGGCTCCAGCGCCCACAACCTGATCCTGCGCGCCTTGAATAAAGCCGGCCTGCGCTATCAGGATATTCAACCGGTGTACTTGCCCCCGGCCGACGCCCGCGCCGCGTTCGAGCAAGGTAGCGTGGACGCCTGGGCGATCTGGGAACCCTATTCGTCATTGGCGTTGAGCCAGAGCCCGAGCCATGTGCTGGCCAACGGCGAGGGCCTGGGTTTGTCGGGGCCGATGTACAGCGCGCGGCGTGAGTATGCGCAGGCGAACGGCGCGTTTATCCATGCGCTGCTGGGTGAACTCACTGCCGCTGAAGCGCTCACCCGCAGCCAGCGTGAAGACAGCTTGAAGGTGCTGACCGTCTTTATGGGCCTGCCTGCCGAGGTAATTGCCCGCTATATGGATAACCGCCCGCCTTCGCCGATCCTGCCGATTGACGAGACGATTGTGCAGGCACAGCAGGCGACGGCGGATCTGTTTTATCAGAACCGTTTGTTGCCCAAGGCCATTGAAGTGAAGAAAACCGTGTGGAGCGCTGAAGCCAACTGAGGCCCAGCCGTGCGGGAGCGGGATTGCTCGCGAACAGCGCGTGTCAGCCAACACATCAGGTGACTGACCCACCGCATTCGCGAGCAAGCCCGCTCCCACAGTTTTTGACTGCATTTCACATCAAGTCATCCGGGCACGGCGGTCAGTAGCAGGCTAAACACGGTCAACCTGTGGGAGCTGGCTTGCCTGCGATAGCGGTGGATCAGCCAGTTTAGTTAGCACAGACCCACCGCTTTCGCAGGTACGCCAGCTCCCACACTTTGAATGACGTCAGGCTTGATTTCGGGTGCTTTTTTCCACGAGGCACATCGGTGTGCCGGCCACCGGCTCGCGCATGATCTGCACCTGCACATCGAATACTTGACGCATCAGTTCGGCGCTGATGACTTCGGCGGGCGCGCCGTGCGCGACCAGTTTGCCGGCGTGCATCACCGCCAGGTGGTCGGCATAGCGGCAGGCCTGGTTGATGTCGTGGAGCACGGTGATTACGGTCTTGCCTTCGGCGGCCAGTTCGCCCATCAGGTCGAGCAGTTCGACCTGGTGACTGATGTCGAGGTAGGTGGTGGGTTCGTCGAGCAGCACCACCGGTGCGTTCTGCGCCAGCACCATGGCCAGCCACGCGCGTTGGCGCTGGCCTCCGGACAAGTCCGCCAGGGCGCGGTCGGCCAGGGCGTCGAGTTCCAGGCGCTGCATGGCTTGTGTCACGTGGGCCTGGTCGTTGCCACTCAGGCGCCCCCACAGCGAGTTGTGCGGGCTGCGGCCGTAAGCGATCAGTTGGCGCACGCTGACGCCCTCCGGCACCGGCAGCACCTGGGGCAAAAATGCGATCTGTTGTGCCAGTTGGCGGGCGGACAGGCTGGCGTAGGCGTGATCCCCCAACGTCAACTCGCCCTGGGTTGGCTTGAGGATGCGCGCGAAGGCCTTGAGCAAGGTGGACTTGCCGCAGCCATTGGGCCCGATCAACGCAGTGACACGCCCCGGTGGCGGCGCGAACGACAAACCCTGCACGATGCGCGTGGCGCCGTAGCCGATGTCGAGTTGATGTGCTTTTAAAATGCTCATGTCATCAGCCCTTGAACCGTGCCAGCAACCAAAGAAAGTACGGCGCGCCGATCACCGCCGTCAGAACCCCTGCGGGGATTTCGCTGGGCGCGATCAGTGTGCGCCCGAGGGTGTCGGCCAGCACCAGCAACAGCGCGCCGATCAGCATCGCCGCCGGCAGCACATACAGGTGATGCCCGCCGACCAGCCGCCGCGCCATGTGCGGCGCGACCAGGCCGATAAACCCAATCGGCCCGATCACCCCCACGCCCAGGCTGGTCAGGACCACCGCGCACGCCATCGCCAGCCAACGCGTGCGGGTCAGTGCGGTGCCCAGGCTGTGGGCGGCTTCGTCACCCAGGGCGATCAGGTTCAGCGGTTTGGCCAGGCACAGGCCCAACGGAATCAGCAGCAGAAACGGCAGCACCAGCGCCACGTGGTGCCAGTTGCGGCTCCACAAACTGCCGGTCAATGCGAGCAAGGCGGTGTTGATATCCAGCGGATGGGAGAGGATCAGAAACTCGGTCACGCTGGACAACGTGACCGCAATCGCCACGCCCGACAGCGCGAAACGCACCCCGGAAAAACTCACGCCGGTGTTGTACAGCGCGAGCAGCAAGGCGCCACCGGCACCGCCGAGGCAGGCCACCAGGGGCAGCCAGGCAATCGGCATGTGCGGCCAGCCGATGATCGCCACCGTGAGTGCCAGCCCGGCGCCCTGAGTGACGCCGAGGATTTCCGGCGAGGCCAGCGGGTTGCGAATCACACCCTGGACGATCGCCCCGGCCAGGCCGAACGCGCAGCCGGCGAGGATGGCGATCAGGCTGCGTGGCAGGCGATGGTTCCACACTTCGAAGTCGAGGGCGTTGTGGGCCAACAGGCGGTCCAGCACCGTTTCCGGCGTGAGCCACACCGTGCCGGCACTGAGGCTGACACCGGTCGCCACCAGCAACATGCCGAGCAGCAGCCATAGGCGCAATCGGGGTTGGCTCATAGCGCGCGCCTGGCAAGAAAGAGGAAGAACGGCGCACCGATCAGCGCGGTCACCACACCCGCCGGGGTCTCCACCGGAAAGGCCACGGCGCGGCTGAGCAGGTCGGCGCCGAGTACGATCACCGCGCCCAGGGCCGCACTCAGCGGGATCAGCCAGCGGTAGTCATTGCCAAGAAATTGCCGAATGATATTCGGCGCGATCAGCCCGACAAAACCGATGGGGCCGACGGCGCAGACGCTGGCCCCCACCAGCAACAGGCTGGCGAAAAATACCTGCAGACGCAGGCTGGCGATGCCCACGCCCAGCGAGCGTGCAGCGTCTTCGCCCAGGTTGATCAGGTTCAGGCGCGGCGCGCACCACAGCGCCCACAGGCCGCCGATCAAGGTGCAAGGCCAGAGTAATTGCACCTGTGCCGCGCCGACGTTGGCCAGGGAACCGGCCAGCCAGTTCAGCACGCTCTGTGCCTGAGCCTCGACCAGAATCACCGTGAGCCGGGTCAATGCTGCGCACAGCGCCGCCACGGCCACGCCGGCCAATACCAGCCGACCTTGAGCAGTGGTTGGCGACCACGCACCGCCCAGACTGAATACGGTGACCCAGGCCAAGGCGCCGCCCACGCAGGTCATCAACAATGCGCCGCCGGCAAAGGGTGGCGCGACCAAGCCGGTCGAAAACAATGCCAATCCGAGCGCCGCACCCGCCGTTACGCCAAACAGCGACGGCGATGCCAGACGGTTGCGGGTAATCCCCTGCATGAGCGCACCGGCCAGGCCCAGGCAGGCCCCGACCAATGCCGCGCATACCGCTCGCGGCACCCGCAACTGGGCGACGATATAGGCCATATTGCCGCCCACGCTGCCCTGGTGAACCAAGCCATTCCAGGCATCCGCCGCCGTGATGGTGAACGGTGACCAGCTGTACAAAGAAAGCCAGAACACTAAAGCGCCCAGCAGCACGATACTCGCCGCCGCGAGACTTCGGCCCATGCTTATTGGCTCAGTACGGCTTTGCCGCCTTTGAGAATTGCCAGGGCGTCTTCGGCGATTTGCTCCGAGGCCAACACACCGCGATTGCGCGCCCAGCTGTCGCCGTCGACTTCGGCCACATGGTGGTTACGCACCGCACCGAGCACTTGCCACAGCGGCTGCTTGCTCCAGGTGTCGACGATGCTTGGGCGGCGGTAGTGGCCGACCAGCAACCAGCCCGGGTCCAGCGCGAGCAATTGCTCCAGGCTGACAAACTCGGTGGGGGCGGCTTTGGCGCGCACCGACGGGACTTTCAGGCCGATGGCCTGCAGCACGCTGCCGGCGTAGGAGTCCGGGCCGTGCACGGAAAAGCTGTCTTCCCGGGCGACGCCAAACAGCACGCTGGCACCGGTGGGTATCTGCTTGGCAATTGCCTGCAAATGCTCGCGGTTCTGCGCGATACGCGCCTCCATCTGCGGGCTTTTGCCCAGGGCCTTGCCGATCAGCTCGGCGGATTTGAGGCTGCCTTCGTAATCCTCACCGCGCGAAGGCAACAGCAAGGTTGGCGCGATGCTCGACAGGTCGCTGTATAGCGCCTGGTGACGATTGAGATCGGCGACGATCAGGTCCGGCTTGAGCCGGGCGATTTCCTCGATGCTCGGCTGCGAGCGCAGGCCCACGGATGTCCATTGGCCGATGGCCTGGCGCACGCGCGGCAACACTCGGTTGGCGTCGCCATCATCGGCAGCGCCTACGGGCGTAACGTCAACGGCGGCGAGGCTGTCGAGAAAGGAAAACTCCAGCACCACCACGCGCTTGGGCGCATCCGGCAAGTGCACTGCGTGCTGGCCATCATTGAGGTCGATGGGCGCGGCGCTTAACACACTGGATGAGAACGCCAGGAGGCAGGCGGCAAGGGTCGGGATGGAGCGCAACATTCGCATGACAGGGACCTCGGCGTTGGAACACCCCGGCTGGACAGGCTGGGGAAAACGGCGGGTACTATTCCATATCAGGGCGATGCAATCAAAAAACATTCTTATTAACGCTTTTTCATTTACAGGCGCCGTACACATCCTGTGGGCAGTTGGGCGGCTGTGGCGAGCGGGCTTGCTCCGCGTTGGGCTGCGCAGCAGCCCCTATACAGTCACCGCAGTTTTTTCAGTCAGAACGCATTGGCAGGTTTTGGGGCCGCTTCGCAGCCCAACGCGGGGCAAGCCCGCTCGCCACATCAAGCCCGCTTGCCTTCAAGTTGCGCAGTTAGAAGTCGACGGTGGCCGAGAGCAAGTACGTACGCGGCGTCGACAGGGTCAATCCCGGTTCGCTGTCATCCGAGGCCCCGGCCGAGCTCCAGTAGCGTTTATCGGCGACGTTCTCGATATTGGCGCGCAAGGTGATGTGTTTGTCATCCACCTTGAAGGCATAACGCGCACCGACGTCGATACGGTTCCAGGCGTCAATTTCTTTCACATTGGACTGATCCAGGTACTGCGAGCTGGAATAAATGCCCCGGCTGGTCAGGGTCAAACCCTCGAGCGTCGGCACATCCCATTCCGCCCCCAGGTTCACGTTGTACTTGGGCGTGGCCGGTGCGCGGTTGCCGTCGTAAGTGCCATTGGTGGTATGGGTCAGCTCGCTGTCGATGTACATCACGCCACCGAGCAGACGAAAGCCCTTGAGCGGCTCGCCAAACACACTCAGCTCCACCCCGTCGTTCTGGCGTTTGCCGTTGGGGCCGAACACCCGTGTGGTCGCGTTGGTTTCATAGGCTGGCTGCTTGATGCGGAACACGGCGGCGGTAACAGCAAAGGCGCCCGCGTCGTATTTGGCACCGACTTCGACCTGCCGGCTGATAAACGGCGGGAAGATTTCGTCTTCGTTGATAGAGGTAGAAGGTGCGATTTTGCCTTGGCTCAGGCCTTCCATGTAGTTGGCATACAGCGACAACGTGTCGGTGGCCTTGAAGAGGATGCCACCCGACGGCGAGATTTTTTCCTCGTCATAGGCGGTGTCACCTTTGACGTTGTCGGTCCAGTCGTCCACCTTCACCCGCTGCCAGCGCGCGCCAAGGGTCAGCAGCAATCGGTCGTCGAAGAAACCCAGGGTGTCGGACAGCGCGACACCGCTGAACTTATTCTCTGTGTAGACCTTGGAATCAAAGCGCGTCGGCCGCGAGGGGATCGGGGTTTGCACCGGATCATAGAGGTTACTTGGCGCCGCCCCGTAGCGCGCCCCGCCGTTTTCAAAGTCCATATAGAAGTAGCTGGCAGCCAGGTTGAGCTCATGGCTGACGGGGCCGGTGTGGAACCAGCTGCGCATGCCCGCCGTGGCGGTGCGCACGTTTTCGTCGCGGGTAAAATCACGCGGCTGCACGCTGAAATCCCCGGCATTGTTGGTGACGGACACGGCGTGGCGCAGGAAATCGTGATTACTTTTACGCGCGCCGACACCGCCGTAGAGCATCACGCTATCAGTGAGGTCGAACTCGCCGTTGACGGTACCGAACGTGTCATCGGTGCTGGCCTTGCTCCAGGGTTGCGCGTAGTTGCGGCGCACATCGCTGGCACTCGGCACGCGGGCATTGGGGCCGATCTGCACACGCTCCTGCGGGGCATCGGTGTCACGCTCGGTGTGACCGATGTCGGTAGAAAGGCGCAGGCGTTCGCCACGAAAATCCAGGCCCAGAACGGCCATCTCACGGTCGACGCTCTGGTGGTCCCATTCGGTGTCGCCGGACTGCTTCACGCCGTTGAAACGGATGCCGAATTTGTTGTCCTCACCAAAGCGCCGGCCCACGTCCACCGCGCCGCCAGTCTGGCTGTCGGAGGCCCAGGTGCCAGTAAACGAATTGATATCTTTGTCGGTGGCACGCTTGGGCACCACGTTGATTCCGCCGCCGACGCTGCCGCGCGGTGAGATGCCGTTGATCAACTGGCTCGGGCCCTTGAGGATATCGACGCGCTCGGCCATTTCCATGTCGATGGTGTACGTCGGCAACACGCCGTACAGGCCGTTGTAGGCCACATCACTGTTGAACAGACTGAATCCGCGAATGGTGAACTGCTCATAGCGTCCACCGGCCGGGTTGGTGGCGCGCACTGAAGGATCGCTGGCGATCAGGTCGCCGAGGGTGCGCGCCTGCTGGTTCTTCACCGCTTCCTCGGTGTAGGTGGTCATGCTGAACGGCGTTTCCATGAAGTCCCGCGAACCGAGCAAGCCCTGCGAGCCACGACGCGCCACTTGGCCGCCGGCGTAGGTATCGCCGCCCTCCTGCCCGGTGCTGCCGATGATTGAAGTCGGCGCCAATTGCAGGCTGCTGCCGTCGGGCGCCGGCACCACCCTGTATGCCTGCTCACCCATCGGTTGCAACTGCAGGCCGGAGCCTTGCAACAAGTAAGCAAAGCCCTCCTCCACACCATATTCGCCGGCCAGGCCACCGCTGCTGCGACCGCTGACCAACGCAGGATCTACCGACAGATTGACCCCCGACAGCCCGGCAAAACGGGTCAACGCAGCGCTCAGGCTGCCGGCCGGCACCTGGTAGCTGCGCCGAGCACTGCTGTCTTCGGCGTAGCTGATCGGGACGAATAATGGGCTGGCACTGAGGCTCAGCATCAAGCTCAAGTTCAATAACGGGCGCAGGCGCAAAGGTGGGACGGCGGGCATTGGCGGAAGCTCTCGATTTGATTCACTTGCCATGAATGACAGGCGAGGTGAAAAAAAGGGACAGGCTTCGGCCATTTTTTTCAGGCAATAAAGCGCTCAACTGGCCGGTACTTCCAGCCCTAGCTTGACCCGGTCCAGCGTCATCAGAGCCTTGAACCACTTCAGGTTGGGGCGCGCGGCGAAGACCCGGCGGGCCAGCGCCTGGTATTCCTGCAGGCTGGCGACATTCAGTGTCAGCACGACATCCACGTCGCCGGTGGCGCAGTGATGGGACTGTCGCTGTTGGTGGTGCCTGGCGGTTAAACGCTTACGTGTCAGGGTTATCCCGGCAAATACCCTGGGTATTTTCGTCTTGCATAGACGCCACCCATTGCTCAGGATGGCGGCCTGATTTCAACCTCTGCAAGAAGGCTCGACGCATGAAACTATTGCGTAAATGGCGCGAACACCAAGCGCGCAAGGCATTACGCGCGCTCTCCCCCCTGGAGCGTTCGACGCAAAAACTGCGCAACCGTTACCCCGACTACAGCTTTGGCATCGGTACCTACGGTGACCTGAAGGTTCACGACTGGCATGAAGGTACGACCCTGCGCGTAGGCGCCTACACGTCCATTGCCGGCAACGTCGAAGTGTATCTCGGCGGCCACCATCGCACTGATTGGCTCAGCTGCTATCCCTTCCCGGCCAAGGTTAAAAGCCTCGCGCACATCACTGATTTTGGTGGCAGCAAGGGCGACGTGATCATTGGCAATGATTGCTGGATCAGCTCGCACGCGAAGATTCTGTCCGGCGTCACCATCGGCAATGGCGCGGTCGTCGCGGCGGGCTCGATTGTGACCAAGGACGTTGCCCCTTACGCCATCGTGGGCGGCAACCCCGCCAAACATATCCGCTGGCGCTTCGATGAGCCCACCCGCCAGATCCTCGAACAGTCCGCCTGGTGGGAATGGCCGGAAACCGAGGTGCGCGCGATCGCTCATTTGCTCTGCAGCACGGATATCGACCCGTTTGTGGATTACCTCAAGCAGCGCGCCACCGGCGCCTGACGCATGCCGACAGGCAGCCATGCAAAACTGGCGGGCATGAAAAAGCCCAACCTTTTCAGGTTGGGCTTGATCAAGAATATGGTCGGGACGGAGTGATTCGAACACTCGACCCCTAGCACCCCATGCTGGCGGACGTCCCGAAAAGCCTTAAACAGCAACAACTTACGTAGGCGCCCACTGCAATCGACGCCTAACAATGTTGAGCAAGGATTCACGAATCCCCGCAAATCTCCCTACAGGCTTTCTCCCTGAAAGCCCCTGCCCCGGCGTTCTGCCGAACGCCCCCCCTGGTAACTCGACTGCTACGCTTTTATTTTCAAAGAGGAACTGCCATGCCTAATTCCGACCTACTGCCTTCACTGCTTTCTAAGCTCTACGAAAATCAGCTGGCCCTTGAGGCTTCCATCATGGAGCTATCGAACTGGGTTGAGCAGCGTGGCTCAGCCGATGTGGCGGAGAACATCCGCGGGGCGCTGCACACCATCGATGAGAACGAGGAGTTCATCAAGCTGACTCTGGCGGTCCTCATGTCGCCCTACTCCACCTGCAGGGCGACCTGCTGCACGCCGACCTGGTGCGCTGGGGATGGCGGCCACACTGGGCAAAGGACAGGGCCGCGCCGATCAATGCCCGTGTTGAGAAGGTGGCCCACGGCCCGTTCTTCCGGGCGATCTGGCCGCACCGGGCCATCACGCCGGTCGACAACTGGTTTGAGTGGGTGGACGAAGGCGGACCGAAGAAACAGCCCTACCTAATCCGGCGGCGCGATGGCGCGCCGATCTTCTGCGCTGCCATCGGCCAACTGCCCGACAGCGATGAAGGTCCGGGTGAGCATGACGGTTTCGTGATCATCGCCGCCGACAGCGCCGGCGGCATGGTGGATATCCACGACCGGCGCCCGGTGGTGCTTACGCCCGACCTGGCTCGTGAATGGCTTGATCCGGCCACGCCCAAGGAGCGCGCCGAGCAGATGGCGTTGCATCAGGGAGAGCCGTCGGAAGTCTTCGAGTGGTTCAAAGTCGATACGGCCGTGGGGAACGTGAGGAATAAGGGGCCAGAATTGATTCGACCTTTAGATTAATTGGGGTAGAAGTACTAAATGACAGTCGCCACTGTGATGACCCAGCCGAGGGTCAGCAGTATTGAAAGACCCGCAAGCCGCTTGTCCATGGCGCCCGTCAATAAACTCAATGATCGCAGTACGAACGCCGCGGGAAAGACTAGATCATATGCATCAGCGCGCAACAGCAGGCGCAGATGCCCATCTGGGCATATCGCGGGTAAAGAAGTCTCAACAATCAGATGCTTGGGCCGATAGCATGGAGTGAGCACCCAGCGCTGGGAAAATTGAGAAATGGTTAAGCGGATTTAGGTTATGAACGATATTTATTTACTTGTAGAACACGGCAGAGATCAGGGTGAGGTTTATATTTTAGGATGGTTTGACGACAAAAAAAGCGCATCGGACATCGCAGAGGCGAAGGAATGGCAGGCGTACAGAGATGCTTTGAATGCCGAGAGCTCTTGGTCTCTTCAAGCGCCAATTCCACCTGATCAGACTAAGTATCGCCGCTATTGGGTTCAAGCCGTTTCAAAATTTGAGATGGGTCAAACTCACCGAGCATCGGCCGGCCACTGAAACTCATAATTTTTCAACTACCTGCTGATAGCGCCTTCGCATAGGCCTGGCACGCCCGCAGCGCGATTACGGCATTATCCCCATCGTCGGTGATGGCGATAATTCGTTGCGCATGCGCTGGGTCAAGTTGGGCTCGACGGGCTGCATGAACCAAGCCGACGGCGCCGGGGGCGGTAGGCACTTCGCAGCCACTGGCTGAATCCGTGGCGTCGAGAAGGACTGACAACCGCACATCAGCAGTAGCAAGGCGGTCACGCAGCAGAGCCTGGTTGCGCTGGGCATCGTATAATTCCTTCGTATGTTGTTGGTCTTGGGTAGCGAGCTGATGCTCGGTGGCCAAGCGCTTATCTTGCTCGGCCTGCTGCTGACGCCAGGCCTCGCCGGTGATTGCGCCGAGGTCTTGCTGGTGCGCGGCGCCCTGCTCGGCAAGCTTCTTCCCCATGCGCCAGTCCTGCACCTCCCAGGTGGCGAAGGCTGTACCGGCCATCAGCGCCAGGACCAGCAACACCAGGCCACCCAGCTTCTGCACCGGCGTCATGCCAGCACCTTCAACGCCCTGTCGTACAGCGCCTGACGATCGGCTTGCCCGGTGAGTCCGCCGTTAATGCGCTTGGTGATCTTCGCGAAGTCCTTCTGGTCTGCCAGCGTGTTCAGTCCTCGCGTGGACCAAAACCACGCTGCCGACATCGCGGCGTGCTGGGGCAACTCCAGAAGCTCAGGCGTACTGATCAGGTCCAGGCCCAGCGCCTCGCCGCACGCGGCATAGTTCGCCCGGCCGGTAATCTGGATCAGGCCACGACCCCGGAACTTGGAGCCATCACCCTTAACGATGTTTCCCAAGTCGGCGCGGCTTTCATAACCGAGTTGCTGCGCCGTTGGCCCCCAGATCTCGCGCACGTAACGCAACTGGCCAGACTCATGCCCGATCTGGGCGATGAATGCAGACACACGCAGAGTGCCGACAATGCCATAGCGGCCCATGGCCGTATTCAGCGCAGAAACAAAAACGCCGGCTTGGCGGCCAGCGTTCGGGAGGATCTGCAGCAGCTGCTGCTCGGTGATCGGCATACTTTTCTCCAGGCGAAAAAAAACCCGCGACTTGGCGGGCGATACGCTTTCTATATAATGCGGTGAATTATCGGAGCGAACAGGAATGGATCCCATGAAATACGCAATACTTCTCTTAACCGTCTTTACTCTTGGCGGCTGTGAAACGTACAGCGGCGGACAAGACGGCCCCGACATTAAGGCCGCAGGACTCCAGATCCGTTGCGATGAAGCCCCGGTGAATCAGCCCGGCTGCTATTCCCCGCCACCCTCTTGGTGGAGCATGCTACCAAGCCATTTTTTCATTCGTGGTAGCGGCTTTTAACGCTTGCAGCGGTGTGAATCCTTTTTACAGGCGAAAAAAACCGCTCAAGGCGGCATCAGGGCTAGATCGCGGATCAGTTCGCGACCGGATCCACAGTGGTGGGCAGTGGGAATCGGGCCTTGATGGCGGCGACGGAGGCAAGCCACCCGGCATAGTCAGGCTCAAGGCCCTGGCTCAGTGCATCGTAGTCCGCCTCCAGGCGTAGCGGATCAGACTCGGCCAGGTATGCGGCCCGGCGAGAAGCCAGGACAGCCTCAAGCGTTGTCCGGCGGTCTTCTTTCTGGCGCTGCTCGACAGTCACCATCTTGCTGAAATCGATATTTTTCATTGGGGAAGGCTCACGTTCCCGTCAGGTGGACTGACGATATCGGCGGGGAAGTTTGCAGCGGCTGTAGCGCCCTGGCCACAGGGTAGAAGCAGTGTCAGGATGAGATCGCCATTCTTGCGCGTGATGTCACCGATAACGAACTCACAATCAACTGCCGAACTCGGGAGCAACGCCCCCTCAGGAATTTCTCGGAAGTCGAAGCGCTCTCCATTCAATGTGATCACATCGCCGCGCTTACTAACCTTAAGCACGTCATCGCGGCGCTGGGGAGAGAATTTAATAATCATTAGAACCACCTTCCCACGGCAATCATTTTTACAATGATATTGGCCGCGCTAGTGCTTGACCCAGAAATAATAAACATCTCGGCAACGGCTCCATTCCAGCTGGAAAACTCTCCCCACACGATAGCGCCGGGTAGTCTTGCGGAGAAACTAAATTGCGGCGTGCTTCCAGAAGCGAATGCTGCCGGCATGGCGAAAGCTGTAGAGGTATAAAACATACCGTTGGCGGACTGGTTGACTGCGAGGTTTGTGGTGAATTCGTTTATGCAAACCTGAAGCCCACCGGCAAACCTCCAATACTGGCCAGCACCATTAACTCCGGACTCCATCAGAGCGCCAGTCGGCAACCCGCCTGACTGCGATACTGTGCCAGCGATAGCGGCCGCCGCAAGCTTAGTCGCCGTTCCGGTGGAATTTCCTGTCCCGCCCTTCGCCACTGGCAGAATGTCGTAATTGCCCGTCGTGCCCAATGCCGCCAGCTTAGGGCCGAACTGGTTGTTCAGGTTATTGAAGGCATCCGACAGCATTTTGTCGTAGCCCTGCACCGGCATGATGGCGTAGGCCGCGCCACTGACTGTCGGACCCTTGTAAGCTGGAAGGATCGAGATCACCGTGGAGCTTGCGACGTTCGCCAGTTCATAGGTAGCGCCGTCCGGACCTACGAATGAGTCACCATTCCGGCTACTGGCGGCGAAATCTACGTTCGTGCCTACTACAGTTGTGCTGCCATTCTGCACAGCAACTGTTCCGGATCTTTGCCAGACCATATTTTTCTCCAGACAATAAAAAACCGCTCAAGGCGGTTCCTAGATTTAGTTACTAAATAGATTATTAAGATATTGGCTTGGCAAAAACGACAGGAACATAGAGCGCCGATGGGATATCAACCCCCACTACTTGAATTACAAGCCTGTCATTTGCATAGTCCCATACAGCGTACATATTGCCCTGTCTTGAAACTACTCCCGCAACGTCCATTGCTATGTTGTTGAGTAGCATGTAGTCACCACTAGCCAAACTAGAAGCTGATGTCCAACTTAGCCTGTTTACGCCCTGACCAGTTGGAACAGAACCCAAATATGTCCACAAAGTTAGAGTTCTTGTGAACTGCGCGCATGGCGTTCCACTATCGAAAAGTAGCTTAGAATTCGCGTCCCAAATTCGAAAGCCGAATTTAGCCGTAGGCTCTGCCTTAAAAGCTGCTACGAACCAGTTACCAGAGGTGGCTTGCCCCGAAATTCCAACGAACGAAAAACCAGTCCATGCTCCCGCAGAGCCGCGAACTAAGCAAAAACAAAATACGTTTGCCTGAGCTGGCCTGACGAAAACCAAAGGGGGCTCGTCCGTTGTGATGGCTTTTGAAAAAGGTACGTAAACGCCTGCGCCTGTACCATTCCATGTGCCCTTTTCAAGTACAGACAACCTTGCGAACTCTGAGTCTAAGACCACCACATCAGCATTATTTTTAAACATCACACCGTAAGTCATCAACGATACCTCATAACTAACAGTCTCTGAGAGCTGACACCTATAGGGCCGGTGGACGCTGCCGGACTACCAAAGTAAATGGTTACCCCGCCCGCTGAAATAATCGGCGTATATTGAATCGAGTTAATATTTTGGCCGCTAGTATCATAAACAGCTACAGGTAAACAAACAGCGGAATGTGTGGATGGATCTACGCCCGGAATTGCGATGAAACGAGTGCGTCCTGGTGTAGGAGCACCTGATTTTAAAATTACCGAGTAAACAACCCCAACAGTGAAGGAGTTTTCATCAAGTTCAAGGCGGCCAGTTGGTCCCCAAACTCTTACGCCATAAGTCATGCTGACAGATCCCCCCACTGATATCGTACTAGGCCGGTTTCATCGAACACCTTACCGCCAGCGCTGTTAATCACCTGTCTCGCTTTTCCGCCGAATGAGCTGTTTATTTCAAACGTCCCATCGAAGAACAACTTCCAGCCGCTTGTACCGGCCACATAATCGTTGGACTGAATGTAGTTACCGATCTTGGCGTTGGTGATTGACCCATCTTCTAGGAAGGCCGACTTAATGAAAGTCTGCCCGCCAGTGACCGAGAACGGCGAAACCGGCGTGCCATTGGCCAAGTTGAGCAGCATGAAGGTGTCAGCCCTTACCACGAACTGCGACGACACGCCGGAGGGATCGACTTGCAGCCCGAGACCAAATGATGCCGCGTACTTCTGCCCGCCAGCCGTGGTTTCCATCTTCACCGACCAGAGTGTCGACAGCTTGCCATTAGTGTCGGCAAGCGCTGAAGACGTCTGCTGGATATCAGCCTTGTTTGTGGCTACGCCATCCTTAGCTGTAGCCACTTCTGCGCTGACTTGGGCCACTTGCTGCGCCGAGGCCTGCTTGTTGTTGGCCACGGTGCTTTCCAGGAGCGTCACGTTTGCGGCGTTTTGGTTGACCTTGGCATCCACGGTTGTAAGGCGCTGTGCCGATGCTTCTTCGTTTGAGGCGATGACCTTTTCTTGAGTAGCGATTGCGGCAGTACTGGCCCAGCCTTTCAACGCATCTGCCTTCGCACCGCTGCCACTGTCATCCCGAGTAGCGGCGCGCAGCACATTCAGCGTTGAGCCTTGCGCAGTAACCTTACCGTCAACAGTTTCGATGCTGGTTTTGTTCAGCGCGACCTGCTGCGCCAATGCGCCAACAGAGCCAACCGCCTGCCCCACGTCTAGCCAGTAGGTGGCGTTCGGTGGTGGCTTGTTGGCCGGCACGCTGGCAATGGCCTGATATAGCCGCTGGCCCTGGCGCACGGTGTCGCCAGCGACATAGGTTTTCGCAGCGTCGTACAGCAGGATGTCGTCAAGCGCGTCGATTTGATCCTGCAGGCCGGGGATTTTGTTTATGTCGCTGAGCAAGTCCTGGCCTAGCTCGGTCTTGCTGATCTTGCCGGCGAGCATATTCAAGATGGCCCCAGCGTCCGAACTGGCCTGCCCCATCACACCGCCGCCGACAGGATAGAACGGCCCGACATTTCCGGTGCGGTCCACCAGGCGCGCCCAGAAGAACAGCGTTGCGCCTGCCAGCAGCTGCTGCATGCGGTAGTCAGCCTGCGGATACGCCAGGTCGGCCAGCTTGGTGGCGGCGCCCAGGTCGTTGGCGGGGCCATACCAAACTTCGGTGCGCTGAGTGTCTTCAGCACCAGGTGGGAAGCCCCACTTGATGCTGATACCGAACAGTTCGCTGGTGGTGCGCAGGAACGACACCGCCGGAGGCAGGCCGGTTTTACCTTGCAGGTTGGTTGGCTGGGAGAAAGCCCAGAGCGAGCTATTTTCATTCGCCCCAATTGCCGCTACGCGAGCCGTGTAGGTGCCAGTGTAAATGCCAGGAACTTCCATTGAGGCTGTATATACCCGCCCGCCAAAGATCCAGTCACCCGAACCTCTTCGCCACCAAACGTTGTAGCTGGCAGCACCTTTCGGAGCGGTCCAGGTTATCCGCATGGTAGCGACGTTGACGCCTTGGCGAACCGTATCAAATGTGGACAGCGTCACATCGCTCGGGATTGCCTGGACTGATGACGGTAGAACCGTCGTCGGCAGCGTGACGATCTGTGCGCCGTTATCGATAGTCGAGAATTTGCTCGTGTTGTGCTGCACAGCAACGATGTCGTACTGCAGCTTGTCGTCACCAAAATTCTCGATAACTGACAGAATTCTAAATGCCTCTGCCTTCAGTTCGGCCGACTCAATCGTGTAGACCGACTGCGCAGTCGGGGCCGACGAAAAGGACTCGGTAACCGTCACTACGCGACCGGACACGCTTTGAATGACTCTAGCCTCTGCGGTGCCCGTAGGTCGAATGACAACCAGCGTATCCCCTGCTTCCGCATCAATATCAGCATCCAGTGTCACGCCGCCGGAGGTGGCCGCCTTGATTCGACCAGACATTGACTTGCCACTGAAGTTCTCATCAGCAACCCGGATCAGTTGCCCTGGACGGGCGATAGTGCCATCCATCCCGACAGAGAAACTCACGGTGTCGGTTTCGTAATGGTTGGTCAGCAGGATGTACTGACCTAGCCGCTGGGCTTGGCCTTGCGATACACAGCCGAAGGCGGTGGTTTCGGTTTCGCGAATTTGATACCTGGCAATCGCTTTCTGGCTCTGGACAAACTCAACCTTGGCGGCGCCAAAGTTGGTCCGGTCTGACCAGGAGACCTTGCACACGCTATAGCGAGTCGAGCCGCTCGATGCGGAGCGGCTAAACTTTCCGCTGATCACGTTGGCGTTCGTGTAGGTGTAGACCGGGTCGCTCGGCATATCTGCCGACACCATCACTTCGCTGCCGGCATAATAGCTCATGCCTCGGAAGATACTGGCCATGTCCTGCAATACGGTCAGTGCATTGGCGCGGCTTTGCAAGTAAAGGTTACAAGTGAAACGCGGTTCTTGTCCGCCCTTCCCATCATCTACCAGCTCATCGCAGTAGCCGGCGATTTGGTAAAGACCCCATTTATCCACCTGACTGTCGCTGATCACCGCCCCAAGCCCATAACGGTCGTTGAGAATTAGGTCGCGATAAACCCAGGCCGGGTTATCGGTCCAGGCCAACTTGAACGTGCCATCCCATGCTCCGGTGTAGCTGCGGGTGGACGGCTCATAGTTGCTTGGCACTTGAATGATGCGGCCTTTGATGTGAAAGGCACGCTCCGGAATCGAGTTGAACTGCGAGGCATCGATCTTCGTACCGACCAGCGCGGTATATGGGTACTGAAGCTTTGCGTCGATCACCTCGGTGTAGCTGACGATCGAAGTGTTGGCCTGGATACTGGAGTTCGGGGCGTCCGGGGTCAGTCGGCGGATGCGGATCTGCCAGCCACCATCGGTCGGGGGAAGCTCAATCCGGTGACTCCGCTGGTAGCCATTGGTTGTCTTGCCGTCGAATGCTTGAGTTAAAACAGTGACGTAAGCCCCGTTATTGGTAGAGAGGTCGATAGCGTAATTCACCAAGTACCCCACGGTGTCGCCGTCTGACTCAGTCCTGTACATCGTCGATACACCCATGCGAATTCGCACAGCCGACAACTCGCTATTGCTGATCGCCTGTGTCCACGACTGGGAAAATTTCAGCTCGACGCCGACAGAGGTTTCCGACTCAACGGCTGGAAAGCCACGAATGTAATCCTGCTCTGCTTCGCCCGTGCGCTGCTCCCAGGTCACGCCAGTGAAATTCAGGCTGCCGTCAGAGTTCGCAAGAGGAGTCCTATTGTAGAAAATCGACTGAGCGCCATTCACCAAGCCAACGATAGGACCCTCGCTAACAGCATCAAGGATGTTGGCGTAGCTGGTGTTGATCAGGCTGTCAGGGCTCTCTACCGGCGAATGCGGCTTTTCGCTTTCACCCTTCGACCCACCGAAGCCGACTCCGAACGTATGTGCTGCGCCCATGCTTTTCTCCAGGCGAAAAAAAACCGCCGGAGCGGTCTATGGATTTCTGAGTATGCGTTGCAGTAGTTGGTCGCCTACTGCTTGTCTTCAGCAAGAACACCCAGCGAAACACACGCCGAGCCGACCACCATCTCGCCGTAGCAGAGAGGGACGGGGTTACCTTGGGTTACCGTGTTTTTGATACCGCTGAAGTTGTAGCTGGGCTGGTTATCGGCGGCTTCCGAGCTGTCGATGCCCGGGGCTGTGCCGGCGATCATTTGTGCTACGCCACCAAGGGCGAGCGAGATGCCTACTGAGCCGACAATCCCCCATGCAGCTGATCCGCCAAACACGGCGCCTGAGCCAGTGGCAGCCAAGCCGCCGGAGAAGTAGCTGGCAGCAACAATGATCGCTACCCCGATAATTGTTTGCAGCTTCCCGCCGTCCTTGCTGCCCTGTACGACTGGAGCAATACGGATCTCGTTGCCACTCGGCGGATCGCCCAGCTCGCTCTCACCTATATTTCGCTTACCATAAAAAACAGCAAATACGATGCCTTTATCCTTTGATTCGATCATGAACTGATTGAAGCCTTTATGAAGAACGCCCAGCGCTCGAACTGCTTCGCGGGCCGAATTAACTGCCAGGTGGTGTACGCATCCGAAACGCTTACCCAAAACGCCGTGGAGACGAATCGTGCGCAGTCGGTGGTGAGTTGGTTGCGCTACATGGAAGGAGTTCATGGCTTTTCCTCAGGTGTAAAAAAACCCGCCGTAGCGGGTTGATTTGTAAAATCTCATTGATTCATAGGCAGGCTTTAACGGGAGGTCTGAGTCTTTCGGATATCCAAGAATTACCAACGTGGTAGTACCTGACTATCGTTTTTCCTTTCGCTGAAACTACATCGGCGAAGTATTCATTGCCGTGTGCTGTCACCGTGTAACCACCCTCACGGCCAGGCTGAATACTCGCCGTATTCAATTCCCCAGCCAGTCGAATGTCTTGCCAAGCAAAAAGAACGCACTTTGCTACCGCCTCATCCTGTTTTTTTGACGAGTAAGTCTCAAAGGCACCTTCTTGACGCATCTCCGGCATGGTCGGGGTCGCGCAGCCAGCAAGCGCTATCAGTGCCAAAACACCTATGATTAATTTCATATCGTTCCCTCGTTGAGATATCGCGGGACTTTATCATCAACAAGAGGACAACACGAAAGCCCCGCATGGGCGGGGTTAATTTCGTGGCGGTAGTTAAATGTGATTCAGGATCACATTTCAAATCTAACGTCGGACGCCGCCAGCAACCACGGCCGGAATCCCGGACCGAAGCTGTTCGGCCAGCCTGGCCAACATCTCCTGCACCGACTCTTTCCAAAGGATCTGCTGCACCGGCTTTCCGTCGCTGTGTTTCTTGCCAGTGTCGGTGATGACCGCGAAGAGCTTGCCGTCGGGCGTAACTTCCCAGCGCTTCTTGCCTGGCTTGTAGATCACCTGATGCTGTAACCCGCACTCGGCGAGCAACTTGTTCATGCTCACCGCGCTCATGCTGAACTTCGCGCCAAGCTCGGTTGGGGTGAAGTTCATTTCCTGCGATTCGTTGACCAACCGCTTAACGCCGGCCATTTCCATCAGGTCCACGCCAATAGCTGACTTGACCATGCTGTTGGCGCTCAGCAGAGCCTGATTACCTTCAAGGCCAAAGCACTCGGCAATGCGCTTCGCCGCGTCAAGGCTGTCGGCGGCGATTGGCAACTGGCGCTCAATTGGGATCGTGGCGTCATTCGCTGGCATTTGATAGCTGCCAGTCCTGCGAATCGTCGGCAGAACGTCTTCGAAGACCCAGCGCTCAAACTGCTCAGCAGCGGGGAGCTGGCTATTTATGACGAGCCTCAGCATGTCCGGCTCTGCAAGAATTCGGGTGTCTTGCATGCGCCCAAGGCTGTCTGCGATGGGGTGGTATTTCACCACCCCACGGCAGTGCTGTTTCATTGCGCTGGTTTGATCCACATACCCAAGCGCGGAGCACAGATCGCGACCAACAAACCAAGACTCCCCGTGATCGTCAGTAACAACGCGAACACCGGCACCTTTAAAGCTGAACGGAACTACGCTACTCATGCTGTCTTCCTCACTTCAATCGACGCGGACACATTTGGATTGAAGCCGTCCAGCGGCATCAGGCTTTTCTCGCCGACCGAGTAGCGCTTGCCCTCGACCAGCATCAGCCAGTTTTCTTCGATCTTGCGGATCAGCTGACCGGAGCGGCCGACCAAGTTTGGCCGTTCCGGCGAGAGGATCAAGGCGCGACCGCCAGCTTTCAGAGTGAAGTTCATGCCGCGCTCCTCCGGGCAGCCTGGGAAAGGAATCGGCAGCGCAGATTTTCGGTCGCCAGCGCTACAAACTCGAACATTTCCGCCGTGGAGACGTACATATCCCGGTCCACAAGCATTGACTGCATGAACTGCTGTCGGGTCAAAACGAATGCACCCATTGGCACGGGCGTGACCTGCCGATTGCCGTGATGGTCGGCACTGACGAGATATCGCTCACACTCTCCAAGCTTGTCGGGGATATCAAAGGACTTGCCCTGCCCCTTCGGAATGAACTCACCTTCCAGAACGGCGTAGGCCGCGATGAAGTTCCGCGCAGCGTCAAGCTGGTCAGCGGGAATATCTGCTGCCGACCGAACGCCAAAAGCTGCATGAGTCTGCGACCAGATTTTCGCGGTGGCCCGGCGCTGAATTGGAACTGGCAGGCTCGACACCTTCCCCTTAACTACAGCACCCAGCATGTGAGATCCGTCGGTGCCGATGGTTTGGCCTACCAAAGTATTCATCTTGTGACTGGCATCTTCATACCGGCCATGCTTGCGGATCGCCGGAAGGACTTCAGCAGTGACCCATTTACGAAAGGCATGAGGCTTGCTGCCTTTCTTGACTGCGTCCCGACTGCGCAAAATCAAGGTATATAGGCCGGACTCATTGACGATATTGGCTTCGCCTTGACGACCTATGTTGAACATAGACCGTTCGTCATCATCCAGCGCCTGCATGGCTTGAGTGGTATTCACTACCTCCAGCACGCGGCAGACATCGGATGCTACGAACCATGGCTCGCCCTCGATAGTTACTGCGCGAACGCTGTGACCGCGAAAGTCGAAGGGGATGACATTGGATGCAGCTGTGCTAATATCGCCCATGACGATTTCTTCCTCGAAGTTGATCTCGTTAACCAAAGCCCCGTCGCCTGCCAGCGATGGGGTTTTTTTATGCCTGTTGTTTTTCATGGTCCTGTTCCTGCTCAAGGGATTTTCTCAGCCGGAATACAATTTCTCCGCTTAGGCTGCGGCCGTTTTCAGCGGCCCTCATCTCAAGTTTCTCTCGCATTTCGCACAGCATCCGTACAGCGGTAGTAATTTTCAGGGCTTTCATGACGACTCCTTGTTTGCGTTTTGTGAGTTTAGTGCTTTTTGTGACTTCGTCAAACAATTTTTGCTTTTTGTGCGTTTGCTGTACGCTTCTAGAGACATACAAGGGGGTCCACATGTCCACTGATTTTGCCAACCGGCTCATCTCACTCAGAGGTGAAAAAAATCTTACGCAACAGCAGCTTGCGGATGCCGTTGGCATTACTCCGTCGCAAATATCTCGTTATGAATCTGGGCAGGCAAAACCGAGACGAACCGTACTCTTTAAGCTGGCCACGGCACTCGGCGTAACTGTCGCAGAACTGAGTCCGGATCAGATCCTTCAAGTTGTGGTGGGAGAGCGTGAAACAAACGATCCGCCATTCAAGCTACGACAACGAATGTACGATGAGCTGGCGTCAATGGATGGAGAGGAAATCCAAAAAATAAGAGCGGATGCCGAGGAAGCTGGAGTTCCGTTTGAACAGTACATCACTGACAAAGCCGAGAAAAACTTCATCGAAATGACCAAGAAAGCCACGGAATCTGGCGACTTTGCTACGGCGGGATTTTACAACGTGTTCGCCCGCATCTTGTTTGGCACCAGAATGAAGCTTGTAGATCCCAATGAAGAGCCCGACACACACAAGTGACCCAAGCCCGGCCCGCCGGGCTTTTTCATGCCCGCCAGATGCAAAAAACCTAGCACGGGGCTAGGCGCTATACGCTTTCTCTTTTGCCTGCAGCGAGCGAAGTTGAGCGAACGCCCGAGCAATGAAATATGGAGTCACCGCACAGGCAAGGCCAATCACCGCAGCAACCACGCCCGCAGCGCGCCGGCGACATTAGCGAAAATATGGTAAGCCTCAGCCGGCACCGCCAAGTAGACGGACCCTACGATTGTGAGCGCGCCAGCAAGGAAAATTGCTCCCGAACCTTGCCCGAGGATTTTCGGAAGTGTCACTGCCTCGTGATATCTGATCTGCGCTAAGCAACTATCAATACGCGCCTCATTGAAGCTCAGCCCAGACCTGAAATTTACCTCATCCTGATTCGTAACCCTTTTGATTTCGTCAATTTGGTCTTGGAGGTGCTTCATGGGGTTGTTCGTGTCTACCCCCATAATGCTGCCCGTATACCTGAAAGCGCTAGATTCGCTCTTTTCGACTTGGGGGAGAAACGATTCGAACTCCACCTTTTCTGCGCGAACCGCCTTGCGCCCGCCGAGGTACGCCAAAACCATCGAGGTCCCGGCGGAGATAACCACTACCGCTAAGCCGAACTCTAGGAACCAGTTCTCCTTGGAGAGTCCGAGTCCAATCGACATTACAAGGATGAAGATAGGGGTAAGCGCTGATATGTATACCAAGTGATTTCTTCCATAAAGATGGTTTTAACATTATGAACACGGGTGCTGGGGGGTGCTTCACTCTACAACCTTGCCTGAACAAACGCCCAACAGCGATCACCCTGCCGCCTCATCTGAATCCTCGTATCTGAGATAAAGTCGCGCAGCGTCCCGCCAATAACCGCCGAAGATGTCGCGTTTTGAGTCTTTGCCGTAGAGGTGATGCAGGATGCATCCGGGTACCGGGTGGTGATTCGGCTCTGTCTGCAGCTTCCCATCAGCCAAGTAGATCCCGGCGTGGTTCGCCTTCTCAGCCCGAACTTGCATGATGATCAGATCCCCCTGACGAAGCTCGCCCGGGTTGATTTGACGAAAGCCTGTCGCCTCGTACTTCTCCATGTAGTGGTCTTCGGTGCCGTTCCACCAGCCATCCTCACGCTCGTAATCCGCAAGTTCAATTCCCAGCTCGCGTCGGTAGTAGTCGCGGACCAGTGTGTAGCAGTCGAGCACGCCGTGATGAAAAGAGCGCCCCAGCAGTGGCGCCTGGTAACCGGTGGGCAAATGGATCAGATGCGAGACCGGCTTGCCCTCGCGCACCTCTACGATCACCCAAGGCAACTCGGTAGCCTCAAGCGAAACTCGATCAGCACCACTCAGTCGGGCCGATTGCCCAGGGTGGCTATGTACAACGCATACAGGCTCACCCTGGTCTTCGGCGCCAGCCCAGCTTTCGGCGCTGATGCGAAAATCCTTTTCGGGATCTTCAGCAGAATTTTGAAGTGGCAGAAAACGTTTCTTTCCGCCGGTCAGCACCACGATGCCGCAACACTCCTTTGGGTTTTCCGCTTCGGCGTGAGCGTAGATGGCCTCGACTATGGATTTGCTGAGTTTCATGCAATGCCCCTCAGTTGCCTGCGCTGGGGTACGACCCATAGCGGAGTTGATTGTTCTCGCCAAAGCGGAGCTTGCAGCCCTTCAGCGTGAACGAGCACATGTCCTTGGCAGGATCATCGGTCGGCACGTCCTTGTCAGTGAAGTAGTTCAATCCGGTCCATGCGCAGTAGACGCCGCGGTAACCGCCGATGGAAGACCACTGGCAGCAGTTCGCAACGATTTGCCGGCCGGGCAGCTTGCGGTCGGTCGCGATCAATGGTGACTTCAGGACAAAGACCACGGCCTCGGCGTCGGCGGATTGTTTTTGGTCGATGACGTAGCTGTCGGAGGCAAAATATTCGTCCGGATCAGCTTCGGGGTTGCCGTCCGGGAAGTTCGCGGCATCCATGTAACGGCCAAGGGTTCGATGGCGGCGCAGCTTGGCGTCGACCAGGTCCTGATAGGTTGCGCATAGCGCCGTTATGAAGCCGGTCACGTTGCCCACAGTAAGCGAGGGGTTCGATTGCTGGCCCTCCCCCGTCATGCCCAGCCCTTCAATCTTGATTGGCCAAGGCGAGTATTCAATGCCCTGCCAGTAGATCGGCCCAATTTGCGTATACCCGTGGAAGCGGTAGATATCACCGCTCATAGGTGTCAGATCGAGCTCAAACAACTCGACGTACAGGCCGACCTCCAGCTTCTGGATGTCTTCGTAGATACTTTCAGCCATCACTGCACCTGGAAGGTTTGTTCAAACGTGGCGGTGAGCACCCAGGCGTTACCGCCTTGTGGTGTAGCGCCGTACGTGGCGCAGGTGAAATACAGCGGCCCATCGAGAGGCGTGACCCAAATGAAGGACCTGTAGCCCTGGTGAGCACGCAGAAAGGAAAGGATCGCGATGATCCTTTCCTTCGGCCCGGTAAAGGTCTGTGCCCAGGTCTGAGTTTCAGTGTTGAGCCCGTCGCCGGCAGTCTGCTTGTAGCCTCCGAAAGTGGCCGACCGCGTCCGCTGGGCGAACGTGACCGGGACCGACTTGTCTGGGCGAAACGTGAATGTGTCGGTCATTACCCCCTCCCTTGAATTGCCTTGCGGATGTTGCCCTGTGGGCTCAACGACTTGGCTTCAAGCTGCTTGAACTTCTGCTCAACAAACTTTCCGATTTCGGCGCCAAAGCTTTCGAGCCCGGACTGGTCACTCGACACATCCGTCTTGCCGTCGCTGGAAATGTTGATGTAGACCTGAGGTGCCCCGCCCGAGGCGCCAGGTGCGGAAACTCCAGGCCCGCCTCCAGTGGTCAGCGGCGTAACGCTCCCGCCGTTTGCCCCTGTCATCAGGTACGACTTGCCGCCCTCGCTGTACAGTTCCGGACCAAGCTCGTTAACACGATACAAAGAGTCTGGATCTACCGGCCCACCGGCCGCCCTGAACCCATCGATGTAAGTGCTGGAGTAGCCCGCTTGGGAGGCGCCAAGGTTAGATGACACCGCACCTGCTGACCCTGCCGCCAGCCCGTTGCCCGTTCCTGCAGCGGCGCCCCCACCGAAATAGCTGGCCGCCGCCCCGACTAGACTGCCCAGCAAAGCCGAACTGGCCTGCCGGGTCGCAATGCGCGCCATATCCGCCAGAATCGACTTGGCGAAGTCCGCGAACGACGCCTTGCCAGTCATGGCGAAGCTGACAATCGAGTCTTCCATGGAGCTGAAAGCGTTACCGAAGAGGCTCTTGGTCTGGCCAGCGATGTTCTTCGCCGAATCGAGATAGTTTTCCCATGCGGCGGTCGCACCCTTGGTCCAATCGCCCTGGGCGGCTTCCACGTCCGCGTAGTTCTGCCGGATTTGGTCGGTGGCCTTCTTGTTCGCGTCGGCAAGTGCCTGCGACTTACGACTGAACTCTTCCTTCGACATATTCCGCGACGGGTCAGACCGCTGGTTTTCCAATTCCAGCGATTGCTGGGCAAACCGATCTTGCTGGCTATTCAATTCACCGTTGAGCGCGTTCTGACGGTCTCCCTGGCCAACTCCCAGCACGGCGCGCTGCCCAGCCAGCTCCAGGGCTTTCTGTTGCTGCCCAAGTGCCTGGACATACTGATCAATCGCGTACTTCTGCTTATCAAGCCTCCCCTTCTCAGCCGTCGCCAAAACGTCAAGTTGGCCGTCGGCATCTTTCTGCGCCTTGACCATATTGGTGCGTGCATCAGCGATCTTCTGGTCCAGCTGAATGCTTTGAGCCGCGTTGGTCGACTTCTTGCCTTTGGCAGCCTCAAGGGCAGATATCTCTGCCTCATAAGCCGCGGTGACCTCCTCCTTTTCAGCCTTGATCAGAACTGCGCGCTGCGTGGCGTAAACATCCTGCGAAATCAGGCCTGCCTTTTGCGCGGCATCAAGTTGCTTTTGGGTGTTCGAATACGTCGCCTGTAGCTCTTTCAGGGCGTTTTGAGCGGTATTGAAGCCAGTAAGGTCTACGGAGCCGGCGGCTGCCTTGGGGTCCTTATACTTGTCATTGATGGCAGCTTTCTGCTGATCAATCTTCGTCTGAGACAGCCGGGAGTCATTAGGATTGGCTCGACGAATATCGTCGATTTCTTTCTGTAGGTCATCGAGCTCATCCTTGCGCTTATCCTTGTTCGAGCGAGCGCTCTTAGCCCTTGTGTCGAACTTTCTCTGGGCATCCTGGCCCTTGTCTTGAGTCTCCTGATAGAGCGCCTGGGCCTTGTTTATTGCGTCCTGGGTATCCCGCTGCTTGACTAGGAAGTCCAGCTCTAGCTTTGACTCAGCAAGCTTCTTTTTAGCGTCCTTATCATCTGGGTCGGCCTTGAGCGCGCTCTCTGCAAAGGCGACTTTCTGCGTTAGCTCGGTAATCCTTTTGGCCGGACCTTCGTCACGACCAATGTTCTTGATCGCATCCAGCGATTTTTTTGCCTCGTCGGTAATGCCTTTCCAGGCACGCTCGACGTAACCGAGGTTGTTGGTGATCTGCTTCGACCGATCCCGAACCGTATCGGCATAGGTGTCCGTCAGCAGCTTGGCCGCACCAATGGTGTCGCCCTGCTCCTTCAAGGCAACGATTTGAGAGTAAACGGATGCGGTTAGGAAGTGATATTGATCGTTCAGCTCCTTGGCAGCGGCCACTGGATCTTTCGCGATCTTGACGAACTCGGCGATGGTTGCATCGACCGACTTCCCTGTTGCCTCTTCCATCGAGAGTGCGGCAGAGGCAATCTCTTCAAAGCTACCGCCGGCTATCTTGCCCGTGCCGGCCAGGCTCGCCAGCGCAGATGCTGCCGCCCCAGTAGTGCCGACAGTCGCACCGATCTGCTTGGCCATGTCACTGAGTTGGCCGGCATTTGTTCCGGCGTAGTTCCCGGTCAGGATCAGTGAGTCATTGAACGCCTTGGTTTCAGCGCTGCCCTTGTAATAAGCGGCAGTTAAGCCTGCGAGCACAGTAGTTACGGCGGCAATTGGCCCAACGAGCGCCAAAAGGCTTAAAGCGCTTGAGCCGGCGCCCGCTCCGAGCTGTGCAATGGCGCGAACACCACTACCAATGTCGCCGGTCGAGAAAGCATTTCCGAGCTGAACAACATTTTCCTGCGCCTGGCGGGTGCCTAGCTTGAGCTTGTCGAACACGCCGCCAGACTTGCCAGCCTCGTCATTGAACCCCTTTTGCTTTATGCGAGCCGCTTCAATATCAGCCGAGTACGATTTGAAACCAGCATCGTCGATGTTCCCAGCCTTGCGATGCTTCGTCAGCTGCAACTGAAGATCATCTAGCTCTTGCAGCTTTTTTTGCACTGGGTTGATCTTGCCGAGCAGCTCTTGCAGCCCTTCGGCCTGAACGCCAGTTGCCGCCGCGGCCTTCTTGGTCGCCTCAGCCTGCCTATCAGTCGAGCCAACCAGTGCGTCGGATTCAGCCTGCAAGCGCCGCTGAAGCGCCGCCAGGCTGCTTACCGACGACCCCGATGACTCCATAGCGAACGCATTGGTATTTACGCTGGTGGTCAGGCGCTGGTAGTAATCACTCGACTCCAGGGAGGCCTTCGCCGTTGCCAGAAGGCGAGCTTTGGCCTCGTCGAGTGTCTCGGAGAGCTTGCGCTCAGAAGACGAAAGGTCAGAAGCGGAGGCGGACGCCTTGTCGAAACCTGCCGCAATACCCTCTGCCGCCTTTTCGGCCTTTTCGCCGGACTGCACGACTTTGTCGAGATCTGTGACGGCTTTCGCGGCGTCCGACGTATCGATCTTAATGCCGAGCGATGCGATATCCATTGAATCACCTTGAATAAGTGCCAGAAATTACTGGCTGCTGTCTCTCGCCTCCGCCATGACAGCGAGCGCCTCGGCCTCCATGACTTGAAGGTCGTGGAATATTTCCGGTATGGTTTTCCTCTTGATGCCGAGGTATTCGGCCACGTCCCGAATTGACGTGTAGTCGAGCCCTGTTGCGCCGCACGCCCCTGTACGCCATTGCGTGGCAAGGGCATTGAAGAGGCTGAAAGCCAGCCAGTTGTCCGACCAGACATCCACGTCCTGCTCAAGGTCTTCAGGGGATAAGCCGAACAGTCGCATCTGATCGGACGGCGCGCCCGGCTCGTATAGCGAGCGCGCCGCGGCAATTAGTTTCCCAAGCGAGCTGAGGAAAACGCCTTCTGGTATGCCTCGACAATGGCATCCCCTGCTCCGGCAGAGGTTTCTACCAAAGCACGGATTGACTCAGGGCTCAGCTTGTCGTCAAAGCCCCAGCCAGCGACCAGTTGGGCGACCTGCTCCACCTGACGCTCAATATGAGAATCAGTGATGTCGATCAGAGTCAGATCATCACCCTTGGCCTTGAGCCGCTCCTGATCTTCCTTTGCGCTCTCCTGCCACCCCGCGAACAGCGTGGCGAGCTCCTTGCGGTCGCGATACTTGAACTCGAAAGGCACCTTGATCGTGGCGCCGCCGACGCGCGGAATGTCCACGTCGGCTTTGAAGGTAGGGTTCTGGGCAATCTTGAACTTGGCCATTGTTTACGCCACCACGGTCAGGTAGCGGGTTGGCTCGGCCTGCAGCGCCAGGTTGACGGTGCGGGTCAGCAGGTTGTTGCGCGAGACAGCCGGCTGCTTTGAGAACGATGTATAGGCCCCGTAGAGCAGCGTGTCATTGCCCGGCAGGTTGAGGCGGGCTGCTTGCACCTGCTTGCCTGCGTCGGCAGCCATCAGCACAGCGTTGAATGGCTGGGCCGGATCATCGGCAATGGTTAGCACCATACTGGCGGCGGACTTGTCAGTTGGGATTTGTTTGCCTTGATCGTTCTCAAGGAACACCACATCCAGATAGTTCTGTTCGCCACCCGAGAAGGCCAAGTCGGTTACCTGAGGGATCTGTACCCATGTCAACACCTTCTTCATGGTTCCTGCGCCGTTACCGGCCGGGAAGATCTGCGTGTCAGTGGTATCGATCGCTTCCAGGGTGATAGCGGTGGCTGTGGCCGTTTTCACGCGCACCACTTTGTTGTCCAGCTTGCTCCAGCCGGAGCTGAGCAGAACGATATCGCCAGCGGCCAGGGTGCTGCCAACGACGGTGGCCACGGCCTCGGACGCGTTGGAGATGGCAGTGAAAGCCAGTACAGCGGCGTAGGTCGCGGCGTGCTGGAAGGTGCCGCCGTTGGGGATCTTGTAGCCCATGGGTTTTTCCTCTTTGCAGAAATGACAAAACCCGCTCAATGGCGGGTTCTGGGTTTGCCCAATGGGCGGATTAGAAGGTGTCAGCCCTGTACTGGAAGGACAGAGGCAGTGAACTGGTTGTATCGCCCTGGATTGCTCCAGCAGTCGCCATTGGCGAACGGATGAACACGGTGAATTCTGCTTTCGTGAGCGCCATGTTTTTTGGATAGAGCGCCGAGATCTCATCGGCAATCAGCCCGGCAGCCCCCCGCCCCTCACCAGCCTTCGTTACGACACTGATCTGCAGCACGCCGCGATACGAAGTGTGCTTGCCCTCAAGATCCTCGCTGTCAGTATTTCCCGGCAGGAGGAATATTTTCAGGTATGGAGCGTCATTGGTCGGCGGCGTGAACGCCACGTCTTCGTAGGCAATCGGCAGCGCAGGAACACGGGCCGACGCCCATGCTTTCAGGCGAGCCTCGAAAAGGCTTCGGATGATTCTGTCGCTCATTTCGATAGCTCCGAAAGGGCCTTATTGAGATAGGTTTGAGCCTCGGTGACGGAAACCTGCACCATGCCCGCCGGTGCCTGGCTCGACCAGCCTTCATACTCAAGACGCGGACCGTAAGGAAGGTTGTTCATCATCCAGATCGTGCCTACCTCAGTGGTGAATGTTTGCATCAGCGCAGCGCCGGCTGATTTACTGGCGCTACCATTTGGGTCAATCCGCTCGATGTTCCCGGTAATAGCCGCATCAAACGATACCTGCCAATTACCCCTGAAGCGGCCGCCGACATAGTCTTTGCCGGCTACCAGGTCCATGCCATCCCTGATCAGTCGCCCAGGCTTCATGCGACCATTCTTTGACAGGTTCTTTGGGTTGTTGCGCATTTCCGTGTTGAGGCGCTCTACTTCCGCGTTGTACTGCGTAGCCGTAGCGTTAATCGCCCATAGCTCTGGGTTCCCTACAGGGGATCGATCAACCACCGCAGACAGCAAATCAATAGATGTTTTCTGAATTACCTGCTCGACATTACCCTTCGCTCTCTCCACAAACGCCTTCAAGTCGAGTGAGAAGCTCATTTTCTGGCCTGCACACTGAAGCCGACAGCGATGCCGGCGTAGTCCCAAGGATCGACGTGCTGAACCGTGTAGGTGTCGCCATCGAAGGTGATCTTGTCCAGCGTCACCGGTTGGGGCGTGTCTGCGCCATCCAGCAGCACTGGAGAGATGAGGATCTTGACGTCCCCCTGCTTGATCAGCGAGCCGTCGATATCTTGCTGGCGATAGTTTTGGCGAAGCCCTGAGCCGTTGAATTGCTCCATGGTGACAGGACTGCCGCCAATCTCAGGGTCGTAATCACCGGTAGTGACCCGAACTAGGGATAGCTCCAACCCCTTGCCGCCTCTCGAGCGCGGCGCCAGCATCCGTGCAGCGCTCGCCTTTGCACGATCATAGATATCTGCCATCAGCTTCGTACCAGGTTGACCTGACTTGAGGATTCCAGCAGGCCGGAGAACTGGGCATACGACTGCCGAGTTGCTGCTGGCTTGCTCACCGACTTGGTGGCAACTGCAAACGTGGTGCTGATCGGCCCAACAGTTTCGGAAACAACGGCTCCCGTTTTGGTTTCGGGAGCGATCAAGTCATCGGCATGGATCTCGGTGGCCAATGCCATTTGGCCGGCCTTGATCTGTGGCGGGATCTCGTCGAAGCGCAACACCCAGCCCTGACGCTTGACCTCGGCCCTGGGCCAAGCCAGCGCCTGGTCACGGCTCACAGCCTTACCCTTCCATGGCATCGCATCCATTTGCAGGGCGGCGCGGCGTAGCAGGGATTCCTGCGCCACCTCATCAGCGGGGATTGTTTTGCCGAAGTTCGTGGCATAGGTGACCAGTTCGGCGGCCGTTGCGAAGCTATCGGCGCCTGGCACCACCTTGCCGTTCTCGATCACCAGAGCCATATCAGACCTCTTTCCAGCCGAGTCGCTTGTGGTCGTCCAGGCAGGAGGGATGAACGTGCAGTTCTTCGCCGCCGTGCTCAACCTTCACCAGGCCGGTGTAGTCCGGTTCATCGTCCTCCACGATAGGCTTGCTTTGCGATTTAGCCGCCGCTGCCTCATCCGCAAGACGCTGAGCATCTGCCGCAGCCAAATCAATCGCATCCTGTGCGCTTTTGCTCCAGTCGGCACGCTCTTGCTCACCCAGGGCCTCAAAGGCTTCCGCGCTCAAACCACTGAGTTCGATAGCCTTGGCCAGCAGCGCCTTTGCCGCCTTCTGTTCTTTCGTCAGTCCAGCCATTGTCATTCTCCAGAAACAACGCAGGGGCCGAAGCCCCTGGTTGTCGTTGTGGTTGAGTTAGCCGAGCAGCAGGCTGATGTGCTCATCCTTGATCGCGCGGCAGCCCCAGGCCAGACGCACGTGATAGGCCGTTTGCAGGAACTGGCGGTAGACCGCGATCTCGAACGACAGACCGGTCAGCGGGTCGGTGATGGTGATCACGTCGTCCGCCGAGTCACCGCCCTCAGGCATTGCCGGGGCACGGGTAGCCAGTACGATCGCCGAGCGGGCAAACGCCACGTTGGCAGTGTACGAGTTACCCAGGGTCAGGGCGTTGCCGGTCGGGATGATAATCTGCGAGCCGGGTTTGTTGAGGGTGATGGTGCCCGGGGCCGCAACACCAGCGCCAACGACGTATTTGTTGTCACCGTCAGCCGCGAAGGTCGCGATGTCGCCAGCCAGAACAGTACCGGTGCCGGTCGCCAGAGCGATGTTGGTCGCGCCGATCGCGGTGGAGCCATTGGTGACGTACGCAGCACCGGTGCCTTTGACGTGTCGGCCCACCTGGTGGGAGTGACGAATCGCCATGTTCATGATGCGGTCGGTCATACCGTTGCGCAGCATGTCGCTGGAGCCCGCCTCGTTGACCTTGAACAGGCCAGACTGCTTGCCACGCATGTTGCCGATGGCCGAGTGACCCAAAACCAGCTGCAGGTCATTCGTTGGTGCGCCATTCTGTTCCAGCACACCCAGGACGCCTGCGAAGTCGGACAGGTCCGCCGCGGTACCGAATGGGGTGGTGCCGGCGGTGCCGAAGGCGCGGGAAGCGTTCCGATAAGCCTCAAACCACAAGTCCTTCTCGATCTCGTTCACCAGTGTCCGCATGGCTTGGTAGAAACGATCGGCCTGGATGGTCGAGAAGGTGCCAGCATTCTGCAGGCCCCGGGTCTGCTCGCCGTTCCAACGAACCGGAACGTGCTTGCTTTTGGTGATGGCTACGGCGACGCTGTCGACTGCGGTATCACCAGTGTCTGGAGCGGTTACGCCGGGGATGTTGTCAGCAGCAGCTTCTGCGCTGGTGATCGGGACGAGTACGTCCTGACCGATAGCAGCCCGTGCAACGGACGAGTCGCGGGATACCGCAGGAATGAAGCCGGTCAGCTCTCGCGAGATAACATCCAGCGCTTCGTACAGGTCCGGCACCAGGCCGTTAAGGGTGTTCGCCATTTTGGCTTTCTCCACAAAAAAGCCCGCTCAGTGGCGGGCATTGATTACTTGCCGGGCAACACCCGGCGGCTTTGGTCAGTCAGTTACCAAGCCGCCATTGCGTGCGTGATCAGCCTTTGCGGCAGGATCAAGCGCATCAAATGCGGCTCGCGGAAGGGTCTTCTTGTCACCCCCCTTACCACCATTGTTCGGAGCGCCGCCGCCATTGGCACCGGAACCCTTGAGAATGTTGTCGCGGTACGGGTAGCGCTCGACCAGGGCCTCCAGCGCCTCGTCGAAGTCAGCCAGTTCGCCAGGACGGGCGCGGCTGTAGATCTTGTTACCATCGTCGCCATAAGCCACGACCTTGCCTTCTTCGACTTTAAAAGCCTTGCCGAAGGTGTTCTGTAGCATGTCGGGCGGAACGGCGATTTTGTCGGTGACGAACTTAGAGCGGCCAAAGGCGCCGCCGATCTTCTCCTGGTAGAGAATGCCGGTGGTGGTGTCGCGCTCCGCGGTGACAGTTTTGATCTGCTCAGCGAGAGTAGTCACCTGGGCCTTGAACTTCTCTTCGGTTGCGGCGATGGCTGCTTGCTTGATCTCGTCAACCTTCCCAGCCTGGACGAGCTGCCCAGCGTCAAGGTTGGCGACAGTTGCCAGTGCTGCGCGGGCCTTTTCAGGATCCTCGATGCCCTCGAATGCCTTGGCGCGAGCCTCTGCGGTTTCTTTGGCTTCGCGGTGCCCTTTGGCTTCGGCGTTCAGCGCGGTGATTTTGGATACAGCCGACGGCGCGTCAAACGCCACGTCCTTACCATCCTCATGCGTGTAGACCGGCTTGCCATCCTGCACAACCACATGGCCTTGCTCGTCGAGTTTCAGTTTCATCGGTTCATCTCCGGGCATCCGCCCATCTTGTGGGCCATCCGGCCCGGTGCGGCGCTATCCATCCGGAATTGCGCCCATAAAAAAGCCCCGGCGGATGCCAGGGCTTGGTGCTCAAAATTAACTTAAAGGTCTGCTACCGGATCCTTGTCAAACACAACAACGAAAAACTGCTCTGGAAGCTTTTGCGGATCAGAAATCCGATGCGCGGATTTAACCTTCGCAACGCCGCTTTCGATGTCATCAGCAAGCCTTCTCAGCATTGTTACCGCGTGAGGAGTCACATCAATCTCGAGAGTGGTACTGTCTTTCACTAATCGCATGTTTTATCGCCATAAATAAGGGATTGGATGTGCCCCATATCTTTACACTTTCCGTCTTCGACATCAAAAGGCCATTAATAGCTACAGCACTACCCTTTCTCCCTTGAGCAAGCACCCAACACAAATCAGCGCCTTGGTCCCGCCAGTCGGCCTACCATTCTTCATCAGTACGGCAATCTTCGTTTCGATCACCTCACGCCCGCCGCAGCGATGGCACTGGACCATCGTTGCGGGCTTTGGCATAGCGCGAACACGCTTGCGCACCTGCTCCGCCGCAGTGTCCGGGGCTGGCGTACCTTGGATGAGGTGAAGCTTCGGCTTGTCGGTCATGCTGCAATCTTAGCGAATGCCTGCGCATCCTGCTGCTTGATCTGATCCAGAGTCAGCCATTCACCTGTAGGCGAGTAAAAGTCCTCGAGGCTTTTGCCATCCCTGTAGAGCTGATAGCGCACTGGGCCAAGCACCTGAACCTTGCGGGCGTCCGACTGACGCTCAAGCCAGTTGCTGTAGTTCGTATCCGCCGGCACCTGGCCATCCATGCTTGCACGCTGACCTGGCGTCATCTCGTCAATGGGGATGCCAAGCTCTCTCCATGACTTGGTCCGCGGCGTCGAAGTGCTTCGGCAACAGAAGTGAATCCGCCCAGGACCTTGTAGCCAAGGTATCTTGTGTCCAATCGGCTTGTGCGTACCCACCTCATACGGACGCTTGTCTCGGATGATGCAGTCATTGGATGTCTTCGTATCCAGCGTACTGAGCCAGTCCTCCGCCTTGAGGATTTCCTTGTTTGCCACGTTGAATTGTTCGCGGGCAGCGGCCGCCGTGTGGCTGATCGCAGTCTGGACGACCGCAGCCAAGTCCTTTCGTGGTCTCTCAAGAAAACCATCGGCATAGCCTGCAGCTCGGGTGCCGCGAATACTCCGGATGATCTGGTCGGTTGTTTTCCCTTCCAGATAGCCAGACCGAATCGCGTTACGAACCTTGACCATGCGTTCAGCACCGACCTGTTTGCCCCAGCCGCTCAGCAGACGTCCTTGAAATGGCCGGGACATTGCCGCCGCGTAGGCTTGCTCAGCGCCGATGCTGACGAGCGGGAAGCGTACAAGGACCGGTTCCGGAATCGCCTTCCGAAACAGCGTCTGCTGCCAGTTGGATTCGTAGCCTGCAAGCTCCTGTAAGTCAGCCTCAAGCGCTGTGAATACTTGATCATAGGCTTGGGCATTGACCGCCCTCACCTCATCCAACAACAACTCCAGACGTTCGACGGTGAACGATTCGGCAGGCATCCGCTCAAGCGCTTCAGTCAGCGCTGCCGACAGGCTGGCATCTGACCGATTGAGCAAAGCGATGATGCGCCGCACCACGCCGAGCTTGTACTTCTCCAACGACACCGCATGAGCAATGTGCTCATCTTCAATGATCTGGTTGACCGTTGCCATTTAGAGAGCTCCGAGCGCTGGCCCCTGGTCGGCGATCTTCTGCTTCTCGACCGCCCACTCAATGTCATCCGAGACCACGCCGCGGCGCTTGTACTCATTGAACAGGGTTTCGTCAGAGAGCCGACCTTGGGTTGCCATATTGAGTAGCAGTGGTAGCGTCGTTTCCGGCGCGAAGTCCACGTCGAAGTTGCCATTCACCTTCACGTGTCCACCCTCCTTCTCGCCTTTCCAGAGCGCGAAATACTGGAGCACCTGGTCAAGCGTGTCCTCAAGTTGCCCGGCCATAGTTTGCAGCGGGCTCATTTCCTGAGCAGCTTCTTCCTCGGCCTGTGTCGCAGTCTTCGTGGATTGTTTGTCCTTCTGGAGCAGCTTAGCGCCAGCGATACGCATCTGGTCTTCAAGATCTTCCAACGACTTGCGTCCGGCCTCAATGGCGGAGCCAGTATGCTCCACCCACTTCATGTCGCCGCCGGTAGGCAGCTTGGTAGCGGAGCTAGTCCCGACCTTGAGCTCGAAAGCGTCGTCGTCAATACCGGAGATCATCAGCATCGGCACCCGAGCGACGTGCAGGATGTTGTCCTGATCGCTTTGGGACTGCCAGTGCTTCTTGTTGAGGTGAGCCAGTTCAAGCAGCGGCGGCATTGCAGTCATGAAGCCTGTGCGCTTGGTATAGAAAGTAGCCAGAGGGATGACCGGGAGCGTATTCGTTCCCTCATCAGTCTTGGTCCACTCCTTCTTGCCGTTGGTGTCCTCAGTCTTGCGGTACACCCTCCAGCCGCCAGGAATCAGCACCCTGATCTGAGGTGTGATGGTTACGCCAAAATCACCAGTGCGCTCCTCGACAGCCTCTGCATACCAGAACTGAGACAACGAGCATTCGCCACCCTTCTCTTCGGTAAGCCACCCAATAACCTGTTGAGGATGAATCATCACCGCGTACGGGCGCACACCTGCGGCCTTCTCGTCAGCTGCTGTTCGTACAACAGAGTTGCCTTGCTCATCCTTCGTCTTCGGATAATCAGCCAACACATGGCATAGACCATGGGAAAGCCCGACAGTGAACAACTGCTGAGCCCAGACCTGCAGGTTGTTTCCCTGGCGGTCGAAGTTCTGCACGTAGGCCTTGATCGACTCAGGCACATCGTCTCCGAGCGCGATATTTTCTGCGAACACCCTGCCCTTCATGTTCTGGACGGTCTCGCTGAACGCAGGCAGTAACGTGGAGAGCGACAGACGCTCCTTATAGGCGTCGTCGTCCTCCTTTGGCCACTTCGGCAGGTAGAGCTTGCCAGCCAGCTGCATCGCCTTCGTTCCACCCATCAGCGCATCAACAAGAGCCCAGTCTTCGCGCATGGCGTCTACTGCCGGTAGCGTTTTGCTTGGGTCATTGCTCATGGGGTCACATTCTCAGAGATTCAGTGGATGCAGCGCGTTTGATGCACGGCCACTCAACGTCGATGCAATAGCCGATCGCCGTGGTGATGTGCTGGTAGTCGTTTTTCTGGTCTTCCTGGAAGGTCGAACCCATCTGAAGCTGGACCGTACTCAAGCCCTTGTGGCACCAGGGCGCGGTAACTGGGTTGATGAACAGGCTTGTTTCGCCTGACGCGGTCAGGATCTTCGCCCGTACGGCGTTCTGCCGGTCCTTGATGGATGGGTGCGCCGGCTTGACCTTGCGCGTGTACGTCCAGCCATTGGCCTTCAGCACGCCCTCGATGTCGGTGTAGTCGGATGCGTGACCGTGCTTCTCGCCTGCCTTGCCGGCGGGGTCGCCGTAGATCAGGACGTGCTTGTTCTGGTGATCCTTGAACTTGTCAACGAACTCTATGGCGGCCTGTTTGGATACAGCGCTGATCAGGACAATCTCGTCCAGCAGGTACAGGTCTTTGCCATTGTTGCGCCTGACACCAACCGCCGATGACAGAGGCGTGAAGTTCTGGTCGTGCATCCACATCAGCTGCTCATGAGGCTCAATGGTTGCATCTGTGGTGTTCGCCTTGCTGTAGTCCTCGTAGATCCGGCCAGACGCCGTTTCGAACGATGCTTCAAATTCCTGCTTGAACTGCTTGGCCGACATAGCCCGCTTCATTGCGTCCATTACGTCAGCCGGCAGAATCTCGGCCGATTTCCAATGGAACACCCGGAAGTTTGGGTCATTGCCTGATTCGGCCTGCATGCACAGGTCGTAGTAGTGGTTCAAGCCGTCAGGTACGCCGAGCAGCCAGCACCAGGCCCGGTAATCCGGCATGGTCGGGTTGACGGTGTTCAGCGCCGGGAGAATGTTTGCCTCCCAGGCGTCCGGCTTAATGTCGGCGAATTCGTCGATGCCGCCGCCCGTCCACGGGATACCTTCGATCCGCTGTGGCTTGTCCAGGCCGATGACGTGGATCTCGCTGCCGTTGTCCAGATAGATGATCAGGTCCGACTCGGACGGCCGGCGACTGTGCATGCAGCTGAGCGTGAAAGCCTTGAGGTCATCCCAAAAGATCTTCTTGGCCTGGGCGTGCGTTGGTGCGGCGGCGAAGTACATTCCGGTGTACGCCGATGCCTGCTTCACCACGAAGCGCTTGAAACGCTCAGTCTTGCCGCTACGACGACCAGCAGGCACCAACGGGAAGCGAATGCCTTCAGACACAGCGGCCACCAAGGCGAGTTGCACCGGGTGATCCTTGAGCGGGTACCAACGAGACAACTGACGGCCCAGCATCAGGTTGCCAGTGTTAGCGATCATGACGGCAGCCTCGCGATCAAATCGGCCAGCAGCTGGGCATTGGAGTTGTCACCGCCCTTCTCTATCAGCTTGAGCTCGGCCTTACGCTTCTCGATCTCAAGACGTTTGATTTCTTCATCTAGCGACTTGTCAGGCTCAACGCGGCGATTGACGTATACGTCGCCGGTCTCTTTGGCGGCCTGCTCATAAAGCTGGGCAGTCAGCGCCAGGTTACGCATGGTTTCGGCCTTCTCGGCAAGTCGTCCTAGGCCGCGGAGCCGGTACGCGCGATTGGCAATGGGTATATCCGTCGTTTCTTCGCGGAATCGCTTTCGCGCAGCATGAAATAGGTCCACCCAGGTCTTGCCGAGCTTCTGCCCGGCAAACTTTGTCGGATCGTGCGTTTCGCATTGCTGGCGGGTGATCTCAATCCCGAACTCTGTCTTGACCGCTGCTACCACCTGGGATGGCGTATCGAAGCAGGCCAGAGCCTGAACGATAAAGGCTTTGACCTCGCTTCGTAGTACTGCCATAGGGTTGTCATCCGTCAATACCTGTCATGGAATCAGGCCGACTTGAGCAGACAGGTTCCGCAGGCCCTCGCAATGTTCAATTTCCCCACCTCAGCAGGACTGTTTGCAGCATCCACCAACGCTTGAACGTCACGGCTTGCACCGTAGCGGCGAACCACACCGACGAACTCTTCGACGTCGTGGCCCTGCAGCTTGATCTTCGGTGCACCTTCTTGGGTGAATGCTGGTTGACCGTACTTGTCGGTCGCGTGAGCCAGGTGGTACAGCTCATGTTCGATCAGGGCGCAGAACTCAAGGTCGCTGCACTGCGCGCAGTAATCAGCAGCCAACGTGATGATGAAGGCCGGCACATCACCGAACCAATCACGCATCTGTTGTTCCATCCGGGCTTTCTGCCAACCTCCGGCGCGGAACGCTACCTGTTCGGCCTGGCCAAGTACTGTGCGACCCTGCTTCTCGAAGCTCGACGACGCCCACATAATCCGGATATCTGCATCCTGTAAGTGGGCATGGTCTTCGTTGTGAATGCTGCCAGTGTCGGCGAGGACCTCGACTTGGAGCCACTCCCAAACATCAGGGGCGGGAGTCAGTCGGATGCCAAAGTCTGAAAGCTCGGACAGCTCAAGCAGCGACGATGGAGGGTATGGCCTATCCACAGTTCACCCTGAGCTTGTATTAGTGGCTGGTTATCGGTATTGGTTGGAGTCATTTGGCGCAAGGAGCGGAACAGTGATCACGATTCGAGAGGCAACGATTGAAGACCTTCAAGCGCTCCAAGACATCGGCATAGCGACCTACAAAGAGCACTTTTCTGATATCTGGACCGCGGAAGGAATAGAGAACTTCCTAAGCGAGGACTTTTCAGTTTCTGAACTGCAGAAATCTATCGGATCACCTATCAATCATTGCTGGTTCATTGCGCTTAACGAGGAAGACCAGGCCGTAGGTTTTTCGAAGGTCAACTGGTCTAAACCAATCCCAATGTCTGATCAGGTTGGCGCCGAACTCCAAAAAATTTACTTCCTCAAATCTCAGGCTGGCAAGGGCCATGGGAAGCAGCTTCTCCAGTTCATTCACGACTCGGCGCAGAACCGCAATGAAGGCTTCATATGGCTGGACGTACTGAAGAGCAACTCAAACGCGCAGCGCTTCTACGAGAGCTTCGGATTCAGGGCGCTGGGCGAAATCCCCTTCAGTACCGACATAGCCGAAATCGGGATGGTCGTTATGTGCCGTAAGCTTTCCCGGTAGGCACGTTCGATTGCCTCCCAGTCGGGTTGCTTGATTGTCATCGCTTTCTCTATCTATTTTTTAAATTCGGGACATCACGTACTTGAATTGATCTCAGATAGAAATCAACAATCAGCTCGACGCCGACAAACTAGTGACGCCAAGTGTTTGTCAGGTTATTGATTCATAAATCATTGAGAGAAAAACCATGATTCCAGAAGTCGGTATTTTTAGCTTTTTGATCGCAGCCGCTTTCGTCGTGCTCTATCTGTTCGCGCGACAGGTGCGCCGCGGTGTGGCTTATGCGAACCGCACCGAGGCCCCAAGGGAGCGGGCTGGGATTTACTGTGTAGTCGTTGCACTCATGGGCTTCATAGTCGGCAGCCTCTATCAACCGTTGCATGAACGCGGCGCAGCCTGCATTGAAGCCTCGCAACCCGTGGTGCAATGCGTGTTGTTTCAAACCCGCTAAATCAGTTCTATAGCGTGCCGCACTTATCTGCGGCACACCTACCCTTCCCCGCTATCCAGCAGCACATCAATCAGCTTCTGCTCACCCAGGCGCATGGCACCCAGGCATTGCAGGTCATCGCACTTAGGGCCGAGGCCGAACACAGTGACCTCTCCCTTCGCGCCGATCAGCGTCAAGGCGCCCACGGTGCACTCGGGATGCTCACCGGTGTCCAGGTCATCGGCGATCTTGCGCAGGGTCTTGGCGGCGTCGCGCCAGTCTTCCCGCTTGAACTCCAGAACCTTGACGGTCATTCGGCCACCATCTGGTGGGTTTGTGCATGTGCGTGGCCGTGGAGCAACCCAACGATCAGGCCTTGCGGAAGCCCAGCGTTCTTCGCAGCGTCTACAGCCTTGGCGATGGCGCTATCCATATCGTTCACAGCCGCGTTGATGTCCGGGCTCATCGGGAGTGCGTGCCGCAGTCGGGTGACGTTGCTCATCTGCAAAACCTCGCGCCACGATTTGGCGCATTCGAAAACGTGGCGCGGATTACTTACCCCGGCGCTCGACACCACCTGGCGCCTTGTCACAGCGCATGCAGTGCTCGCAGTTGAGCGTCCGGCAAAGCCAGGCTTTAACCGGCTGCCAGTACGTGACCATGAAGATGTGTCGGGCGCCAGCCAGAGCCAAAGCTACATGCAGCGTCAGGCCAGCAGTGGTCGGGCCGAAGAAGATGTTCTGACTACGCACCGACACAACGAAGCCAGTGATGGCGATCGTGGTGTAGATCAGCTTGCCGAGGATGCCGTCCCTCACCTTACCGCTCAGTACGCACCAGGCAGCCCACAGCGCGATAAGGCCACAGGCGATGGAGTTGATCAGTTCAAGATTCATGGTGGATTGCCTCCCCCGAACCGCTGGCGAATGAGCGCCCAGAGGTCAGCGGATTTGATGGCTCGATTGATGGCCGCCAGGAGCGAGCCTCCGAATGCACCCAGCAGGAAGCCGATCCCGGCGACGATCTTCGGCTCGGTCACGCCCAGGTAGGTGCTGACCATACTCGTCAGGTAGATCGAGCAAGCCATGCCGGTGATGAGGAAGATCATCCAGGCACGCCAGTCGTTCAGGTCGTCCTTGTGCCACCAACTGGCGATCACGGCGCCAACGAGGCCCGCGATCAATAATTCGAACCTGTCGATCTTGTCGAGCAGGCGCTGTAGATACTCCATGCGCTCGACTCCGTGGGGCATGCTTGAAATAGGTCAGCCCCAGCAGCACTCCCAGCTCAGAGCAATGGGTGTGGTGGGGCCGAAAACGAAAAGGCCCGCACAGTGGCAGGCCGTGAATTAACGATTGATAGGCCCGAACGTGAGTCCTTTCAGGAAAGAGCGCTGCTCTGGAGTAACCAAGTCGGCATGTTTTGCGTTTTCGATCATGAAATTACTGATCGTCGCGTAGTTGATGAAAACGATGGTATCGACCACCACAAACGGCTTGGTTTCTTCGAGACTTCTCAGCGCCATGTCGAACCTCCGTAAACGAAAAAGCCTCTGCGTATGCAGAGGCTCTGAATAGGGCCCTCATCAGCGTGACAAGTCAGAGGCTCTGAGGGCTTGGGGAAACTTATGCAATAAAAAACCCGAATTCTCCCGGTGAGGGAGTGAAGGAATGGATTAGCGGCGTCGCCAGAGCAGACCGCCCTGACGAAGTTCGGCGTGGATGATTTCCTTGACCTGGTCGGCCTGCGCCAGAGTCAATTTCTCAACCTGCTCTTTCAGGTCTTGACCAAGATTGGTCTCGCCGATCTTGTCGGCAATGTCGCGGCGGATGTCCAAGGCGCTGCGGTCGATGATGGCGAAGCGATCTGCCGACACAACGAACTGCGACGACAAGCCCAGGCCAATGCCAGCGGCGACGTACTGGCCGCTGGTGTCCACCTGCATCTTCAGCGACCAATTGGCGGCGAGCTTGCTGTCGAGACCTTCATCACTGGAAGTATCATCTCGTTTGACGCGGAGTCGACCATCCGTATCGACATACACGCCGAGGATAGGAACGTAGAATCCAGCGCCGATCTTGGCGTTCGTGACCGAACCATCATCGACAAAGGCCTTGCTGATGTAGCCCTGATCGCCATCAACCTTTAAGGGCTCAGGTTGCTCGGGATCAGGCAGCGGTGCGTCTAAGTTGCCAAACTTCCAGCGAACGACACCGTCATGAATCACCGTAGTGCAGCCACCCGCGCGCACGATCCGCGTGCCGGCGCACTTCGCCTTCGCGAGCCGATTGGCAAGCTCTTCCTCGGTCTCGAGACGGGAGTAGCTCAGGAACAGGCGAGCATTGAATGACTCATCGCCGTAGCTTGCATCGAACTCTTCGAACTCGGCGGCGTGGCGATACTCTTCCGGAACACGTTGCAGCTCGGCCTGCATGAACTGGAGCAGGTTGGCAGCGTTCTTGGGCAAGTCGTACTTGCTCCAGCTGGTCACTTCGACCGATACCATCTGGCGCTCTGGCGCATTCGCCGCGCTACCGAGGGTGCAGGAGTTGATCTCGAAGTCACCGCCAGGGTTGAGCTTCCAGCCGGAAACGCCCGGCACGTAATTGCTTGATTGGATAGAGCCGGACATTTGCTGTGCCTCATAACGAGAAAAGCCCCAGCAAATGCCGAGACTCATAATGGGTGCAGATGGCCGGTGCTGATCTCCGACGTTTTCATACCCCGGTCCCGGACTTACGAGCGGCCTTCGGTTGTAGCGCTTCAGCTTGCGCAATCATCTGCATAAGGTGCGCGTCTTTCCGCGCTGCCCGCCAAAGACAATCACAGCGTCGACGCCCCAATGCATCGATCTCGCCGTTCCTGCCTCGCGCCACCCTGGAAGCACAGTGAGGTCAGGGTGCACGGGCTGCCGGTGTTGTTTCCGTACGTCGCACTATCCGGCCATCGACGTCCAGGCCTTCCCGAGGGCTGTGCTGGCTACAGGTGAATTTTTTTAGCGACCACAAAAAAGCCCCACTCGAAGGCGGGGCTATTTCATGAGATTACTGATGCTCTACTTAATAGATGGTTACTTCGCTGAACTGGACTTTGGAAAATGAAGGCGTGTCAGGAATTGCAGAAAACTTCCACTTTTCTCCAGGGCCAATATTACTTCCATTATCAATGGCCGTACCAACAACAGCTCCACCGCTGTCATACAGCTTGAATTTCACGTAAACGCTTCCTAAATTCTGGCTGCTCGTATTTCTTGCAATACCTTCTACTACCTTGCCATCGGCATAGGTCTTGACTTCGAATGTATCGACTTGAAGGCGGTTATCCGCGAATAGATACCCGGAAAAAATCAGCAGAATCGAAGCTAAGAAAACGCGCATTACGAAGTCCATCCATGTGAGGGCGAAGCCACATTCGGACATTTTAACGAGCCATATGTCAATATAACATCATCAAAAAACCCGGCTGTCGGCCGGGTTCAGGGCTTCGTGTGCGTTTCGCGTTACTTGTGCACTATGGGAAAAGTACCTTCAATATTCATTCGTGTCAATAACTTTATGCCGCATCCTTGTCATTTTCTGAGTGAATCACCTGCCATAGTGGTTGTTGCGCCTGTATATCCACTTCTTCGATGACCTTTCTCAGTGCAATCCACAGGTCTCGCCAATCGCGGTTCCAGTTGTTCTGATCCACCGTGGCACCGAAGAACGCCATCATCTCTGCGGATACCCGAGCCGGCCCCCACTCTGCCGATCCAGCGACCTCCCCCTTATACGACTGCAGGGCCAGAGTAACCAGGTATTGCGCCTTCACGCGCTTGGCCGAAGTCAGGTCTGGCAGCGCGGCCTTGGCAGTGATCAGCAGCACCGCATTCAGCAGGTGCCGCATGTTCATAGCCGGGTGGTACAGGTAGTGTCCGAACTGCTGCACCTGGAACGGCAGCGTGTCGATGGCGCGCAGTACCTTGCCGATGGTGGCCAGGTGCGCGGCGCGAGCGGTGGATCGGCCGGCGGGCGTACCGCGGGTCTCGCTGATGCTGATCTTCTGGCGCACAACCTGAATGCGCCCCTCCTTGTCTTCCCCAAGCGCAGCGAACACAGCCTCGGCGCGGCGCATGCGCTGCCCTTTCTTGATCGGTACCGATTGTGCTTTGTCGATGGCCACAGCGCTGATCGACGCGTTCGATTCGTGCTGAGCTTCGGTCCATACCTGCCTTGCGTTGATCAGTTTCATGCTGCCTGCCCCTTCTTCAGTTCTTTGGTCTTGGCCCGATATTCAGCGGTGATCGCCTTCAGTTGTTCGATGGTGTACCTCTTGGCCGCATGAGGCCCTTCGATCCAGGCCAGCTTCTCGGCGCCGATCTTTTCCAGCAGGCGCGGGCGGTAGCCGAGGATGTTCCCGGACTTCGATAGGTTGCAGTTCTTGTTGCATTGGAGGTGCACGTTCAGCGGCTCAAAACGCAGCTCCGGGCAGGAGCCGGTCGTCCTGTAGTGGCCCGCACAGTATTGAACGTCCGCCGTGGTGCCGCATGAGATGCATGGCTGACCAGCATCGCGCGCCCGTATCCAGGCGTTGAATGCCTGCTGCGTATCCTTGAGGTGATCCGCCCTGCTCTTCAGCTTCTCCTTGCGGACCTTGATCTCGCGGCGCCCTACTTCTGCCAAGGCCTTCCCGGCGATCGCCCGGCCTTTCTCCGACTTCCCATGAGCAATCGCGCACTCGATCTCCCCGCATACGGCTTGCGCGGCCCGGGCAGGCACGAACATCACTCGGCACGCTGGGCAGCGCCGGCGGCGTGGACCGCCGGACGCGAGCGGGGTTTTGCGCTGTAGTGGGGTGCGCTTCATACAGCCTCCTTGGCTTTCTGTTGCTCATATGTGAAGTTGCCGCGTAGGGGCATCAGGTTCTTTTCGTGCTTTACCGCATGCATGCATCTGAATTTGCACAACCATCCACCTACTCCGGCCGCCGGCCTGAATTCGTAAACCTTGCCCGTGGTGGGTGAGACGATCAGGTCGCCAGGCATTACAAAACGCACCAGTTCCGCGGTCTCGCCCAGGTACCCACCTGAAATCACCAGTGCCAGATCGCCCGGCTTGAAGTTATGGCTCATGCGGCCTCCTTGAACGCTTCGAACTCGGCCATTTCGGTCAGGCGCTCTTCCGTGAGCGTTGGCCAATCGTGCAGCACCAGGTACGCGCAGCACTGGCGCCAGAAGTCTTGGAATGTCTCCTCCCCCATCGAGTCGTAGGAAAGGCTGCGGGGTGTCTTGCGGGTGAGCTGGCCCAAGCCAGGGATGTCGAACAGTTCCTCGTCGCAGTACACACCCGACTCCAGCTGCAGGGCCTTGATAGCGTCGTGTGACTGCTTGCCAGAGAAACGGTCGATGTTCTGGCTAAGCACCCGGCCCAGGCCATGGACCAAGCCGTTAAACCTTGGGTTGCGTGGCTGCTTGAGGTCAGCGCGGATCTTCGTGTTAATCCGGAAATCCCGCTCGCGAAGGATCGACCGGTCTGCGTCGGAGGACGGCACGAATGCGGCCACCTCCTTGCCTGTGGCGGGATCTACCAGGCGGCGCAGCACCAGGTACACGGGCATTGGGCGAGGCTTTGCTGACTTGCTCATGGCCGCCCCCCCGCTTTCACCCAGCGCCGGACGTAGAATTCACAGCCACCCGTGAGGGCCACGCCATTGGCCTTGCCGATATGCGTTTTAGGCGTCCCACAGCCGCAATGGCACTTAGGTTGACGGCCGCGGCGCTTTGGGCGCACTTCCATGTACAGGATATGCTCGGCAAGGCCCCCGACTTGCCCCCAGCCAGTAGTTCCGCCACGCATTGCGGCAGATCGGGCTGCCGACGAAAGCTGATTCAAGTCAGTCATGACTGTTCTCCCTTGCTCATGGCGGCGAGCACCTTCTGTGCCGCCTCGTGTGCATCTTCGAAGCGCTGAACGTTGCTCTGCATGCAAAGCAGCCCGCCATCAACCAGATCCCAGCAGAAGCCGTACATGGAGGTCATGCCCTTGAGAGCCGTGAGCAACGCCTCGTTCTCGGCCTTGAGCTGGTCGCGCTCGGCACCCCACTGCATGGCAGCGTCTTCCCACTGCCGAGCACACAAAGCGAGATGATCGTTATCCGCGACAAGCCGGCCAAGCGCCTCACGACACTTGGCAAGTAGGTCATTGGCCTCATAAAGCGAAGCTACAGGGCGCTGACAGCGTGCTTGAAGCTTGGTGTAGTCGGTCATGGCTTCACCTGTGGCGTCAGTTTCGACTCAGCAGCAATACGGACAGCCACATAGGCAACCGCGTACAGAGCTGCGAGGATCGGGAATCCGGCATAGATGAGCGCGCCGATGTAAATCATGGAAATTAGAACGTGGAGGAGTTTCGTTGCCAAGGATCGTCCCTGAATCTTCTCCGCAATCGCTGGGCTCATCGCTAGCAACCCCAAGAACAGCAAGACAACCATGATGCTGATCACCCAGAAGACGAACATTTTCACGTCAGAGCTACCGAAAATCAGGCCTGCGATCAGCGCTGCATCAGCGAGGCGCGTTACTACTTGGCTAGAAGTCTTCATTGCGAGATCCCCTTCAGCAGATCCTGCAGCTGTTTCAGCTTGCCCACGGCTGCTGCATTGATCTCGCGCTCAGCCTCTACGGACAGCGCCACCTCCTCGATGCGAGCCGCCAGTGCCTTCATGCGCTTGCTGAAGTCATCAGCCAGGCCCACCACTTCACCGGAAAGGCTGGCCAGGACATCCAAGGCGCCTTCGGACTTCTTAATTGAAACTACGGTCTGTTTGGCTACCTGGGTCACGGCTTGCTCCTTGATTGGCTTAGGGGTTGCTGCGTCACGTTGAAACTTGCCGCCGATCGGTTCACGAATCAGGCCGGCTTCCTTGAGTTCGCCAAGGGCGCGACGGATGGCATAAGGCGATGCGCCTGTAGCCTTGGCTGTCGATACGGCGCCGTGGATTTCGTGGTTGCTCCAGCTCGTTTGGATCGGGACGTAGGAGAAGATCTTCTGGGCAATTGAGGACTGGCCGGCGAGGATTTGGGATTGTCGGGATTCGTTCATCAGATGGCCCCTTTGCGCTGTACTGCTGCAATAGCCTCGCGGGCTTTGCGCTTGCGTAGATATGTATCGACCCGGTCAACCTGGGCCTTCTTGAGTCGTTCGCGCTCCTGCCGAGCCTTGGCTGCTGTGACAATCTGACGAACCTCAGCGAGCTTTTCCCGGAGGTGTGGCGATGGCGCTACAGTTGAGCCAGTGATCAATCCAGCGATTGCTTGGCCGTCGGCGGTGATTGGCGCGATACGCAGATCAGACAGGTATTGGCTGCCCGCTTCATGGGTGATTAGCTGCATACGTACTGCCGACTCGATGGCCGTCACGCGCCGCGCAGGATCAAACCCGAGCGAGACACTCCAGGTGATCGGTACCGCTTCGGCCCGAGCAGCGGAAACCAAGCGCTCGTAAGCGCCCATGAAAGCCATCCGAGCGCCAACCTTATCGCCCAGGCGCAGTATCGGGCTGGCGGCCGTCATGGCCTGCTGGATTTCAGCGGTCATCACCACAGTCTCGATTTCGTCGCCGGCGAGCAGAGCAATCGACCAGGCCTCATCCTTTCCAGGTCGGCCATCGGAGGACTGGACGCGCTGCAGGATGTCGGCCATCGCCAGCTTGCCCTTCACCTCGAAGCGGCAAGCCTTCAGTGCGGCTTTCACGACAGGCACCGGATAAGCACAGAGGTCTTCAGCCATCATCGCTGCGGTACCTGGGTTCATTTCCTGGCCCATGGCCTCGGCGGTGGCGCAGATGGCGGCGGCCAGCCCGGCAACCTGCTGGTCGTTCATTTCAGAGGTATTCATTGCGGTCACCTGCTTGGCGTTTGGCCAGAACCATCTGGGCGGCCTGCTCCGCTGCGGAGTGGTTCGCCTCTGTCCGTTCCATCTGGCGGGCGGTTGTGCCGTTGATGCGCTGCCCGGTCACCCACTGGGTGTGATAGCTCTCGGCGTTGGCCAGCAGCTCGTTGAGGCTGTGGCACTTGCGCAGCACAGCGGCATCGCTGGTTTTCAGGAAGTGGGCAGCGACGTGGTGGGCGACGTCGGCGCCGAGACGGTCTACCAACTGTCCGAGCTGGCCGCCGACCTTGGCATTCCACACAGGCCAGGCGCTGTAGCGCTTGCGGTAAGCCATGGCGTAGTTCGCCCAGACCTTGAAGGTTTTGCAGGTCTGGTCTTTGGGGCCAGGCATGTCGGCGGGGATCTCGACCCGTGGGGTGTCGGTGCGATCAACCACCAGCACCAAGCCGCGGGACTGAGCCGGGACAACCTCGGCGGAAGCCGGGGGTGCAATTGGTTCAATGACTGGTTCCATGACTGGTTCAAGAGAGTTACTGATTCTGGGTGCAACTGCTGCACTACCCCCTGGTGCAGGAGATTCACTAGGGGGTGAACCTGCTGCACTACCCGGGTGAATCTTCTGCACTACCCCTGGTGCAGGAGGTGCACCACCACCGTCGAGGGTTAGGAAGTAAACGTTCGACGAATTCCCCTTTGGTCCACCCTTCCGGATCTCCTTGCGCAACAGTCCTGCCTCACAAAGCGCGGTGATGTGGTTCATGACGGAGCGCTTGCTGATCTCGCACTGATCGGCGATGTGCTGGTAGGACGGCCAGCACTCGCCTACGTCGCTGGCGTTGTCGGCCAACTTGATTAGCACCAGCTTGCGCAGCGGATTACCAACGCGAAGCTTCATTGCGGCAACCATAAGGCCCATGCTCATGCTGCACCTCCGGCGAACGCGCGGAAATCAATCGTCCGCACGCCCTTCCAGCTATTGCAGGACATGCAAAGGGTCTGGAGGTTGCCCAAAGAAGCCTCTCCACCTTGGCTCTCAGGTACGACGTGATCAGCCCTCAAGCGCATCAGCACCGAACAGCCGCAGCGCAGGCAGGCGTGACCATCGCGAGCGAATATTTGCGCGCGCAGTCCAGAAGGAATGGGTTTCTTTTTCGTCCGGCGCCGAGGCGGGAGAACGGGAGGCTGGAGGGCGGTGACGTGGCCCATGCGGTTCGGATTCCACTCACAGCCTTTTTCGGTTAGTCGAAATGCCTCTGTTTGCAGCTCAATCAAACCGGCCTCTTCCAGGGCCTTCAGCATGCGGTAAGCGGTGTCTGGCTTGTCAGTGAGCAGCGGTAGCTCCTCAGTGATCTTGGCCTTGCTCAGCGCGAAGAAGATCCCGTCATCAGTCTTGATTGGCTTGGCCCAGCTCGGGCAGCCATAGACGAACGCGAACAGCAGGGCCTGCTGAGAATTCAGCCCCCACTCCAGCGCCTTCACCTGGTTAATCGTGACGGTGTACTGCATGTCAGGCCTTCCCGACCTTAGCGGCCAATTCGAGGAAGCGATCCACGTACCAATGAGGCTGCGTCTCGCGGGGGCATTGAGGGCTGGTGAGGTTCTTGCCGTAGGCCATGCCCTTCTCGGTGATCGACCAGAACTCGACTGTCTCCTGCTTGGAGTTCTTGCGCTGCATGACCTTGAGGAAGCCGTGGGCAGCCAGGGCACGGTTGAAGCCCGGCGCGGTGCTGGCGATGGAGTGATCTTTGATCAGGGCGGTGATTGCCTTGGTTGGCATCGAAGACCCACCAGCAGCGTCTGGAGCGGCGTCGACGGCGTAGCCCGGGAGGAATTTGGCATCCAGCCCGTTGTTGGCAGCGATCTGAGCAAGCATCATCATTTTGCTGGAGGGTGCAGGCTTCAGTAGGCGATCGAAGCACTCAAGGATTGCCAGCTCGCCAATGACCTTGGAGTTGTTCGTCTCCTGGGCGGTGTAAGAGCCCGTCTTTCGAATGGTCGGCAGGACCTGGCCCACCACCCACTCTTCGAACTGTTCAGCGGCCGGAAGCTTGGACTTCATCACCAGTCGGTAGAGATCACGCTCAGGGATGATTTGGACTGCGCGGACCTGACCTCCCATTTCGGTATGGCAGGTACTGACCGCTTTGCAGTGAACATTGATCGCCTTCGAGGTGTTGGCGTAACCCAGGGCTTCGGCGATGTCTTTGGCTATAAACCAAGGCTCCCCGTGACCGTCGTCAATTACACGGACGGGGAAGCCATGGAAGTCGAAAGGTGTCACTGGTTTAATCCGCGCCACGTTTTCAGATTGAGAAAAACGTGGCGCGAGATTGTTGGGGGTATTGATCGATTCTGTGTGTTGGTGCATGATTCGCTCCAGTTGTTTACCGCTGTAGAAAAAGCCGACCTCGTACGTCGGCTTTTTTGTGCCTGGCATTCAGGCGATTGATTTCAGTGCAGGCTTGCCGTTGAGCAGAGCCTCAGCCTTGCGGCGCAACTCCCCCGCCTTCGCTTCAACTTGGCGGCACTGCTTGGCGAAAGCTGGCAAGTGCGGCAGATCCAGTTCGCACATCACCTGGTCGTCAAACACTTCGCTGCCGGTGTCGATCACATCGCCCAGGGCGCGGATCAGTGCGCCGAAGCTTTTGTTCGCGCACTGGTCGCTGGTCATCTGGCGGGCGCCGGTCAAGCCGTGGCGGCTCGCCAGTTCGTTCAGGCAGTGATCGCGGTATTCAGGCTCAAGGGCGTTGACCCAAGACTCCTCCAGCCAGGACGGCATTTCCTGATCGCCGTTTAGCCAGCGCTGTACACGCTTGAGCCAGCGGCCGGTCGCCTTCACGAACTCACTCACGTCGCCGGTCAGCTCGGGCGAATCGAAATCAGGGACGACCTTCTCCTTGGCGCGATCAGGGATCGACAGGTGCAGCTCGCGGCTCAGTGCCTGGGCGAAATCGTCCTGGCTCAAGCTGGTGCGCGCGATCTGATTTGCAGCGTGGGCGACCAGCACCTGATCACGGGTTTGTACGGTGTGTCTGGAACTGGACGTTTGCATGGGGACTGCTCTCTTCTAATCTGGCTTCAATGGAGCGGGGAACAGGGGTGTCAGGCGGCGCCGCGTAGGACTTTGTGCGCCAGGTCGAGAAGATCCGGTCGCAAACCAGCGATAGTGATCTCTCCACCTGATGCGTCCTGAAGGCGTTCTGCCAGGTCAGCCGAGGCCTTTCGGTGGCCGCCCGCCAACTGCCACAGGTGCCCTACCGTCGTCTTGGCAGCAGCAGCCACTGACTGGCGCCGTTCGTTTGAAGCGCTGGCGAGCCAGTCACGCAGATGGTCATTCATGGGAGCTCTCCTTAAACATAGGAGAAATTTAGCTTATGGCTAATATCGTAGCAAGGAATATTTAGCTGTGAGCACATTTAGCATTGAGCTAAACGCTGGCATTCTTGCCCGCATGGATATTTATGCGATTCGTAAACAACAACTGATCAGCCTCATAGGCAACCAGCGGAAAGGCGCGTGCGCCGAGCGCTGGGGAATGGCTCCTGCGCACCTGAGCCAGATTTTGTCGGACAAGACGGCGAAGAATCTGGGGGACGACGTTGCGCGGAGAATCGAGGCGATTGAGGGGCTGCCCAGAGGTTGGTTTGACTCCATATCGCCAGGTGAGTCGATAACTCCAGCTGAAGAGCTGACTTCGAGCGATCACTCAGGCGAGACATCCGCACAGACAGCGGCGGACCAGATAAAGCAGATGCTTTCGAGGGTCAAAGGGTTAACGAGCACGGCTCGTGACAGGATCATTGCGGCTGCTGACGAGACGAGCAACGTCATAACCGTAGACTTCTCTCGCCCCGGCCAGGTTGGCGACGAGGTGTGGATTGCGCACTACGACGTGCGGGCAGCGATGGGCGGCGGACAGATCCCGCACGAATACCCGGAAATGCTCCAGGACATACGGGTCAGCCCCAAGCATCTACGCGATCTGGGGGTCACCTTCAAAGAGCACTTCCATCTCAAGATGATCACCGGGTGGGGTCAATCGATGGCTCCAACCATCAAGGATCGCGATCCCCTACTCGTGGACATTACGATCCGGGAGTTCACTGGAGATGGCATCTACCTCTTCTCCCACGACGACATGCTTTACGTGAAGCGCCTGCAGAAGAAAGGCAGGGACCGCTTCAAGATGATCTCGGACAACAAGCACCACGACGCAGAGGACATTCGGGTCGACGATACGCACATTCTGGCTAGGGTACTTTACGTCTGGAACGGCCAGCCCGTGTGATCCGCAGATTTCCAGGAACTCAATCCGGCCGTGAGGAGTTGCTTGACGTCATATTTTGGCGGGCTGAAAATTTGGCAGTTACAGAAAGGACTGCTGAGGAATATATAGGCGTCGCGGCCCGAATATAATTGACGTCCCGCAACGCGACACTTTTTATTGAGTTAGGTTAAGGTTGAAAACATGGATGATGAAAGCGTTGATGATGAGCCCGTAAGCCCTGAAGTCAAAAAATATCTAAGCGAGCCAATGACAAGGCTCGAGGTAGTGAACCTCGTCCAGCCGCTTCGAGGCGCACTCATTCCCCTGATAAGCGCCTCCATGAACTCTCTGGCTATTTTGACAAAAGAAGCGAGCTCAGAAGAAAGCAGGAAGAGAGCGAAAGACTCCTACCATGAATTGGGCGAAATCTTTACTTTTCTTGACAAGTTTGATGCTACTTTAGACCTTCTTCTGGACGGAAAAGAAACCGTTACTCACGGAGAGGAGGCTGATGATGAGTGATAAAATCAGTTACCTTAAGGCTGAATACAAGCAGCAAGCCGAAGTCATCGACCGAGCAGATAGAAATGAACGTAAAGGAGGAGGAGAACCTCCTGGAGGTAACGAGTTGGAATCGCGCGTTGTAGCACTTGAAAAGACATCCCAGGATATTCGGGAGAAACTAGTGCGCGTGGAAACCAAATTGGAGGGAATAGAAAGCTCGATGGCAACCAAGGCAGAAATCGCGGCTGTTGGGACCATGATTGCCGAGCTGAAGACTTCCGTCGCTGAAAGTATGATCTTGCAGACTCGATGGCTCATTGGCGCCTGTATCGCTTTGGCCGGACTGGCGTTTACCGCTGCCAAATATCTCCACTAAACGCAATTGCATTATTCAGTACCGCCCAGCTCCGGTTTCTTTTTCCGCCCCTCCCTTCCCGAATCCGTAGCCCGCCCTTGAGCGGGCCTTTTGCTATCCGTGCGCCCTACCTCTCCAATGGTGGCTTTACACCGCGAATGATAAAGTGCGGGCTCAATACGGGAGGGATCCAATGAAAGGATTTGGGACATTCGCCCTGATCGTCGGCGCGTGCTGGCTGATCTTCGCACTGAGCATGGATGTGTCCGTGCCGACTGGCGCTGGCGGCCGGGTGAATAACCTGGGGCTGATGGCTGACCGCCAGATCCACACCATTGTTGGCGGAGTTATTGCGCTCGCCGGCCTGCTCATGGTTTTGTTGGGCGGTAAGGGCTCCCCTGCTGCCGCCCAGGCAGAGAAAGATACGCGCCCCTGCCCTTTGTGTGCCGAAAGCATCAAGACTGCTGCGGTCAAGTGCAAGCACTGCGGCGCCGATGTTGAGCCAGTAGCCGCCCCGCGCCTTAAAAATGGATGGGTTGCATCAACTGCCTGCCGTGACGAAGAAGAACAGCAGCGAACCATCGAGGCGATTACCAGCACCGGACTTCCGGTTGTTCCAATGATCGGCCTGGCAGTGGGTGCCGGCCCATTTGAAACGAAGGAAGAGGCAAAGCAGGCCGTGGTCGTTATGCGCGACGGCCCCAGGCTGTTCAGCGAGATTGTTTACAGGGACTCGGTGAGCGGCAAGTACCCACCGATTACAGACTGACTAAACATTCTTAAGTGAGCCCGCAAAGCGCGGGCTTTTTCTTGTCAGTCAGAAAGGCGCCGCCTCTTCTTCTGACTCAGACTCGACCTCTCTTATTCCCAACGCCTCGACTTCCTGCTGTTCCCACCTCACCGTCACGCTGCCGTCGTCATTGAGCGTTAACTCAAGCTCGTCCGTATCAGCGATCACGCCCAACACCTCTTCCCACTCCCGATCCCCATCCGAGTCCAAGCGATGAATCGTGACCCAGCGCTGCGCCTGCGCCACTGGGTGATTGATCATCGACGACACGCGCAGCGCAAGGCGCTCCATGCCACTCACCTCTTCACGAACCGCGGGTGCCGCCTGCTTCTTCGCCATGAAATCCCCCCAATTAAATGCTGTATATACATACAGCAAATGGAAAAATCATAGCTCACTGCTAACTGGCGCGTAAAGCGCTTATGGACCTCAGTCGTTGACCTGGCGGATCGTGATGATTTCGCCCATCGCTAAATATTTAGCTCGGAGCTATTGACGACATTTTAGCTTGCGGCTAAATTAACCCCATCGCAGCGACACACAGCCACTGCGAAGGGCCTCCGCCCGGCGCTCTTTGGTTTCACCCCTTGCCGGATCACCACCGGCCCAGATTCAAAGGCAGCGATGAACCGGCCTAAACGGTTCAGAGGGTTGGCAACTGACCTGGGCGTGCAGCGTAAAGCGCCAAGAACAGTTATCCAGCGGGAGAACAAGCCGAAAGGCCCGCGGCTGGAAGAACATTTGATTCAAGCCGGTGACCGACGCCAGTAGCGGGTCACGGCGGAAGTTTTCACTGATGCACCCAACTGCAGCTCGGTCGGGTGCATTGGGAAAACAACCGAGGGCAAGACGAGATGATCATCATAGAAGACGACTTCACAAGCGGCGCGCAAGTGAGCATGCAGATGGACAAAGAGGCGGGTGAGCTGTTCGTGTTTTATTGCCCCGCTGGTCAAGGCTGCAAAGTCAGCAAGTGGCCTCTCGACAGCTATCACATGCCAATCGCAGTGGCTTATTACGAACAGTGCTGCGAGCTGGAACGCGCCGCCTGAACAACCAGCGCCACGTCAGCACTGACGTTAACTGCCCGATCCTCTCTATGAGAGCGCATCGGGGTGTGAACTGAGTACCGCCAGCCAGCGCGAGAGCAAAGGCAGACAAACGTCAAGCAGTTCACACCCCGATGCGGACGAAATCGCGGCCTATAACCGCCCACCTGCATCACCGGCGAATAGCTCAACCCGCATTGCGCAGGGTCAGCGCCAACCTGGTATTGGCGAGCTACCTCGATCTGGCACGAGCGCCGTGACAGCCGGGAAAGACCGGCCCCCTTCCCCACCTCTATTACGTCAGCACTCCTCCCCCGCGCCCATCGGCAACCAGCGGGAGGCATGAGTGTTGACGAATACAGGTGAACAACCCGCCACATTGGAGGCGACCATGAGCGCAGCATTGAATATTTGCCAGGAGCTTTACGACGCTCAATTGCCTCCAGAGGTAAGCGAGAGCGACGAAGTGACAGACTGGCTTGAGCATTCAGCGGAACGCTTGGTGTGCGGCGTCGACATCAAGTGGAAGCGCCGCTACGGCCAGCCGCAGGTCGTGACGTTCGACCGGTTCTGTACCGTGCTGCAGGGTCACCTAAATCAGCGCCAAATCGACGGCTTGGACCAGCGTGATTCGTTTGCCCGCCTGCTGCTGTCGGCGATGCTTGGCAGCCAGAGCGACGCACGGTCCCACGCCGCGGACCTGCTGGGCCAGCAACGGCCAATTGAAGCAGTCGAGAAGATCGCTGTAGCGCTGCTGAGGCCGTATGCGGAAGACGCGGTAGCAGCGGAAAGGGAAGAGCGCGAAGACGACGTGGATGCCGATGTATGAGCCCGCACATCTTGATCGACGAAGCGCTGGAGGCGCTTGAACACCCAAGCTGCGAGCTCGGCTCCCAAGCCGTCGTGGCACGGATGATCACCAACATGCTTACCGGCGACGCGATCACCGTCGAAGAATTCAACCACTACAGCCAGCGCCTGCTGAAGATCACCAGGCAGCGCAAGGAGGCCGCATGACCACCGCACCGGTTAAATCGCTGATTGATGAGCAGCTTGAAGACGTTGAGTCAAAGCTGATCATGCTGGGCTTCGGCCTCCCCTTCAATGAAGTGATCGGCCAGCCGCGAGAGCGTGCCGTGGCCACCTTGCCGAAGCGCCTGGCGGCAACCATGAAGGGCGGTCGAATTGCGGTGAGGGTTCGGCCGTGACCACCCACCAGCGCACCAGGCGCCTACTCATCTGGCGCGGCTCTTTCCCGGTTCTCGCCTTCCTCACCTTCCTAATGTTGCTCAGCGCCCTCGCTGATCGAATCACTCAATAAATAACACTTTCAATCGCTGCGAGCATCGCGGCAAGGATTCCCCATGTCCGCAGTAATGAAGCAGGACGACAACACGCCTGCGATGTCGGAGGCCGCACTCGTTGAAGTGCTGAGCAGCAGCCTCTACCCCGGCGCAGAAAAGAACTCTGTTGTGATGGTGTTGGCTTACTGCCAGGCCGCGCACCTGGACCCGATGTTGAAGCCGGTGCACATCGTTCCTATCTGGAACTCAAAGACGAAAAAGATGCAGGACACAGTGATGCCCGGCATCGGCCTGTACCGCATCCAGGCTGCGCGCACCGGCCAATACGCCGGAATCAGCGAGCCTGAATATGGTCCCGCAGTAACGGCGAAGCTGAGCGGCGTAGAAGTCACGTATCCCGAATGGTGCCGTGTAACGGTCAAGCGGCAGATGAGCAACGGTCTGGTTGCCGAATACACGGCCAATGAGCGCTGGCTTGAAAACTACGCGACGTCTAGCAAGGACACCGCGGCACCCAACGCCATGTGGAAGCGTCGGGCATTTGCCCAGCTCGCCAAATGCGCCGAGGCCCAGGCCCTGCGCAAAGCTTTCCCTGAAGTCGGATCAGCGCCAACGGCCGACGAGATGGAAGGAAAGACATTTGAGGAAGCCGCCAAAGACGTCTCGCCGGCGCGGCAGCCCACACCGGAACCGGACGCCAAGACTGCCTATCCCGACGAACTGCTGGCTGAAAACATCCAAAAGTGGCAGCCGCTGATCGACGCTGGCCGCACCAGTCCAGAGCACATCATTGCCAACGTCATCAGCAAGTACTCATTGCGCGATGACCAGATCGAAACCATCACCAACCTCAAAGCCCTCGATGGAGATTCAGCATGAAAATTCACAACGTAGCTCAAGGCTCCGCCGAGTGGCTTGCCCTGCGCGCCAAGTTCCGCACCGCCTCCGAAGCCCCGGCAATGATGGGCGCTTCGAAGTACCAAACCCGCACGGACCTGCTGGCAGCCAAAAAGACCGGCATCACGCCGGACGTCACGCCCTCTCAGCAGTTTATCTTCGACAAAGGCCACGCTACTGAAGCCCTCGCCCGCCCACTGACTGAGGCGTTGATCGGCGAAGAGCTGTATCCAATCGTTGCGACCGAGGGCAACCTGCTAGCCTCCATGGATGGCGCCACGATGCTCGGCGAGACACTGTTCGAGCACAAACTGTGGAATGAGTCAGTCGCGGCCCAGGTGAAAGCTGGCGATCTAGCTCCGCACTACTACTGGCAGCTTGAGCAGCAACTGCTGGTGAGCGGCGCTGAGCGAGTCATCTTTGTTTGTTCGGATGGCACGCCGGAGAACTTCGTGCACATGGAGTACCGGCCCGTCGCCGGGCGCGCGGCCCAGTTGATCGAAGGCTGGAAACAGTTCGAGGCGGACCTGGCCAACTTCGAAATGGCCGACGCGCCTTCAATCGTAGTCGGCAAGGCACCTGATGAGCTGCCAGCCCTGCGCATCGAGCTGACCGGCATGGTTACTGCCAGCAACCTGAAGGTGTTTGAAGATTCAGCCCTGGCTGTCATCGACTCGGTGAAAACCACTCTCTCCACCGACCAGGACTTTGCCGACGCCAAGAAGGCGGTCAAGTGGTGCGGTGATGTCGAAGAGGCCGTGTCGGTCGCAAAGAAACAGGCCCTGTCGCAGACCCAAAGCATCGACGAGCTGTTTTCGTCACTGGATCGCATCAGCGCCCATGCCCGCGAGACTCGCCTGAAAGTCGACAAGCTGGTGAAGGCCCAAGAACTGCTGGTAAAGACCACCATCAAGCAAAAGGCCGAGCTAGCGCTTGCGGACCACATCGCGGCGATCAATAAGACGCTGGGCAAAGTCACGCTGCCTCATGTCGTTTCGGACTTCGCCGGCGCCATGAAGAACAAGCGCACCATCGCCAGCCTTCAGGACGCGGTAGATACCGAGCTGGCCCGGGCGAAGATCGATGCAAGTCAGGCAGCGGACAGTATTCGCTTGAACCTGACCAGTCTGGCAGAGCTCGCCGTTGATCATGCCTTCCTGTTCAGCGACGTGCAGCAGCTGGTCACCAAAGCCAACGATGACTTGGTGACGCTGATCAAATTCCGAATCTCCGAACACCAGAAGGCGGAGCAGGCAAAGGCCGACGCGAAGCGCATCGCCGAAGAGCAGGAAGCCCAGCGACTGGCAGCCATCAAGCCAGAGCCGGTCGTGGAGAAGGTGGCGGCGCCCGAGCCAGTCCGCGCCACGCCAGTCCAGACAGCGACACCCGTCGCCCAGGCTACAAAGCCAGTAACGAGCCACGTGGTCGAGCAGGTAGCGCTGCAGGCCAACGTGACGGACTTCGAGGCACTGATAAAAGCGGTGGCACATGGTCAGGCGCCGATCACGCTGCTTCTGGTGAACTGGGAAGCGCTCGACGCGATGGTCGCAGCGCAGGGTGCAAACTTCAGCATGGCTGGGGTGACACTCGGCAAGGCGGCAGCATGATTAGCAACCTCAGATCAGATATCGACTTCCGGCGCGAGAAGGCGCTGGAGCTTTCCAGTCAGGTTCGCCGGCACTTGGCCGCCGGCGGGAAGATCACAATCGGCGAGAGCCCGGCGATCAATCCAGATCCGGCAAAGCGATCAGAATTAATCGACCCGACAACCATCCTCAAGCGTCGCAAGCCGCCCATCACGCGGGACGAGCGTAAGGCGCTGCGCAAACTCGCGGAGGCATTATGAGCAAGCGCAAACCCCACAACCTAAAAGCACGCATTGTCCGGTCCTGCCGGTCGCTGCTGGCCGCTAACCACGTCGCAGTGGTCAACATCGACCCCAGTGGCCGCCAGGGCATGATCAATTACAAGTCGCTGAAAAACATCGCGCCGGGGAAGATTGGCCAGGCTGTCTGCGGCATTCCCCACAGGTGGACGATCTACCTGAGTGCCCTCTGCATCGACGCCCGCGGCGACCGCTACAGCAAGTCGGTGGAGGTGGCGCCCGATGGTGTTTACCTCTCCGACCACCTGGAAGACGTGATCGAGCATTGCTACAAGAAGCTGCGCGAAGAGGCCAACCAAAGTCAGATGGTGGCTTCTGGCTGGATCGCCATCCCCGACACCCTATCGCTGGACGAGGCCCACGCGGCGCGCATCTTCGAAGCCGTCGGCGCCTGGCGCCAGGTGAAGGTCGATTCATGCGCCGCATAGCCCGCACCCAGCAACGCAAACGACAAATCTGGCTCGCACTGCCGGCCAGCGGAATAGAAGAGGTAGGCCATGGCCAAGACTGGACGAGAGCGATCAGCGAAAGCCGCGCTGAAGCGGATCGAGTTCGACGAGAAGGAGTTGCGGCACCGCTGCAGGCTCGGCACGCGGCAGAAGCTGGAGGAGCTCATGGCTTGGAGTGAGGACACCGAACAAGCTTCTGTGATTGAAGGCTGTCTACGCTATGTTCATTCGCTTGGGCCAGACGGTGCGCGGGAAGCATTGAAAGAGCGCCACGAAATCGTGATTAGCAAAAACGTGGCGCTGGAGTTTCGGAATCAAACCTTAGCTGAGTTGAAGCGCGATCCAGGGGATGAAATCATTGCGCCGGCGCTTTCAAACTCTTAAGTGCAGCTAGGGCCTCCATATTCTTACCAAACGCCCTTTCCTCCATGAAAAGTACGTGACCAACATCCAATAGCAAGTTGATATCTAGATTGTCGAATAGCTCATAGGTATTTGCATACTTCTGAAAGTTACTACCTTTACGACTCAAGCAATTATAGTACAGAAAGACTAGCTCGTAGTCCGACAGAAGCGATCGCGCCACCCGTGCCAAGTGTTTTTCGTCTCCATACTCAGCCAATTCAACGAACCTGAAAACGGAGTACAAACTTCTAAAATACAACCCTAAATCACCTTGGTGAGATCGTAAAACGTGCTCGTATGCCATGCCTGCCCGGAAGCTCTTGCTCCGTCCATCTTCATAGTTCGCATTATATTCACGACACAATTTTCTATGCCAATCCCTAAAACAGTCTCGCCCTTCAATAGTATATTGAAGATCGTTTCTATTTACGTGCAGATCAAATCCTTGAATCACTTGCTGCTGCAGCGTCAACATACTGTAAAACTGCGACTCGGTTTGCTGCTTGGCATTTTGCAACTGGCTTTCAGCCAAATCCTTCCTCTGAAGCAATAAAGTAATTAATACACCAGAAAACGCTAGCCCCGAAAAAAGAGCATTCAAAACTCCAAATGCGTCACCAAACACGCCCGAGCGAACGCCGGTTAAGTTACCACTACTATCGATTGATGTTTCGTACCCCGCATACAGAAAAATATAGTAAGCGGTGTATACACCAATCACAAAAAAAACGGCGAGAAGCCCTAAAATTATAGGTTTCCAAGATTTACTTTGTTTACTCATATCAAGCACGCTCATTGATTCGGCTCCATGCCGGTCACCCGTAATACCCCAACCCTAACCAAATTGCCACCACCGGTCACGGAGGACGGCGCCTACCTGAGGTAAACGCAATGCCCATCCGCCACAGCATCATCCATCAGATCGACAAGAAGCCCGACGGGAGCCCGGCCGTTCTGCATCTCGCCAGCGACGAGCAAGTGGATAGCGGCGCCCGTGACGACCTGATGCAGCAGTTCAACGAAAACTACAACGCCACCGCCGGCAAGGCCTGGGGGTTCTTTCACGCCGAGTCGGGTGCGTATCCCCTCAGCGGCTGGCTGAGCAAGTACCTGGCCGGCGGCTCCACCTTCTTGGAGTTCAGCACCACCGCGGTCGAACACCTGACCAAGCTGATGGAAGAATCGAACCTTTCCACCGGTGGGCACGCGCTCTTCTGCCATTACCAGCAAGGTATTACCGATTACCTGGTCATCGCCCTGGTGCGGGAAACAGAAGCGGTGACCATGACCGAAGAACTCCACCTGATGACAGTGAAGCGCCTGGACCTGGACCATATCCGCTTGGCCGCGCGGATCAATATCAGCGAATGGAAGAACAACCCACAGTCGAAGCAGTACATCTCGTACATCAAGGGCAAGCAGGGTCGGAAGTTCAGCGAGTACTTCCGCGACTTCATTGGCTGCCAGGAAGGGATCGACGGACCGGGCGAAACCCGGACGCTGCTGAAGGCGTTCAGCGACTTTGTTGAAAGCGAGGATCTGCCAGAAGAGTCGGCACGCGAGAAGACCCAGGCGCTGGTCAGCTACTCCATGGCCCAGGCCAAACTGGGCGAGCCGATCGCGCTCAACGAACTGTCGAGCCTGGTCGACGAAGACCGGCCGAAGAACTTCTACGACTTCATCAAGGCCAAGGACTACGGAATTTCCGAAACCCTGCCGCTGGACAAGAAGACCCTCAACAAATTCCGGCGGTTCACCGGGCGGGCTGAGGGTATGTCGATCAGTTTCGAGGCGCACCTGCTGGGCGACAAGATCGAGTTCGACGAAGCGGGCGGCACCCTGACGCTGCGAAACCTGCCCACGCAGCTGACGGATCAGCTCAAGCGCGCAACGGTCTGATCAGAGCTATCCGTGCCTCGAAATCCTAATTAGCGCAAACGTGGCGCGAGCCTTTCATAGCGAAAGTCTGCGAGAATTACGCAACGATCCATGCGACGAATATCTTTCTACAGCCTGAGTTCATAAGCTGGGTCAGTTCATTATTTTGAACCCCGCTTTACCGCAGCAGTCGTGATTTTATAGAGGGCAAAAAGCCCCGATTGGCATATCGCCTAAAAACCTTGTGTGTGCGTTCGGAGTCAATGATGACCAGTGAAAGTTTCGACTTGCCAGTCGCAGCGCTGCGTCCTGCAGAGAAAATTCTCAGAGATATAGAAACGGCTGGATCACTAATACTGGCGGTGAAATACGGCGCGAAAGCTCATGGCTTTGTAATCGGCCTGATTTGCGCTGGCGTCATCACTGGAGAGCAAGGTGAGGAGCTTCTCCTCCAGTTTGATCGAGCAACCGAGCGTAAGCTCAGAGAGTTGTCGATGTAACTAACGCATTCGTTCCTCGATATTCTGCGTGTCTAGACGGGTACGATGGAGTGTCGCGACACCTAGTAGTTACGGAAAGGTGTCGCAGATCATCAGGGCGGCGGGATTGAAGTCGCTCGCCGGCGACCCGCCAGAGCCAGACGACGAAGTCACCACGCCTCACTGACTGTCCTTCAGTCCTGCCAGTATTTCGAGACGAAGTTATCAGCCGCCAGCTTGCCAATCCAGACAGCTTCCTCATAAGAGGACCAGCCAATCTGCCGGGTCGCCGCGACGATGATATCGTTGCCAACCTTTGTCAGAACGATGAGCTCTTGGGGAACCGGATTGTACTGATCGCCCCAGTTAAAGGCGATCACGAAGGGCACGCCGTGAATCGGGTCGTCGTAGTCAACTGGCGGCGTACGGTCAACTAAAAGTGGCATCTCGTTTTCCTTGATCCGGCTCCATGCCGGTCACCCGTAATACCCCATATCAACGAGCCGTGCCAGCCGCGCACTATCGCGCCAATGGCTCCGAATACTCGTCGATCTGGTTTCTGTAGCTCGCAAGGTCGATTATCTGTCGCAAGCAGATCAAGACTTCAAGCTTCTGCTTGTCGTCGGGAATGCCTATCCGCTTCAGCATCGCGCGTGCGTCTTCCTCGATTGCTGCGAGTGCATCGATATCGCTTTGCAGTCTCATATCGGCCTCCTGCCAAGTCGAGCAACGCAGATACCAATAGCCCACAAATCCACTTCACGCCAGCCAGCGAGGCGGGCGCACGCTTGGAGATAACACATGAGCATTCCTGCAAGCGCTTTGAGCGACGAAGAGTGCCTGCACTACGCAGCGCTTGAGCCCGCCGCCGCCGCTGAGCTTACCCGCCGCCTTACCGCGCAGTGCATTGATCCAGGCGCAGAGGCCGAGAGTCTTCGCGAAGACATCCGCATGCTCGAAAGCCAAGCCCAAGACGACGATGAAGAGCTGGATCGGTTACGAGGCGCTGCTTACGAGGCATGCGAGCTGATCAGGCGCGCAATAAATCACAGCGAAGATGAAGAGCTGCCGGTGAGCAAGCTGCTTCAGAAAGCACTCAACTACCTGGAGTAAAGCCATGACCACCTTTGCAGTGTTTGGAATGAGCGAGAACTGGGCTCGCGAAGAGGCAAAAGAGCACACGCCCACCTTCAAAAACGAGAACGGCAAGCGCATCGACCTGACCGTCTCGCAGTGGGAGGCGGAGGTAGAGGTGCAGGTCGCGAAGATTATGGCCGGCAAAAAATGCGTGCGCCTGTCGCCTATGTTCGACGCCCCCCAGTACGCCCAGCAGTTCATGGACATGGCCCGAAAGAGCATTGTCTGCCGCGACCTGAAGATCAGGACCAAGGCCGTCCTGGTCGACGCCAAGAAAAAGCCGATCCTGAATACCAAAACTGGTGCGCCAAAGGTTGGGTTTGCAGACTGGGTGCCGGAGGCGACTTACGCCGCCTGACCGCACTGATTAACGAGCTTCGAGCCCGGCAATCAACCGGGCCCCGACCTCACGCCCTGCAACCTGCGCAAGACCACGGTCAACATAGGTTCGGTCACCCGCAACCACCGGCACCACTACCTCACCACCGCGCTTTACCTCGACGTTGATACGCCAGGTCTCCCGGCCTTCCTCGTCCTTGTCGCACTCCATGTAGTTCCAAACCTGAAAGCCTTCGATCTCATCGTAAATATCGTGCTTGGTCATGGTCCAGCCCATTTAGAGGAAGGGGCCATCGTAGCACCACACCGCCCGGGCATGGCCCGGCAAGGAAATTACCGTGTCCGAAGTAATGCGATGGAAGCTGAAAGGCTTCATTCCAGGAGTTGAAGGCGTTTCGAAAGCGCTGTTCCAGCCCTGGGTTGTTCAGCCGGAAGACCTAGACCGGGTAACCGCCGAGCGTGACGCGGCTCTGGGGCGGGAGGCTGACCTACAAAAGAACTTTGATCATTTGTTGGTTACCACGAACTACCTACAGGCAGATAACGATTCAGCAGACGCCAGTGCACAGACATTGCACGAAGTTATCACTCGTCTTCGATCTGAGCGTGACGCACTCCAAGTCCTGCTGACCGCAGCGGATGAGCGGGTGGATGTGCTGGAGGGGTTGTTGCACAGATGGAGTGCTGAAGCTGGCGGCGTTTTCTGCGTGCTGAAATACGAAACTGACGCCGCACTCAAGCCAGCAGAGGGTGGTGGCGATGCGTAAATATCCTGGTGTGCGTACGAGCGCGGCGACTGGCAATGCCGCAAGGGTGGCTACCTTTGGTATGCAGGTGATGGTGAAGGATACGACCCGACTGACTGCACCTACATCTGCCCTCATTGCAGAACCAAGGACTACCTCGAAGCCGCCAAGGATGATGCAGAGTCTTGCAGCAGCTACTCCAATAACGGAAACAGCGGAACTGGGCTAGACATCTGGGTAAGCGCAGAAAGAACTGCTCTCGAAGCTAATCACCCGATGGCGGCAAAGGCATTGAGTGAAATCGGCGTCGTGTCCGCGCTGGATGATGATGAGGTGGTGCTATGCAATGTTGCCGCCAAGTCGTGACCCAACTCCCCGCCTACTGCTGGTGCCTGCTGGCACTGGCACAACTGATTTGCTGAGGTATTTATGACAGCAATTACTGACCACGACATCGCGTTTGCCCAAGCGGTAGTCGCTCTGGCGCGCCAGCACGGCATGACCGGAATCGACATGGGGTTTCGCCAGAACTTCGACCTGTCGCAGCAGACCGGATGCTATTGCAGCAAGCGCATCAACTGGACAGAAGGTCGCCACGGCGATACTGCGCCAATCAAATTCCGTACCGAGGCGGAAGCATCAGTGCCCGAAAAGGTAGCCAAGCCATGACCACCAACCAAACGATTGACGGCGTGCCGCGCTACATCGGCGAGGCCAGAATTGTCGGGCTTTACTACCCGGCGCGGTGCACTAAATGCGGCTGGCTTGGTAGCTCGGCAGACCTCACGGACGAGGCTGAATGCACGCGACATGAAGGCGATAGGCTATGCCTTGGTTACACCGAAGAAGTTGACGCGGTTTATTTGCTTGGAGTGGTTCAAGCTATGGCAAAGGTAGCCGCCCAGCCCCAGGGCGAGCCGGTGGCGTGGATCTGTCACGGGCCAGAAGGGAGCGGCCTAGCTGCGCTGCAGTGGTCGCACTTACCAACGCCGCCAGGCCTTGTTCGCAAAATTGGGCTCTACGCCGAGCAGCCCGCGCTGGTAGCTACGATTGCTCTTATCGTGCAAGCCATTCACGACATCCCCGAATTCCCCGGAATTACTGGTATCCAGATCCGCCAGCTCGCAGAGCGCCTGAACGTCAAATCCAGATAAGAGTACATCCGTACTCCACCCGCAAAACCTGTAACCCCTCCCCCTTCAAAGTCAGCCGCTATAGCGGCAAGGACGAAGTCATGCCTGAAGAAATCAAATTGATCCAGCAAGCCCCGGTCGTGCGCGATGAATACGGCATGTTCGCTCACCCCGATATGCCCGACTTCGACGAGGGCGACGGTGATAAGTGCAAGGCCTGGATCGTTGCACAGGGCTTGCAGGTGAAAATGGTGAGCCTCGAATACCACAGCGACGAAGCGGTCTCTGAGCGCTATTTCGAAGCAGGCGACCCGGACTGCAGCTACTGGGAACCGGGTCGGCCTGATGGCGAAGGCTGGTTCTGCCTGGCTATTCACGACACCGACGACGGTCCGGTCTGCTGGTGGGCGCGCCGGGAGGTGACGCCGTGAGCATCATCGACGACGTAATGACCGACAAGATCACCCTGCACGGCCTGGGCTTTGTGCAGATCCAGTTGGAAGGCAAACAGCGCATGCACGTCTGGCACCCTGAGCTGCCGCGCCGGGCGTGCTTTGAGCACTCGGCCATCCACAATCACCGCTTTGATTTTGACTCCCTGGTAATCGTGGGCACGCAGATCAACGTTGAATTTGCCGAGTTACCGCCCGCAGCCGCCTGTTTCAAGCAGGCAACGCATGAGCTGTACATCCATGAAGGCGCCCGCAGCGCCAGGGGCGGCCGGCCATGGGTGCGCAATGGAACTGTAGAGATGCTGCAAACCAGTCGACAGGCCATTGCTGCCGGGTCGATGTATCGCATGCGGGCCTACGACTTTCACCAAACAGAGCCAGGTGGTGACGGAAAGGTAGCGACGATCCTGAAAAAGGGCTGGGAGGGCCAGAAAGGCGCGCAGTCGAGTTGCGTAATCGGTGTTGAGCCAGATGGCGACTTCGACCGCTACCAGTGGTCACCACCCCAACTCTGGGAAATTGTGGCCGATGTGATGCTCGGCCAGCGGGTGACGCCATGATCGCCACCCCCTGGTTCGCCTACGTCTTCATCTACAAGGGGCCGAGGCCATGAACGCAAAGACTGAAGTGAGAGTCGCCGACCTTACAGGCCAGGCTTTGGACTGGGCAGTTGCCAAGGCAATCGGCCGACCTGTATTTGTCCACACGGTCGCTGAGCAGATGGCTGAGTTACAGCCTGGCGATTTCACCGACTACGAAAAGCAACGGCTTTGGCAGATAAAAAAGCCGAGGCTTCGGATTGCCGAAAGCCCCAGCTATTCCAACCCATGCCCTGCTTACTCCAGCGACTGGAGCCAAGGCGGCTCACTGATCGACAAGCACCGTATCAGCTTTGGGACCATCGGCACCGGGCCAGAAGATGAGCACGGGAATGAGCCGATTGTCGCGCTTACCAGTGCGCTGCATTACAAGGCTTGTGAAGGGACGACGCACCTCATTGCTGCCTGCCGCGCGATCGTAGCCACTGCGTTTGGCGACACCATCAGCATCCCTGCAGAACTCGCCTAAACCCCAATCCCCCTACATGCCTGCCGGTGAGCGGCCCTAGGGCAACTGGCTGTCGATCCAGCGTTCAGCAGCGGCCATAGCTTCGTCCAGTGCCGCTGGATAATCAGGCCATGGCCCTTCCAGTTCAGCAGCAACTTGGCCCAAGCCGTCGATTGGAGCGGGCTCGATGATCTTGGCCGCGACCGGGGCGTTGTCGTTCGGGCGTCGCCAGTCGAACTTGAGAAACATCACGTGGCCCCGGTAAGCATGCGCTATCGGGGCATCAATACTGTGTGACACGTCCATGCCTCATCACGAAGTGGTTTTAGCCTTTTTTACATCACTTCTGAAGCAGTTGAAATCACAGCAAAACGCCATTACTCCATCCCCCTAGATGCCTGCCGGTGAGCGGCGGGCGAGGTATTCCTGCATGTTTATTTGCGCAGAAACGAAGATCGGGAAGTGCAAATCACTCGGCGACCAAGTGCGAGTGTGCGCGCTTCGTCGTGGCGGCGGCTGGAGCCACGCCCGCGAGGATCTGGCAAACGATGCTGAGCGTTGGTTCGGCCGCGAGCCAGTGACCACTAAGCAAGAATGGCGCGCCGTCCGCGCCGAAGTCTTCCGCACCGAATAACCCACCTTCTGCCGCCCAGCGCGGCAAGGACGCCCCAAACCAATAAATCCACCCGGCAACGGCGTGGCGAGGCATTTCCTATGGCCAACACAAAGTTAGCGCCGGTCCTAGAGACCGCTCCCCGCTTCATCCGGGCGATGCACGCACCCGCTTACCTCGGTATGTGCAGGGAAGAATTCAAGAACACGGTTCGCCCCCACATCCGCGAATTCCCTATTGGAAAACAGGGCGTTGCCTTCGACCGGCATGAGCTTGACCAGTGGGCCGACGCCTATATCGAAGCCATGGCAATTGAAAAGCAGGCAGAACAGGACAACAATCCGCCCCGCAGTGGGCGCCAAGGAGCAAAACAATGGCGCGAAAAACAATGTCGGGCCTCTACCAGAGGAACGGGATTTGGCACATCGACAAAGTCGTCAGAGGTAGCCGACTTCAGGAAAGCACTGGAGCAAGCGAAAGGGAGGAAGCCGAGCAGTACCTGATTCATCGGCTGGAAAAGCTGCGGCAGGAAAAAATTTACGGCGTGCGTCAGGTGCGAACCTGGCGCGAGGCAGCCACGCGGTTCTTGGTCGAGTTCAAAGACCAAGCGTCGATCGGCCTTTCCGCCTCCCATATCGAACAGCTTGATCCGTACATCGGGGATCTGCCAGTAACGCACATCGATGACGGGACATTGGCCACATTCATCCGTGACCGGCAGCGACCGAGCAAGACGGACAAAGGGAAGGTCAAGCCAGGCGTATCCAACAGGACGGTAAACATTGCCCTGCAACGAGTCGTCAGGATCTTGAACCTATGCCACCGCAAGTGGCGCGATGCTGAAAAACGGCCATGGCTGGAAAGTGTGCCGATGATATCAATGCTTGAGGAGAAGAAGTCGAGTCGTAAGCCCTACCCTATGTCATGGGAAGAACAGGCTCTTTTGTTCCCTGAGCTGCCCGACCACCTGTTGAGGATGGCCCTCTATAAGGTGAACACGGGTTGCCGGGAGCAGGAAGTGTGCAAGTTGCGATGGGATTGGGAAATACGGGTGCCGGACCTGAACACCAGCGTGTTTCTGATACCTGCCGGATTCGGCGGGCGGAGTGAAAAGGCGGGGGTAAAGAACGGAGATGAGCGCCTGGTGATCTTGAACAAGGTGGCGATGTCCATCATTGATGGGCAGCGCGGCCTGCACCGAGACTTGGTGTTTCCGTACGGGCAGCCAGATCAGTTCGGTCCAACAGCCATACACCGAATGAATGATTCGGCCTGGAAGAAAGCCAGAGTGCGCGCAGCGGACAGTTGGGAGAAGGTCCACCAGTCGCCAGCACACCCCGGATTCAGGTCGATCCGGATTCACGACTTGAAGCACACCTTTGGTAGAAGGCTACGTGCAGCGAGCGTGACGGAGGAGGATCGGAAAGCGTTGTTGGGGCATAAGAACGGCAGCATTACGAGCCACTATTCTACCCCGGAGTTGCAGCACTTGATTGAGGCTGCGAACAAAGTGTCGGCAACTGACTCTCGTGGGCCAGCGCTGACAATCTTGAGGAGGAAGTTGGGATGATCCCCCGCAAAAGTCCCTACACGTAAAAAAGCCGAACTGGCTAGAGTTCGGCTAAGTCACTGTAAAATATGGTCGGGACGGAGTGATTCGAACACTCGACCCCTAGCACCCCATGCTAGTGCGCTACCGGACTGCGCTACGCCCCGACTAGGCGTGTTACTGGGTTCGCTTCGCTACGAAGCGATCCGGAATATACCGCAAGCTTTTGAAATGTGGAAGTATTTTAAAAGCCGACGTTATTTCTTCAAAACCACCAGCACATCTTCGAGTTCGGAGATCATCTGGCGGATCAGTTGCTTGTATTGGGTGGTGTCGTCTTTGGCTTCATCACCGGACATGCGCTGACGCGCGCCACTGATGGTGAACCCCTGGTCGTACAGCAACGCACGGATCTGTCGGATCATCAGCACATCCTGGCGCTGATAATACCGACGGTTCCCGGTGCGTTTGACGGGGTTGAGTTGAGGAAACTCCTGCTCCCAATAGCGCAGCACGTGCGGCTTGACCGCACAAAGCTCGCTGACTTCACCAATGGTGAAGTAGCGTTTGCCTGGGATGACGGGTAGTTCGTCGTTATGACTTGGTTCCAGCATAAGCCTCAACTCGGGCCTTCAACTTCTGCCCTGGACGAAAGGTGACCACACGGCGAGCCGTGATCGGGATTTCTTCTCCCGTTTTTGGATTGCGGCCAGGCCGCTGGCGTTTGTCCCGCAGGTCAAAATTGCCGAAACCGGACAATTTGACCTGTTCGTTGTCTTCCAGAGCGTGCCTGATTTCTTCAAAAAACAGCTCGACCAATTCCTTGGCCTCGCGTTTGTTCAGACCCAGCTCTTCGTACAGACGTTCCGCCATCTCAGCTTTCGTCAAAGCCCCCATACGTCACTTCCTTAACGTGGCGTTCAACCTTTGTTCGAGCGAGGTGAGGATATTTTGTGTCGTGGTATTCACCTCATCGTCATTAAGAGTGCGCGATGGATGCTGCCAGGTCAAGCCAACTGCAAGGCTTTTTCTATGCGGATCAATGCCTTTACCCTGATAGACGTCAAATAGCCTGAGGTCTGTCAGCCATTCCCCTGCATTTTCACGGATTACATCCAGAACGGCAGTGGCGGCGACTTCGCGATCGGCGATCAGGGCCAGGTCACGACGCACTTCAGGGAAGCGCGACAACTCGCTGAATTTAGGCATCTTGCCCGACGCGACTTCCGCCAAGACTAGCTCAAAAACGAACACCGGACGGTCCAGACCGAGGGTTTTCGACAACTCCGGATGGATGGCGCCTACGTAGCCCACCAGGCGCCCTTCGCGTTCGATACGCGCAGTCTGGCCCGGATGCAACGCTGGGTGGCTGCCCGGCACGAACGTGAAATCGTCGAGCGCGCCAGCAAAGCCCAATACCGCTTCCACGTCAGCCTTGACGTCGAAGAAGTCCACGGCGTCGCGGCCTTGGGCCCAGCCCTCAGGCAGGCGGCTGCCGCACACCACGCCAGCCAGCATCGGTTCTTGTTTCAGGCCGTCGAGTTGGCCGACAAAACGCAGGCCGCTTTCGAACATGCGCACGCGGTCTTGCTGACGGTTCAGGTTGTGGGACAGTGCCTTTACCAAGCCCGGCCACAACGACGAACGCATGGCCGCCATGTCGTTCGAGATCGGGTTGGCCAACAGCAGTGGCTCGACGCCAGGGTTGAACAACTCGAACTGTTTAGGATCGATGAAGCTGTAGGTCACCGCTTCCTGGTAGCCACGGGCGACCAGCAGGCGACGCAACTCCGGCAAGTGCGCACGGGCCTCAGCTTTAGGCTGCGGCGCCAGGCGTGCTTGCGGGTAGCGAACCGGCAGGCGGTTGTAGCCATACAGCCGGGCCAGTTCTTCGATCAGGTCAACTTCCAGGCTGATATCGAAGCGATGGCTTGGCACTTCAACGTGCCACTGCCCTTCCCCGCCCGCGGTAATGCTCAGGCCGAGAGCCGACAGCAGCTGCTCGATTTGAGCCGGATCAATCACCAGGCCGAGCATTTGCTCGACGCTCTTGGCGCGCAGGGTGATCGGAGCAACGGACGGCAGGTGCTGCTCGCTCACGGTTTCGGTGATCGGGCCAGCTTCGCCGCCGGTGATTTCCAGCAGCAGGCCAGTGGCGCGCTCCATGGCTTCACGGGCCAGCTTCCAGTCCACGCCACGCTCGTAGCGATGCGAGGCATCGGTGTGCAGGCCGTAGGAACGGGCCTTGCCGGCGATGGCGATCTGATCAAAGAACGCGCTTTCGAGGAAAATATCGCGAGTGGTCGCGGACACACCGCTGTGCTCGCCACCCATCACGCCGGCAATGGCCAGGGCGCGGGAATGATCGGCGATCACCAGGGTATCGGCGCGCAGGCTGACTTCCTGGCCGTCGAGCAAGACGAGCTTCTCGCCTTCTTCGGCCATGCGTACGCGGATGCCGCCATTGATTTCGGCGAGATCGAACGCGTGCAGCGGTTGGCCCAGCTCCAACATCACGTAGTTGGTGATGTCGACGGCAGCGTCAATGCTGCGTACGTCGGCGCGGCGCAAGCGCTCAACCATCCACAGCGGGGTTGGTTTGGACAGGTCGACGTTGCGGATGACACGGCCGAGGTAGCGTGGGCAAGCGTTTGGCGCCAGCACTTCGATCGGGCGTACTTCCTCGTGCACGGCAGCTACTGCGGCAACCACAGGACGGGTTACCGGAGCGTTGTACAACGCACCTACTTCGCGGGCCAGGCCAGCGAGGGACAGGCAATCGCCGCGGTTCGGGGTCAGGTCGACCTCAATGCTGGCGTCTTCAAGCTCCAGGTAGACACGAATGTCCTGGCCTACTGGCGCGTCGGCCGGCAGTTCCATCAGGCCGTCGTTGCCCTCGCCCACTTGCAGTTCAGCCTGGGAGCAGAGCATGCCGTTGGACTCAACGCCACGCAGCTTGGCTTTCTTGATCTTGAAGTCGCCTGGCAGTTCGGCGCCGATCATGGCAAACGGAATCTTCAGGCCCGGGCGCACGTTAGGCGCTCCGCACACGACCTGGAACGTCTGCGCGCCATCACTGACCTGGCACACACGCAATTTATCAGCATCCGGGTGCTGCTCGGTGCTCAGCACCTCGCCTACGACCACGCCGCTGAAAACACCGGCGGCCGGCGTTACGCTATCGACCTCAAGGCCGGCCATCGACAGACGAGCAACCAGCTCGTCGCGATCTACCTGCGGGCTTACCCAGCCACGCAGCCATTGTTCACTGAATTTCATCCTGCTCTCCTAAAGATTCGTTACGACTAGCGAAATTGCGCGAGGAACCGCAAGTCGTTGTCGAAGAACAGACGCAAGTCGTTCACGCCGTAACGCAGCATGGCCAGACGCTCAACGCCCATGCCGAAGGCAAAGCCCGAGAACTCTTCCGGGTCGATCCCGGACATGCGCAGCACGTTAGGGTGAACCATGCCGCAGCCCATCACTTCCAGCCAGCCGGTCTGCTTGCAGACGCGGCAGCCTTTGCCGCTGCACATCACGCATTCCATGTCGACTTCAGCGGACGGCTCGGTGAACGGGAAGAACGAAGGACGGAAACGCACCGCCAGCTCTTTCTCGAAGAACACCCGCAGGAATTCTTCGATAGTGCCTTTGAGGTCGGCAAAATTGATGTCGCGATCAACCAGCAGGCCTTCGACCTGGTGGAACATCGGCGAGTGGGTGATATCCGAGTCGCTACGGTACACACGGCCTGGGCAGACGATGCGGATCGGCGGCTTGTTCGCTTCCATGGTGCGGACCTGTACCGGCGAGGTATGGGTGCGCAACAGCATGTTTGCGTTGAAATAGAAGGTGTCGTGCATCGACCGGGCCGGGTGATGGCCTGGGATGTTGAGCGCCTCGAAGTTGTGATAGTCGTCTTCGACCTCAGGGCCTTCGGCAATGCCGTAGCCGATGTGGGTAAAGAACTGCTCGATACGTTCCAGAGTCCGGGTGATCGGGTGTAGACCGCCCGAGGCCTGGCCACGGCCAGGCAGGGTCACGTCAATGGACTCGGCGGCGAGTTTGGCCGCAAGATCGGCCTCCTCGAGCGACGCCTTGCGCGCATTGAGAACCTCTGTGACACGCTCCTTGGCAACGTTGATCAGCGCACCGACTTGCGGACGCTCTTCAGCCGGCAAATTCCCCAGGGTCTTCATCACCTGAGTCAATTCACCTTTCTTGCCAAGGTAGTGAACCCGGATTTGCTCCAGGGCATTTACATCTTCAGCGCTTTGCACAGCCTCAAGGGCTTGAGCGACGAGCGCGTCCAGGTTTTCCATGTACAGACTCCAGATACAAAATAGGGGAAGAGCTTGAAGGCTCTTCCCCTATTTATGACGTTTACCACCGTGGGCTACAGGAGTAGCCCACGGTGACTGTCGGGGGTACTTAAGCCAAGGTGGCTTTAGCTTTCTCGACAATCGCAGCAAACACCGCTTTATCGTTCACGGCCAGTTCAGCCAGAACCTTACGGTCGATTTCGATGGACGCTTTTTTCAGGCCAGCGATGAAACGGCTGTAGGACAGACCGTTAACACGAGCACCAGCATTGATACGAGCGATCCACAGAGCGCGGAACTGACGTTTTTTCTGACGACGGTCACGGTAGGCGTATTGGCCTGCCTTGATTACCGCTTGCTTGGCAACACGGAATACGCGCGAGCGTGCGCCGTAGTAGCCTTTAGCGAGTTTCAGAATTTTTTTGTGACGTTTACGGGCAATGACGCCACGCTTTACACGAGCCATGAGTTACTTCCTCTAGTCTTGATCCAAAAATTAACGAAGGCGCAGCATGCGCTCGACTTTTGCCACGTCAGACGGATGCAGCAAGCTGCTACCGCGCAGTTGACGCTTACGCTTGGTCGACATTTTGGTCAGGATGTGGCTCTTGAAAGCGTGCTTGTGCTTGATACCGTTAGCAGTTTTCAGAAACCGCTTAGCAGCACCACTTTTAGTCTTCATCTTTGGCATGTTCGGATACTCCGCATTCAGTTGATAAACATAATCAGAAGGCCTGCCGTGCCCTGTTGATTACTTCTTCTTTTTCGGGGCGATGACCATAATCAGCTGGCGTCCTTCCATCTTAGGATGCTGCTCGACGGAACCGTACTCCAGCAGGTCAGCTTCAACCCGCTTGAGGAGTTCCATCCCCAGCTCCTGGTGGGCCATCTCACGGCCGCGGAATCGCAAGGATACCTTGGCCCTGTCCCCATCACTCAGGAAACGTACCAGGTTGCGCAGTTTTACCTGGTAATCCCCTTCCTCCGTCCCTGGACGAAACTTGATTTCTTTTACTTGAATCTGCTTCTGGTTCTTCTTCGCTGCGGCAACCTGCTTCTTCTTCTCGAAGATCGACTTGCCGTAGTCCATCACCCGGCAAACGGGTGGGATTGCATCGGCGGAGATTTCCACCAGGTCCAATTTGGACTCTTCAGCAATACGAAGCGCTTCATCAATCGAGACGATGCCAATCTGCTCGCCGTCAGCGCCAATTAACCGAACCTCGCGTGCCGAGATATTCTCGTTGATCGGGGCTTTCGGTGCAGCTCGTTTATCTTGTCTCATTTCACGCTTAATAATAATTACTCCGAATCTGGGCGACCACGCCGGGAAACCGCTTGCGCGAGGAACTCAGCGAACTGGGCGACGGGCATCGAGCCCAGGTCAGCACCTTCACGAGTACGCACAGCGACAGTCTGCATCTCGACTTCCCGATCTCCGATAACCAAAAGATAGGGAACCTTGAGCAAAGTATGCTCGCGGATTTTAAAGCCGATCTTTTCATTTCTCAAGTCGGACTTGGCACGAAATCCGCTTTCGTTGAGAGTTTTTTCAACTTCAGCTGCAAAATCTGCCTGTTTATCAGTGATATTCATGATCACTGCCTGAGTCGGAGCCAGCCACGCAGGGAACGCACCCTCGTAGTGCTCGATCAGGATTCCGACAAACCGTTCGAACGAGCCAAGGATCGCTCGGTGCAACATAACCGGGTGTTTGCGGCTGTTGTCTTCGGAGACGTATTCGGCTCCCAAACGAATCGGCAGGTTAAAATCGAGCTGCAAAGTACCACATTGCCAGACACGACCAAGACAATCTTTCAGCGAGAACTCGATTTTCGGACCGTAGAAGGCGCCCTCACCCGGCTGCAGATCGTACGCAAGGCCCGCGCTGTCTAGGGCGGCGGCCAGTGCAGCTTCGGCGCGATCCCACAGCTCGTCGGAGCCGACGCGTTTTTCCGGACGAGTGGACAACTTCATTTCGACTTCGGTGAAGCCGAAATCGCGATAAACGTCCATGGTCAGCTTGATGAACGCGGCGGATTCAGCCTGCATCTGCTCTTCGGTGCAGAAGATGTGGGCGTCGTCCTGAGTGAAACCGCGCACGCGCATAATGCCGTGCAACGCACCCGACGGCTCGTTACGGTGGCAGGCACCAAACTCGGCCAGACGCATCGGCAACTCGCGGTAGCTCTTCAAGCCCTGGTTGAACACCTGCACGTGGCATGGGCAGTTCATCGGCTTGATGGCGTAGTCGCGGTTTTCCGACTGAGTGGTGAACATGTTGTCGGCGTAGTTGGCCCAGTGCCCGGACTTTTCCCACAGGCTGCGGTCTACGACCTGCGGAGTCTTGATCTCCAGGTAGCCGTTTTCGCGTTGAACCTTGCGCATGTACTGCTCAAGCACCTGGTACAGGGTCCAGCCGTTCGGGTGCCAGAACACCATCCCAGGCGCTTCCTCCTGGAGGTGGAACAGGTTCAGGCGCTTGCCGATCTTGCGATGGTCACGTTTTTCGGCTTCTTCAATGCGCTGGATGTAGGCCGCCAGCTGCTTTTTGTCAGCCCAGGCAGTGCCGTAGATGCGCTGCAGTTGCTCGTTCTTCGCGTCGCCGCGCCAGTAGGCGCCAGACAGCTTGGTCAGCTTGAACGACTTGAGGAAGCGCGTATTCGGCACGTGCGGGCCACGGCACATGTCGACGTATTCTTCGTGGTAGTACAGGCCCATCGCCTGCTCGTCCGGCATGTCTTCCACCAGACGCAGCTTGTAGTCTTCACCACGCGCGGTGAACACGTCGATCACTTCGGCGCGCGGCGTGACCTTCTTGATTACGTCGTAATCTTTTTCGATCAGCGCATGCATGCGCGCCTCGATAGCGGCCAGGTCGTCCGGAGTGAACGGACGCTCGTAGGCGATATCGTAATAGAAGCCTTCATCGATGACCGGACCGATCACCATTTTTGCGGTGGGGTACAGCTGTTTGACCGCATGGCCAATCAGGTGCGCGCAAGAGTGGCGAATGATCTCCAGCCCCTCTTGATCCTTGGGCGTGATGATTTGCAGGCTGGCGTCGCTGGTGATCAGGTCGCTGGCGTCAACCAGCTTGCCGTCGACTTTGCCGGCTACGGTGGCCTTGGCCAGGCCTGCACCGATGGAAGCGGCGACTTCGGCTACAGATACCGAATGATCGAATGAACGTTGACTGCCGTCGGGAAGAGTAATAGTTGGCATGGCGCCTCCTCTCCTAGTGGTGACCCCTACCAAAGGTCACGTGGGTTGGGATGAGCCAGTACAAGATCCAACACCAGGCCGTTCAATGATGAACGCCTGCCTTACAGCGGCAGGAGCCTTTCGGCCAACCGATAATCGAACCAGAGTGACTGGAGTGAGCTAAAAAGAACATGGCAAGGCGGCAATTTGGCACGCCTGTAAATAGCCAGGCCGAGGATGCTAGCACAGATGAACGGTCATAGCGCTGGCGCCGCCTTTCTGAAAAGACAAATTCCAGGCTTTATAGGTGCAAAAGTGAACTTGAGCTGTACGCCATGCCTCAAACACACCGAGAATCGCTGTTCGTCCTCGACCCAAAGGAGCATCCACATGATGCGTTTCACCTCGACCCTCGCTCTCGCTGCTTCCCTGGCCTTCCTGTCGCTCGGCGCCCAGGCAGCCGCCCCATCGAACTGGCCAACCGGCGCTCGCGACAACTTCATCAAAGATTGCAGTTCGGCAGCCCAGCAAAGCGTGGACGCCAAAACTGCCAAAGACCATTGCGAATGTGGCGCTGACAAGATCAACGCCGAATTGAGCACCGCTGAGATCAAGGAGCTCATGACCAACCAGAACGCAGATCCGGCGCTTAAGAACAAAGCTGTCGCGGCTATTTCGTCCTGCAAAGTCGTGAAGAAATAATCAGAACGATCACTGATCAGACGGCCGTCGCGCTGAAAAAACAGCCCAAAAATTGCCATTTCGCACAAATTACGCAGCTTTTACGGCTTTTTTTAACAGCTGATATTTCGCACCAAAGCCCCGTAGATCGGGGCTTTCAGCCAGCCCAGGCAGTAAATGCAACGCTATTGATTAGCAAACAATGCCTTGGGGGGGCTCCCAAGTCGAACATTTCGACTATGATAGCCAAGTGTGCCCAGTTGGCCTGAGCAGCACAGCACTACTGAAAATATATGTTTCTTGGAGATACACCATGTCTAATCGCCAAACCGGCACCGTTAAATGGTTCAACGATGAAAAAGGCTTCGGCTTCATCACTCCTCAAGGTGGCGGTGACGACCTGTTCGTACACTTCAAAGCTATCGAAAGCGACGGTTTCAAAAGCCTGAAAGAAGGCCAAACCGTTTCCTTCGTGGCTGAGAAAGGCCAAAAGGGTATGCAAGCTGCACAGGTTCGCGGCGAGTAATTCTCCGCTGAGCTAAAAAAAACCCCGTCCATGTGACGGGGTTTTTTATGGGCGCTACAAAAGCCGCGAAGTTCTTAGCCGCAGTTGACTCGTGTGATCACCAGATTGTCATCGGTGTTCAGGTTCAGGCGGTCGGAACGGTATTCCAGGGTGATCATGTCATTAGGCTTGAGGATACGTGCGTTCTGCGCACCGGCACGTGTACGCGCCTGTTCCAGCAATTGGGGCGAGGCTTTCTGGCCGATCGCGAACTCGGCGGCCTTAGCCTCACAGCGGCTATGACCGGCATCGGCCACGGCGGCGTCTTTGGCTGGCTCAGAGGTACCCGGGGTGCTGCAACCCGCCAACGCGAATGCTGCCAACAAAGTACCGAATGATGCGAGCTTCCAAGGCATGAAGCCTCCTATGATAAAAATGGACAGAGATCGTGCGACAGCGATCCGGGGGATTGGTTTCAAGACGTGAATCGCCCGCGGGCAAGTCTGCCTGACTCAGGCCGAGCATTCGCTCGGTCAATCGTCACCAGATATGAATGTATTCAGTAGATGTCGATGTAGTCGAACGGTGGGTTCGGCCAATTCTGCTTGAGCGCGTTGAATATCTGCATGACCCAGACTTCATCACTGGCCGCCACGTTACCGACATAACCGGAGCCTTTGGCCCAGGTCTCAAGGCGAAACAGCAAGCCGGCGATATCAGTGCCGCCCACCACGCCTGACGAAATGTAGGCAATCCCGGCCTTGGTCACACGCAACTGGGTATGCTCGTCATCGCTGGCGCTGGCCAGCAACTGACGAACAGCTTCCAGCGTCAGGTTCTCGGGGTTGTTCAAATCGATCTGCACCTGGCGTTCCCCGGCAATTAAACAGAGGCACAGTGTCGCACAGCACATGCCTCATGCCTAAGTAGCAGTGCCAAACGCTGCCCAAAAATGGTTAACTGCGCCGGTAAGAGCCGCGTTTTAGCGCACTGCCCAGTACTTCCAACTCCGCGAGCCCCCCCCCCATGACCACTGTTACCCTCCAAGCCGACATCAAAGCCAAGTGGCCCCAAGGACAAAGTTCCTACAGCCCCGGAAGCCCGGAGGAGTTGGCAATCATCGGAATCGACCTGCTGGTCAAGGAACTCGGCACTCGGGCTGCACAGGCCTTCATCGGTCAGGTATTCGAAAAATACCCGGCCGATCACATGGGCGCACACAACCCCGAGCGCGAATAAGAACCGGCCGGCGAACGCCGACCGGCCTACACATTACTTCAGACGCGCCAGACGCTCGGTCAGCAGATCGAAGAAGCCCTGAGCATCGCCGTTCTCGACCCAAAAGGCATTTTTCGGCTGCTTCAGGCCGTCGTACCAATCGACGATGGTCTGGCCGAAGGTCGGGCCTTCACGGCTGTCTACCACCACATTGACTTCACGGCCGCTGAACAGCTCAGGTTTGAGCAGGTAGGCAATAACGGTAGCATCGTGAACCGGGCCGCCTGGAATGCCGTAGTGCTCCATATCGCCTTTGACGTATTCATTCAGAATATCGCCGACAACCTTGCTCGCGTTGTTGTTGATATCGGCGATTTGCTTGAGGCGCGCCTCACTGGTCAACACCTTGTGGGTTACGTCCAGTGGCAGGTAAGTCAACTTGACGCCGCTTTTGAGCACCACCTCAGCCGCAATAGGGTCGGCAAACAGGTTGAATTCGGCCACCGGCGTGATATTGCCGCCATTGAAATGTGCACCGCCCATCACCACCACTTCCTTGATGCCTTGGGTGATTTCCGGAGCCTGGGTCAACGCCAGCGCCAGGTTGGTCTGAGGGCCGAGCATGGCGATGGTAATGCTGTGGGGCTTGGCGGTGCTCAGGGTCTTGATCAGGTAATCAACGGCATTGCCTTCGGCCAGGCCTTTTTTCGGCTCGTGCACGGTGACGCCCGAAATACCCTCTTTACCGTGAATATTCTCGGCGTAGATCGGTGTGCGCAGCATCGGTTTTGGCGCCCCTGCGTACACCGGGATATCCTCGCGCCCTGCCCATTCGCGGGCCAGGCGCGCATTGCGAGAGGTTTTGTCGAGGCGCACGTTACCGGCGACGGTGGTCAGCGCACGAATATTCAATTCCTGTGGAGAGGCCATTGCAAACAGCAAGGCCACTACATCATCAGCACCCGGGTCGGTATCGATGATCAGGTCGATTTTTTCCGCCGCGTGGGCGCTGGCTGCTGTGAGCGCGGACAAAAGCAGGACACTCCGAAACAGGTTTTTCAGGGATGGAAGACCACGTTGCATGAAACACTCCTTGTCGTAGGAAAACTCTAGAAGGTTACGCCGGAGACCAGCGCGATATTGCAATAAGGCTGGCACTCGCCGGTGCGCACGACGGCGCGAGCCTTGCGGCTCAGTTGCTTGAACTCTTCGTGGCTGACCAGGCGTCGTTCGCCCAGGGCTGCCTGCTCGGTCAGCGTGTTGAGTTCTGTGAGTGCAGGCGGTTGCTTGAGCAGGATTTCTTCGGCCAGCACGTGGCTTTCCACCTGCATCTCGCTGAGCACAATGCGCAGGGTGCTGATGAAGTCAGGAATGCCTTGGGTCAGCGCCAGGTCGATCAGCTCGACACCCGGCGGCACGGGCAAGCCGGCATCGCCGATCACCAGAACGTCACCGTGACCGAGAGACGCAATCACACGCGACAGGGCAATATTGAGCAGCGGTGTCTTTTTCATGAGGGCACAGAACCTTGAACGTCATGCAGCTTGGGAATAGAGGGTTGCGCACCGGCGCGAGTCACAGACAGTGCTGCGGCCACCTGACCAAAGCGGATGGCCTCGGCTTCGCTCTTGCCATTGGCAAGCGCGGCGGCAAACCCACCGACAAAGGTGTCGCCCGCCGCCGTGGTGTCCACCGCCTTGACCTTGGGCGCCACCAGATGCTCAAAGCCGTGGCCATCGGCAAACAATGCGCCCTGGGCACCGAGGGTGATGATGACCTTGCCCGCGCCTGCCTTGATCAACTGCGTCGCAGCCACTTTGGCACTCTCAAGAGAGTCGACCGTCACGCCGCTTAAGGCGGCGGCTTCACTTTCATTGGGAATCAGGTAGTCAATCGAGGCGTACCATTCGGCCGGCAAAGGGCCGCTGGCGGGTGCCGGATTGAGGATCACCGTCTTGCCCAGTTCACGTCCGCGCTTGAGCGCCTGACCCACCGTGTCCATCGGCGATTCCAGCTGGCAGACGATGACGTCGGCGGCCTGCAACACTGCGTCAGCCTGTTGTAACGAGGCTGGCGTCAGCGCGCCGTTGCCGCCGGCCACGATTACAATTGCGTTCTGACTACTGTCATCCACCACAATCAAGGCCACGCCGCTGGAGCCGTCTACCGTGCTTACGGCCTGGCAATCAATGCCTTCCACCACCAGCGCATCACGCAATTGGGCGCCGTAGGCATCAGTGCCAACACAGCCAATCATCGCCACATCAGCGCCCAGACGCGCAGCAGCCACCGCCTGGTTGGCGCCCTTGCCGCCGGGGACGGTAGAGAACGTTTGGCCGATCAGGGTTTCACCGGCACGCGGCAACCGACTGGCGCGGGTGACCAAGTCCATGTTCAAGCTGCCTATTACCACTACTTTTGCTGGCATACATCAGTACTCATCAATTCGGTTCAGCGGTATTGGGCGAACACACCGGCGACCGGTGCGGTTGACTCACGCAAAACAATACTCGGCGTCACGATACGTTGATCGATCGGCAGTTGGGGGGTTGCAATTCTTCGCAGCAAAAGCTCGGCCGCCGTTTCGCCCAGTTGCACGATCGACTGCCCGACCGTGGTCAGCGCCGGATATACGTAACGGCCCATTTGAATGTCATCGAAACCAATCACCGACAAATCGCCGGGCACGCGAATATTGCGCTCTGCCGCAGCACGCAACACGCCAAAACCGATCATATCGTTACTGGCGAAGATCGCGCTCGGTGGATTGTCCGCCAGCAACTGCACGGCTGCGGCATACCCGCCGGTGCTGGTGAAGTCGCTCTCTTGAGTGCGATTGACCGCCACTTGCACACCCGCCTCACGCAGCGCCCGTTGATACCCCGCCAGACGCATTTGCGCCACGCGGGTGTGGCCGGGGCCGCCAATGCAGGCGATGTCGCGATGACCCAGTTCAAGCAAGTGCCGGGTCGCCAGGTAGGCGCCCTCCTCGTGGTCGATGCGCACCAGATCGACATCGATACCATCCAGCGCACGGTCGACGATCACCATAGGCGTGCGCACCGCGCTCAAGCCAGCGGCGAGGCCACTGTCGTCGCCTCCCACCGAGGTCACGATCAAGCCGTCGACGCGCTTTTCGAGCAACACGCGCAAGTAGCTGCGCTGTTTTTCAGCGTTGTCGTCGGAGTTACAGAGGATCACGCAGTAACCATTACGCTCGCAGTAATCCTCGATCCCGCGGGCCAACTCGGCAAAATAAGGGTTGAGGCTGTTCGGCACCAATAGGCCGATGGTGGCGGTGGTCTTGGCCTTAAGCGATCGCGCGACCGCACTGGGCACATAGTCGAGCTGCTTGATCGCCGCTTCGACCTTGATCCGCACAGGCTCACTCACCGGCCGCGTCTTGTTCACCACGTGTGACACAGTGGTGTAGGAAATACCCGCAAGCGCTGCCACATCCTTGATCGTTGCCATGGCTCAGCCTCGCCGACTGGCGCGCTGGCTGCGGTAAGTGTCGAGGACCACGGCAATCACGATCACCGCACCGGTGATGATGCGTTTGGTGGGCTCCGTAGCGCCGATCTGCGCGAGGCCTGCGGCCAGTACCGAAATGATCAACACACCGAAAAAGGTGCTGATAACCGAACCGCGCCCGCCCATCAAACTGGTGCCGCCGATCACCACAGCGGCGATCACCTGCAGCTCCAGGCCGGAGCCGGCATTCGGGTCCGCCGCTTCCAGGCGCGAAATCTGGAACAGTGCCGCCACACCGGCCAACAGCCCCATCAGGCTGAACACCAGGATTTTGTAGGGTTTGGGATTGATCCCGGCCAGGCGCACGGCCTCTTCGTTGGTGCCGATGCCGATCAGGTAGCGACCAAATACCGTGCGCGTCAACACCAACTGAGCGGCAATGATCACCAGTAAGGCAATGATGAACGACGGCGAAATCCCGAAGGCAACCGGGTTCGACAGCCAGGCAAACGAATCACCGATATAGGCGGTACGCGAGCCGGTCATTTGGTACGCCACACCACGCGCCATCTCCAGCACACCGAGGGACACAATAAACGATGGGATTCGCCAGGCCACGGTGATCGAGCCGGTGATGGTGCCAGCCACTGCCGCACAGCCCATGCCCAGCAACGCTGCCGGGAGCACGCTCCAGCCCCAGCCGAGAATCGCCACGCTGACCGCCGACGCGGCCAATGCCAGCACCGAGCCAACCGACAGGTCGATGCCGCCGATAATCAGGATGAAGGTCATGCCCACCGCCAGTACCATCAAGTCCGGTATCTGGTTGGCCAGGGTGCTGAAGGTGTCGTAGGACAGGAAGTGATCGCTCAACACTGAGAACAGCGCAATCATCGCCAGCAAGGCACCGGCCAGGCCCAGGTAAGTGCCCAGTCCGTAGAAGTTGCCGCCGGTTTTACCCGGGGAATGTGTGGTTTTCATGGGGTATCCCTAAGCACTGCGTCGTTGAGCAGCGCGTCACGTTTTTGATAGCCGGCAAAGGCGGCGGCGAGCAATTCGTCCTGGGTCCAGCTGTCGCGCTCGAAGGTTTCGATCAGGCGCCCGGCGGACAGCACACCGATGCGGTCACAGATCAGCATCAGCTCCCGCAGGTCGCTGGACACCACCACCAGCGCTTTGCCCTGGCGCGTCAATTCGCCGAGCAAGGCATAAATGTCGAACTTGGCACCGACGTCGATGCCTCGGGTCGGCTCATCGAACAGCATCACCGCGCAATCGCGCTCCAGCCAACGGCCGATCACGACTTTCTGCTGGTTACCGCCCGACAGCTCGGACACCAACTGCGCCGGACTGGAGCTGCGGATGCGCATGGCGTCGATCTGGCGCTTGGCCAAGGCGGTTTCATCGCGGCTGTTCACCACGCCACCGCCGGAAATTTCCGGCATGTTGCCCAAGGCAATGTTGGCGCTGATCGACTGGGTCAACAGCAGGCCTTCACCCTTGCGGTCTTCGGTGATCAGGGCAATGCCATGGCCGACCGCATCTACCGGGGAGCGAATGCTCACCACGTTGGCCGGCGAGCCCAGAGCGACGGTGCCGCTGTCCGCCAGGTCCGCGCCGAAGATCAGGCGCAGCAGCTCAGTGCGGCCGGCGCCGATCAGGCCGGAGATGCCATAGATCTCACCGGCGCGCACTTCAAAAGACACATCACGCACCTTGTCCGAGCGGGTCAGCCCTTTCACGGTCAAGGCCGGGCCGCCGATAGTGCGCGGGCCCAGGTCAATTTTTTCACCCAGCTCGCGACCGACCATCAGGGTGACCAGTTGCTCACTGTTGTAGTTGGCCATCGGCTCGACGCAGACCAGTTTGCCGTCGCGCAATACCGCAATACGCTGGGCAACACGGGCCAGCTCTTCGAGCCGGTGTGAAATATAAATGATCGCCACGCCCCGAGCCTGCAGGCGGGTGATTTGTTCAAAGAGCATTTCGACTTCACGCGCGGTCAGCATCGCCGTGGGTTCATCGAGGATCAGTACGTGGCAGTCGCCGATCAGGTTGCGGGCGATTTCGACCATCTGTTGATGGCCAATGCCCAAGGTGCCAACCAAGGTATCCGGGTCGATCGCATCCAGGCCGACCTGAGCCATGGCTTCGATCGCGGCTTTGCGCAGCTGTTTGCGGCTGATCCATCCACACTTGCTGGGCAGGTTATCCAGGAACAGGTTTTCGGCCACGGTCAGTGTGGGCAGCAGGTTGAGCTCCTGCATGACCATGCGCACGCCCAGCTCTTCAGCCTGGGTGCGGCTGCCGGGACGGTAGTCCTGACCATTGAACTGCATGTGCCCGGTGGTCGGCGTGACCAGCCCGCCGATAATTTTCGACAGGGTACTTTTACCCGCGCCGTTCTCACCGGTCAGCGCCAGCACTTCCCCGCGGTTGAGCGTCAGGGTGATGTCGGACAGAACCGGTTGGGCATAGGTCTTGCCGATACCGCTGACCGAGAGGACAGCGTTCGGGGCGGAAGATGACATAGGAAAATCTCCAGGCGCCCACTCAGGACGAGCGGGCGCTGTTGGGTGCTGCCAGGATTACTTCTTGAGGACGAGTTCGACCGGGGTTTCGATCACGCCGTCTTTGGCATCGACTTTCTCACCCTTGACCAGCTTGAGCGCGTTCTGGATACCGAACACGGCTTGCTGGGCGGCAGCCTGGTCAGCGGTCGCGAGCACACGGCCATCTTGCAGCATTGGTTTGATGGCTTCGATGTTGTCGTAGCCTACGACCAGCACTTTGCCGGCTTTGCCCGCAGCGCGTACGGCAGAGACAGCGCCCAAGGCCATGTTGTCGTTACCCGCCAACAGTGCCTTGAGGTCCGGGTATTCGCTCAACATGGCGGAGGCGACTTTCTGACCCTGGTCGATTTCCCAGTTGCCCGACTGAGTGGAGACGATCTTCATGCCGGCAGCGTCCATCGCGTCCTTGTAGCCTGCGGTGCGCTGTTGCGCGTTGGTGGTGGTCGGGACACCTTCGATGATGCCGACCTTGTCACCCGCGGCCAGTTGCTTGGCCAGGTAGTCACCGACCAGCTTGGAGCCTTTACGGTTATCCGGGCCTACGAACGGAATATCGAGGTTTTTGCTTTTCAATACCTCCGGATCAAGGCGGTTGTCGATGTTGACGACCTTGATGCCCGCATCGGAAGCTTTCTTCAACACGGTGACCAACGCCTTGGAGTCAGCCGGGGCGATTACGATGGCGTTGACTTTGGCGAGAATCATTTGGTTGACGATATCGATCTGCGCGCTGGTATCGGTTTCGTTCTTGATACCGTTGGTGATCATGTCGAAGTCGGCAGCATGGTCTTTCTGATAGGACTTGGCGCCATCCTGCATGGTGACGAAGAATTCATTGGCGAGGGATTTCATCACCAGGCCGACCTTGGGTTTGGTGGCGGCGTCGTCAGCAAAGGCAGAGGAAAGAGGTAGCGCAGCGGATGCAGCGGCAAGCACAGCGACAGCAAGAAGACGTCCAGCAAATGGCAGCTTCATGGGTTCACTCCGATCTTATGATTATTGTGAGCAACGCTTGCACGGCAGACCGTCTCGCAAACGTTTGCGTTAGCCAAACTATGAGAACCTTGTCGAGATTTGTCAACGGGTGAAAAACGCCTTTCATCCAAGCCCACTGCTACCTGCCATTACGCTATTGGATGGATGCGATTAAACATCGCCCTCGCCCGTCCGTTCTCTAAAACGACAGCCTGTGACTCTAATGTCATACGCAACCCGTCGATAAACCCTCCTGGCTTTCGGACAACCGAACACGGTACTGCCTTCCCGTTCGGAAAGCCGGACGAACGAGCTTTCACGTCATCTGAAATATCTATGAATACTGTTTTAAATCAATGCCTTAATTTATAAACACGAACACAATCAGCTTGGTACAAATCCTGCTCTTTCCTGGCACCTCGCGGCGTTCAGAACCGCCCGGGTGTTCTAGATGAACCTGCGACCGCACTCATCAAAAACCAGAGAGAAAAATAATGAAATCTGCACTGAAGTCTTTTGTTCCGGGCGCACTCGCCCTTCTGCTGCTGTTCCCCGTTGCCGCTCAGGCAAAGGAAGTTGAAACCAAGACCAAACTGTCCAATGTGGTGATTCTTGCCACCGGCGGCACTATTGCCGGCGCTGGCGCCAGCGCTGCCAACAGCGCCACTTATCAGGCGGCCAAGGTGGGCATCGAGCAATTGATGGCTGGTGTTCCTGAGCTTAGCCAGATTGCCAATGTGCGCGGCGAGCAAGTGATGCAAATTGCGTCCGAAAGCATCAACAATGAAAACCTGCTGCAACTGGGTCGCCGTGTTGCCGAACTGGCCGACAGCAAGGACGTCGACGGCATCGTGATTACGCACGGTACCGACACCCTCGAAGAAACCGCCTACTTCCTGAACCTGGTGGAAAAAACCGACAAGCCAATCGTGGTGGTCGGCTCGATGCGTCCGGGCACCGCCATGTCGGCGGACGGCATGCTCAACCTGTACAACGCCGTCGCCGTCGCCGGCAGCAAGGATGCACGCGGCAAGGGCGTGCTGGTCACCATGAACGATGAGATTCAGTCGGGTCGTGACGTCAGCAAGATGATCAATATCAAGACCGAAGCGTTCAAGAGCCCATGGGGCCCGTTGGGCATGGTGGTTGAAGGCAAATCCTACTGGTTCCGCCTGCCGGCCAAGCGCCACACACTGGATTCTGAATTCGATATCAAGACCATCAAAAGCCTGCCGGACGTTGAAATCGCTTATGGCTACGGCAATGTGAGCGACACCGCCGTCAAGGCCCTGGCTCAGGCTGGCGCCAAAGCCATCATCCATGCCGGCACTGGCAATGGTTCGGTGTCTTCCAAGGTCGTCCCTGCCCTGCAGGAGCTGCGCAAACAAGGCGTACAAATCATTCGCTCGTCCCACGTGAATGCTGGTGGTTTCGTGCTGCGTAACGCCGAACAGCCTGACGACAAGTACGACTGGGTGGTTGCCCATGACCTGAACCCGCAGAAAGCGCGGATCCTGGCAATGGTTGCGTTGACCAAGACCCAGGACAGCAAAGAGCTGCAACGGATGTTCTGGGAATATTGATATCTGGTAACACTGTGGAGGCGGGTTTACTCGCCTCCACTTTCCCTTGAGACTTCCCCGCTACAACTTCCCCGCGAATGTCCTGAGTTTTAAGCAGTTGCGAAATTCCTTATAGTTAAATACTGTATGCACATACAGCAAACTAAGGAATGCTCCGTGGCAAAGTCTTCTTCCGCAGCCCCAACTCCGCCTGATGCTTACGCACGCTTGGCCGTTCGCGTGCAAAAAATCATCAATTCGACCAATGCCCAGAAAGCCAAGGCAGCCTTGATCTTCCGTTTACCGGAAGAGCCGGAAGATGAATGGGCGCGCTTGCTGGAAGAAATTGCTGAGAACGACAACGTCACCCTCGCTTATCGGGACGACGGTGGCGTGCAGATTTTCTGGGTTGTGCCGAAGGAAGATTGATTCAATGAGTGTTCGCTTTACTGCTTTGTTTTGTCTGTTTTTTGCCGTTACCGCCAACGCCCAGGCGCCTCGTACCTTCAGCGAGGCCAAGAAAGTCGCCTGGAAGCTCTATGCCCCACAATCCACAGAGTTTTACTGCGGCTGTAAATACACCGGCAACCGGGTGGATTTGAAAGCCTGCGGGTACATCCCACGCAAAAATGCCAACCGTGCCGCACGCATCGAGTGGGAGCATATCGTTCCAGCCTGGCAGATCGGACATCAGCGCCAATGCTGGCAGAACGGTGGACGCAAGAACTGTACGCGCCGCGATGATGTGTTCAAGCGTGCAGAGGCCGACTTGCACAACCTGGTGCCGAGCATCGGGGAGGTCAATGGTGACCGCAATAACTTCAGTTTCGGTTGGTTGCCGGTGCAAACCGGACAGTACGGTTCCTGTTTGACCCAAGTGGACTTCAAGGCAAAAAAGGTCATGCCACGCCCGTCCATTCGCGGAATGATTGCCCGGACCTACTTTTACATGAGCAAACAATATGGCTTGCGCCTGTCGAAACAGGACCGCCAACTGTATGAAGCCTGGAACAAGACTTACCCGGTACAAACCTGGGAACGCCAGCGCAACCAGACCGTGGCCTGCGTGATGGGTCGGGGCAACGAATTTGTCGGCCCGGTTAACCTCAAAGCCTGTGGTTGAAGGCGGGAGAGGCTCCCGCCCGCTTTTGGTTACTGCGCAACCTTGTGTTCAATTACCTGCGACTCGGTGTCATTTTTCTTGGCGCGCGCCAGTTTTTCGGTCAGCTGCGCTTGCTTGGCTTCGGCTTCGGCCTTACTGGCGAACGGCCCCAGCAAGACATCGTCCTTGCCGTCTGTTTTAACGATATAAAAGCTAAACCCATGTTCCAGCAACCAGGCGGTCAAGTCAGTGATTGCCTGGAGCTTATGGTCCGGCGGGCCAACCCGCACGTCCCACTCCTGAGCGGCAATCGCGCCGGTATCTGGCTGGCTTTCAGTCACGGCAGGCTTGGCCTTGGGCGCTTCGACAGGTTTGCCTTCACCGCAACCGGCCAATGCCAACACCGCAATTGCCATCGCTACTTTACGCACTGCCCTGCTCCTTTGAGGATAAAGAGGCAACTTTATCATTCACTGTCTATTCTGGCCGTCATAAACGTTGGCTTAAACAATGCGAATGATGTATCGCAGACCTGTATGATGCCGCCATGGGAATTAATGTCGCCTCTATGCGTCCTAAAAGAGGCAGTCACAGGGAAGCGCTTAGCAGTAAGCTACACACATCCGACATCTGCCCTGTCTGAAACATGTGTCCTTAAAAGTAATCAAGGAGAAGTCCATGCTTATACTCACCCGCAAAGTCGGTGAAAGCATAAACATCGGTGATGACATCACGATCACCATTCTGGGCGTCAGCGGCCAGCAAGTACGAATCGGCATCAACGCACCCAAGGACGTTGCCGTGCATCGCGAGGAGATTTACCAGCGCATCCAGGCTGGCCTGACGGCTCCGGACAAAAACCAGACTCCTTGACGCACTCTCAGTAGCCAGCCCTTTCGTTCACTGTAACGGCTGGCGAAGACCCTTCAAGCCTGCTCGCCTCTCTTGCGTGAACAGCTCGCTTTGCGCCTCGCGCTTCGCCCCAAGATGAAACTGTCTTGACGACTGGAACTTGTTGCGTAATCCACAGCCGAATCTTCTGACTATTATCCTGCCGTCCGAGTGCATTCAGGAGCACGTCGATGAGGCCTGCCGCCCCCAAGCCCCTAGTTTCCAAGTCCTGGTGGATCGTCCTGCTGATAGGGCTGGTCTTCGTGACGGTGGGTTATGGCCTGAGATACGAAATTGAAAGTACCAGCGCCTCCAGTGGCAGCTCTTGGCCGGATCTGGCGCTGTTTCTCTGCGCTTACCTGTTTGCCTTCTGCCTCAAGCCTATTCAGAAGGCGATTCTGCGCAAGTTATGCCAACGCGCGGCCCAACGAACGCACCACAAAACTGCACGATGAAGCCTCCTTGCGGGCAATCAGATCACCGGTATTTACAGTGTCGCGGCAAGTCCTATGCTTGGGCTTGCAAGGTCAGTATTAAGGGCTGAAACAAATGGATACCCTGAGTAAATCCGAAATCGAAACTGCGCTGGCGGCCCGCCTGCCCAGTTACACAATCGCCTGCACACTGCACGCTGACGGCACATTGTCGGCTGTTCTCAGCGGCCCTGAAACTGACCACTTTGCAATCACCGGCATCGTCCGCGCGCACTATCGCGGCGCAGAAGCGATAGCCCGGCTGGCGAACGAAATCCTCAGGGAAATGGTGATGTCCCGGCAGGGCCTTCGCAGCAGCCGACTGCACGCCCTACCGGAAAACAGCGTAAGGCCGAACAGACCTGACAGCTGATAAAACCTTGGCCATAACGCGGTTGGCTTTCGCGTATCAAGCCGCGGCGATCGATAAACGCAGCAAACCGTCATCGTTACGATGCACGCGCACCTGCTCATACCCCTCAATCGACGTATGTACCGTGGCCATCGGCTGCAAGTGCGTCGAAGTCACGACTACCACGTCAGCCCCCGCCGCCTCCGCGGCGCGAATCCCCACCGTCGCATCCTCGAACACCAGGCAGTCCTGCACCGGTACGCCCAGACGTTGCGCACCCAGCACATAACAAGCTGGATCCGGCTTGCCGCTGGCGACATCCTCAGCCGTCACCAGCACTGCCGGCGGCGCAATGCCCGCCGCTTGCAGGCGTCGCATCGCCAACTCCCTGGGTGCAGACGTGACCAGCGCCCACTGATCGCCAGGCAAACTGTTCAGAAACTCGACCGCGCCCGGAATCGCGACGACACCCTCGACATCGTCGATTTCCGCCTCGGTTATCCACTGCGCTTCAACTTCAGCGTCCACGCCTGGCAATGCCTGCCGGGTAATTGTATCAATGGCTCGTGCACCGTGAATGGTGCTCAGAAAGGCCACCACGTCCAGGCCGTGGCGTTCAGCCCAGATACTCCACACCCGTTCGGCGGCGGCGATGGAGTTGAGCAAGGTACCGTCCATGTCGAATAAAAAGGCGCGGTAACGCTGGGTAAAGGCGGCTGGACCTTGAATAGACACTGTGGGATTTCCTTTTTATCGGTAAAAAATGCTGACCCCGATGCAATCTACGGATCACGTCAACACTTGTAAACGCTGCAGAGCACTGCCCTCCCCCTTTGCATTACAAGCTTGTAATGAAGCTGTAAGTCTTGTCAGCACCCTCACTTCATACAGTGGAGTCGTCAGTCACCCACACCGCGTGACACACCTGCACACTGATGAAGGGCCGCACGATGAAACCTGCAAGCACACTCTGCCTGATCGCCGCCAGCTTGTTGATGCTGGGCACCGCTACCGCCATGGCCGGCACCGTCGCACCGATCAAAGCCAACAACGTGGTCCTGGTACACGGCTCCTGGGCGGACGGCTCGAGCTGGTCCGAGGTGATCACCCGCCTTCAGGCCGCCGGCCTGCATGTCACCGCCGTACAGAACCCGCTGACCTCGGTGGCCGATGACGTCGCCGCCACCAACCGCGTACTCGATCAACAGGACGGTCCTACCGTACTGGTCGGCCATTCCTACGCCGGCACCGTGGTCAGCGACGCCGGCGCGAACCCGAAGGTCAGCTCCCTGGTGTATGTGGCAGCCCGCGCGCCGGACGCCAATGAAGACTTCGTCGCGCTCTCTGCCAAATACCCAAGCATGCCGGTGCGAGCCGGCGTTGAAGAGCACGATGGTTACCTGACCCTGAACCAGGACGCTTTCCTTAAGTATTTCGCCGCCGACGTGCCCCGCACCAAGGCACTGGAGCTGTATGCCGTACAACAACCGATCACCAAAACGCTGTTCAGTGGTCGCACCGTGAATGCCGCCTGGCACACCAAACCGTCATGGTACGCCGTGTCGAGCAATGACCAGACCATCAACCCGGATCTGGAGCGCTTCCTCGCCAAGCGCATGAACGCCACCACCATCGAGCTGCCTTCGAGCCACTTGTCGCTGGTGTCCCACGCCAAGGAAATCACTGACCTGATCCTCGAAGCGTCCGGTCGCCAGCCTTGAATCCGTTGATTACGAACTTGTCATGATCCTGTTGGTTGGCTGTTTGGGGCGCCTGGTTACTGTGAACTCACTGCCAATCCCGGCAGCCGACCCTTTAAGAGAACTACTGCCATGAAACTGTTTATTCTGGGCTTCGCCGCACTGCTTGCCACCGGTTCTGCATTTGCTGCCGACGCCCCTTCCGCCCCCAACGTGATCCACGACAAGACCGGCTTCTTCGTGCACCTGGACGTCGACAAAGTGCTGTCGAGCACCGACACCTACGGGCAGTGCGGCATCGTCCCCGCTCGCCTCGATTACCTCGACCACCAGGGTCGCGAACATGTGCTGGACTACCAAGTACAGGGCATCGGTTGCGCCAGTGACAATTGATCGGGCTACACTTGCGCCACGCACAGAACCAGGGCACTTCCCATGCATATCCTCGTAGTCGAAGACGAACCCAAGGCCGGCAACTACCTGCTCAATGGGCTGCAGGAACTGGGTTACTCCGTGAGCCTCGCCCGTGACGGTGTGGACGGGTTGCACCAGGCGCTGGAAACGTCATTCGACGTGATCGTGCTGGATGTGATGATGCCGAAAATGGACGGTTGGGAAGTGCTGCGCCGCCTGCGCAAGGAGGCCGACACGCCGGTACTGTTTCTCACCGCCCGCGATGACATTGCCGACCGCATCAAAGGCCTTGAACTGGGTGCCGACGATTACTTGATCAAACCGTTCTCCTTCGCCGAACTGGTCGCGCGTTTGCGCACCTTGACCCGCCGCGGCCCGAGCCGCGAAGAAGAACAGCTGCACATCGCCGACCTGCAAATCGACGTGCTCAAACGCCGTGTCACCCGCGCCGGCACGCGCATTACCCTGACCAATAAAGAGTTCGCCCTGTTGCACCTGTTCGCGACCCATCAGGACCAGGTGCTGTCACGTTCGATGATCGCCTCGCGCGTCTGGGACATGAACTTCGACAGCGACACCAATGTAGTCGACGTCGCCGTGAGGCGCCTGCGCCTGAAAATCGACGACCCGTTCCAGCTCAAGTTAATCCACAGCGTGCGGGGCATTGGCTACCGCTTCGACACCCAGCCATGAACAGCCGCCGCCACTACTCGCTGACCCTGCGCCTGGCGCTGATCTTCGCCCTGCTCGCTTTTGCCCTGCTGGCTACCCTGGGCGTAGCGCTGTACCGCGAGCTTGAGCGTGAACTGATCAAGCGTGACGATGCCGCGCTGATCTATCGCGCCGACCAGTTGCGCAACCTGCTCAACGACAGCAACACCCTGGACCTGATCAAGACCAAGCCGGAACTGTTCCAGAACATGCTGGGCAACAGCGAGTCGGTGCTGAGTATCGCGGCGCCGGGGCAGAAGCCGCTACTGCTGGTCAACCCGGGCAACATCGAAATGCCGAACGTAACGCCCGTGCCAAAGGACCATGAGCTGGGCTTTTCCGACGTGCACCACTTACCTGGTGTAAACGGCGTACCCTTCGCCACCGTGGCCGCCTCGATTGATTCCGGAGACTTGGGAAGCCTGCAAGTCACCACGGGACGTTTGATGACCGAACGCACCGCCATGCTTGCCAGCTATCGCCTGAGCGTATTTATCCTGGCCAGCATCGCGGCAATTATCCTCGCCCTGGTCGGTTACCTGCTGGTGTACCGAGGCCTGCTGCCGCTGCGGCGCCTGGCCAAACACGCCCAAGGCATCGGCGTGGGCAACCTTGCCGAACGACTCGACAGCCACGGTGCACCGAAAGAACTTCTGCCAATGATCGACTCTTTCAACACCATGCTCGAGCGACTGGCCAAGGGCTTTGTGCAACTGGGCCAGGTGTCCACCGACATGGCCCACGAACTGCGCACGCCGATCAACAACCTGCTGGGCGAAACCCAGGTCGCGCTCCAGCAGAGCCGCAGCATCGAAAGCTATCAGCAATTGCTGGCCTCCAATGTCGAAGAGCTCGAGCGCCTGGCACGGATGCTCGACAACATGCTGTTTCTCGCCCGCACCGATCCGGCCAGCGCCTTGCGCCAGCGCCAGGAGCTCAATGCGGCGGATGAGGTGCAACGCATGGCTGATTACTTCGAAGGGTTGGCGAGCGATGTGAATATCAGCATCCTCGCGCAGGGCGAAGGCGTGATCTGGGCTGAACCGATGCTGCTGCGCCGGGCGCTGGCAAATCTGTGTGCCAATGCCATCAAATACGGCGCACCCGGTTCGGAGCTGGTGATTCAAGCCACGCCAAACGCCGAAGGCATCCGGCTGAGCGTCATCAATCAGGGAGAGACCATCCCTGCAGAACACCTGCCCAGGCTGTTCGAACGGTTTTATCGGGTGGACGAATCGCGGGAGCGCTCGGCCCAATCCAACGGGCTGGGTTTATCGATCGTCGCCACCATCATGCAGCTGCATAACGGCCGCTACAGCGTCACCAGTGAAGGCGCATTGACATGTTTTGAGCTGATTTTTCCGAGGCGGGAACACTGAGCAGTGCGTGCCAGAAGCCTGCTGTTATTTTGCACAGTTTTGTAGGTCGCAGCCGTCCCCATCTGCCTCTACTCTCGCCCGGAGCGCTCTCTCGGATCATTCAAAACAGGTATCACGCTTTGGTGAACAAACCGCATCAATCAGGCGGCGCGAGACGCTGACTCAGGGCAGAGCCGGTGCAGGTAATAACGGAAATTCTGGTATGGAAAAACGCTTGGTTTACTGGAAAAAGGGCTGGCTGACATGAAAGAGAAGCTGATCGCCATTTCAAACAGGGCAGGTCAGCTGACCTGCCCACCGGTTTGCACGATATCCACCTGCGTGTCCCACGCCGTCTGTAGCGCAATCCGCAAACCTTCAACCATTGTCACCAGCGCCATCGAAGGCTGCGCCGCACCAGAAACCTGCTCCGGCAGGCTGGGGGGTACGTGGATAAAGCCACTGCGTATCGCCGTGCCGGCTAGGGCATGCTGCAACAGGTAAAACACCTGATTACACACAAAGGTCCCCGCCGTCTGTGAAACCGACGCCGCGATCCCGGCCTCGCGCACAGCCTTGACCATCGCTTTGATCGGCAAGGTCGTGAAGTAGGCGGCCGGCCCTCCGACCACCACTGGGGTATCGACCGGTTGTGCCCCCAAATTGTCAGGGATGCGTGCGTCGTTCACGTTGATCGCCACCCGCTCCATGGAGAAATCGCTACGACCGGGGGCGAGGCCTGTGGCAATCACCATCACCGGGTCAAATTCAGCGATCAATCGCGTCAGGCACGCCCCCGCCGTGGCAAACGCACAGGGCAGTCGACGCGCGACAATGTGCACGTCTTCACTCAGTCGCACGCCGTCCAACTGGCGCGAGGCCTCCCAGGACGGGTTGATCAGGTCCTGGTCAAAGGGCTCGAAGCCCGTCAGCAACACAGTTTGCATTTTTGGCCTCACATCAACAGGTAGAGCAGCACGATATTGACCACCAGCATCATCAACGCAGTCGGCAGTTGAGCCTTGATCACCGCGTTTTTGTCTGGCAACTCCAGCAACGCCGCCGGGACGATATTGAAGTTGGCAGCCATGGGCGTCATCAACGTACCGCAATAACCGGAGAACATGCCGATCGCCGCCATCACCGCCGGGTTGCCGCCATACACGCCCACCAACACCGGTACGCCGACACCGCCGGTCATCACCGGAAACGCCGCAAAGCCATTCCCCATGATCACCGTGAACAGCGCCATGCCCAACACGTAGACCATCACCGCCACCCACTTGAAATCGAGGTTGATGTAGGTAGTGGTGACATGTGCAACGGCCGTGCCCACCCCGGCTTCATTAAACAATAGCCCCAGCATTGCAAGCATCTGCGGCAACACCATGGCCCAGCCGAGGGCCTCGGTCAGGCGTCGGGATTCACGCAAGGCTTGCACCGGTGTGTCGCGGGTCAGCCAGCAAGCCAGACCGAGGGCGATCAGGCAGCCGATACCCAAGGATACAAAGGTGGTGTTTTTCGGGTCCAGCAGCGGTACGCCGCCGATCTCGGTGTGTTTGAGCAACACCGAGCCAATCACGGTGGTCAGGGGAATGGCCAGCGCGGGAATAAACAGTTTATGCCCCAGGCGCCCGGCACTCGCGCGGGAGGCCTTGTCATGCAGTTCGGCAGGCTTGCCGCGGCCGACGCCACCCAAGCCTGCGATCAGCGCCATCACCACCACGCCAACACCCATGACCACCGACGGCAAGCGCTCCCCCACCAGGAACGGCACAGCAAACAAGAGCCAGAACAGCGCAGTCGACCAGCGTTTGGGATGGGTGCGATCCAGCAGGACCATTCCCGCAGTTATCAGCAATAGCACACCGGCAAGCCAGTACAGGTACTCAATGGAGATGATCATTGTGCAGCCTCCACCGTCGTGGCGGCGGGCGTCATGTCGCGCGTAAGCCTGCGATCAAACCGGTGCAGGCGAATGGCATGGATGATAAAGGCGCAAATCGCCGTCGGGATGCCCCACACGGCAATGTGCAGTGGCTCCACATCAATCCCCGAACCCAACAGGAAGGTGTGCATCAGCGCGATCGCACCAAAGGCGACAAAGATGTCTTCACCGAAAAACAGCCCGACGTTATCGGTTGCCGCACACATGGCCAGCACTTTGTGGCGCAACCTGTCCGGCAGCTTGCCGTAGCGTTTCTCCGCCGCCCCTTCGGCCATGGGCGCCAGCAGCGGCCGCACCATTTGCGGATGGCCGCCCAGGCTGGTCAGGCCCATGGCGGCGGTGGACTCGCGCACAAACAGGTAGATGATCAACAGGCGCCCCACTGTGGCTCGCTCGAAACGCGCGATCCAGTTTTGCGCATGCAAGCGCAGGCCATGGCGCTCCAGCAGGCCAATGACAGCCAGGGGCAATAACAGGATCAGTTGCAGCGCGCGGGTCTGAAGGAAACCTTCGCCCATGCTGGCGAGGATTTTTTCCAGCGGGAAGTGGGCTGCCAGCCCGGTGGCGATGGCGGCGGCGGTAACCACCAACAGCGGATTGAAGCGCAAGACGAAGCCAACCACGATGACAAGTACGCCGATCAACGGCCATAGGTTCACAACAGTTTGCATGACGGAGAGGTCCTTGAATGCGCGCTGCGGCGCCATTACAGCAGGATGTGAACCAAGGGTTCACAGCATGAAAGTGGCATGCAGCCCGGCGCGGTTTTTATTGTTGACCCGATAGGTCGAGCGTCAGTGGCGGCAACTTTGCTGCCTGGGGCGGGAGGTGTCCAACAAGAAAAATTGTTGCTGCAAACCAATAAATTTTGTGGGTGATTGGCGCCGAGCGAGCCGGCGCCGTAAGAAGATTCAGCCGAGGCGTTTCTGGAAAAAATGCCGCTGGTGACCCGCCGGGTAATCAGCAATATGGCCAAATTCACTGAAGCCCAGCTTTCGATAAAACCCCGGCGCCTGAAAGCTGAAGGTGTCCAGCCAAATGCCAACACATTGCCGTTCACGGGCCAGGTCTTCGGCGGCGCGCATCAAACGCGAGCCGGTACCTTGGGTACGCATCTGATCCGGGATGCTCAACAGCTCAATGAACAACCACCCGTAGGAAATTTTTCCATAAAGGCCACCGACAACGTCTTGCGTGGCGGGGTCTCGCAACAAAATCCCGACGGTTTCGAACGCCATGTTGCCCGTGTGACTAAGGTTGTAAGCCCTCAGCGGTTTGAGGATGGCCTCACGCTCCTGCGCCGTTACGTCGAACGACACTTCCATTGCCACTTCCATAACGTGCTCCCTGGTATGAATTGAGTCGGCGGCCAGTATGCAGCCTTACTGCGGCTTGAGCAGCGCCTCGTAATCCGGGCTGATCTCCGCCAGGATCATCAAGGCTGCCGCCCCCAATGCCACTGCGTCCTGCCCTGCGGCCCCCATTTGAATGCGCGGGTACTGGCGATCAGCACGGCTACTGACGGAACGGCTCAATGGCTCAAGGCGGGTTATCAGGCGGGCAAGGATGGCCTCAGGCAAAAAGCCGCTGATCAGGATGGTCTGCGGGTCAAGCACTGACTCCAGGATGTTGATCGCCTGGCGCAACGCCGGCGCCGCCTCCGCCAGCCAAACCTCTACGTTTGCGTCCAGCGCCTGATCGTTGGCGTCCCACGCGCAGAGGTCATGCTCGGCCGGCAGGCCCAGGTGCTCCAACAGTGCGGCAATGGAGATGTAGCGCTCCAGGCACCCTTGGTTACCGCAGGAACACGCCTTGCCACCCGGAATCACCGTCATGTGCCCGATCTCACCAGCATTGTGCCAGTGGCCGGAATACAGGCGGTTATCCAGGTACAAACCGGCACCAAGACCGCTGCCGATAAACAGGTGCACAAAATTCGTCAGCTCGCTGGCGATGCCATACAGGCGCTCACCCATGGTCGCCGCCGTGGCATCGTTTTCTATCAGTACCGCCAGGCCGGTTTCCCGCTGCAAGCGCTCAGCGATATCCGGCGCGTCCCAGCCGGACATCGCCGTCGGCCCGACCGCCGTCATGCCTTCGACACTGAAAGGGCCCGGCAGGGCAATGCCCACACCCAGGAAGCGCCCGGCCGGCCTCTGCTGCCGAAAACCTTTCACCGCGTCCAGCACCAACGGTAATGCCTGCTCGAACGTTGGGTAGCTGACGGTCAGCGTGACTTGAGCCACCGTCTGCCCAAGCAGATCAAGCAGCACGCCGATGATGCGGTGCTGTTCGATATGAAAGCCGATGGAATAGCCACCGTCGGGGTTCAGCGACAACGGCACCGGCGGTTGGCCTCGCCCACCCTTCTCGGCCGCATGAGCCAGCAGGACGCCTTCTTCGTGCAACTCGGTGACGATATTGGAAATGGTCTGCGCGGTCAGCGAGGTGAGCCGCGTGAGGTCGGCGCGGGTCAGCCGGCCGTTCTGGCGGATGGCCTCGAGAATCACCCGACGGTTGTGCAACCGGGCGTGTTCGGCATTCGTGCCAGTGGTGAGCGTGCGTTTGTTCTGAGGCGTTTTCATGGGCGGATAATCCGCACAGCCGATTAATTAAATCAAGTTGAATTAATACTCTTGCTGTGGTTTTCTAAGCGCCTCGGTCTCTCGCACCCACTGCGAATGCCGGTTACGCCCCATAACAATAATGACGGGTCGACAGCACCCTCGATGGCAAGCAGCCCCCTTTGCACTCTGCCCTCACGCGCCTGTCACTCGAACAAGAGGTCGTCCCCATGAGCACGCTGACACCCGTTGACCCGGATTTACCCAACAGCAAACGCAAAATCGGTCTATTCCCCGCCATCACCCTGAACATGAGCCAGATGTGCGGCGTGGGCCCCTTTATCACCATCCCGGCAATGATCGTAATCATGGGTGGCCCCCAGGCCTACCTGGGCTGGATCCTTGGCGCCCTGCTGGCCCTGTGTGACGGGCTGGTCTGGGCCGAACTCGGCGCGTCATTGCCAGGTGCCGGCGGCACTTATGTTTATCTGCGTGAGGCGTTCGGCAAACGAACCGGCAAGCTGCTGCCGTTTCTGTTCGTCTGGACGGCGATGCTGTTCATTCCGCTGATCATGTCCACCGGCATCATCGGATTCGTGCAATACCTGACCTGGTTTTGGCCCGACATGAGCCAGACCGCCGGCAACCTGATCGGCCTGGTGGTGATCTGGCTGATCATCGTGATGCTGTGGCGCAAGATCGAGTCCATTGCCAAGTTGAGCATCGTGTTGTGGGTGATCATGCTGATCAGCATCGGCGCGCTGATTGCCGCCGCACTGTCCAATTTCCACGCCGACCTGGCGTTCACCTTCCCCGAAGGCGCGTTCAACCTGGCCGACAGCGGTTTCTGGTTTGGCATGGCCGGCGGGTTGACCATCGGCATCTATGACTACCTGGGTTACAACACCTCGGCGTACCTGGCCGGTGAAGTCGAACAACCGGGCCGGGTGATTCCCAAGTCGATCATTCTGTCGATCGTCGGCATCCTGGTCATCTACCTGGTGATGCAAGTCGGCGTATTGGGCGTGGTCGACTGGCACCGCATGCTCGACCCCGAATCCGCCGCCTACAAGTCGGTAGCCTCGGTGGTACTCAGCGAAACCTGGGGCAGTACGGCCGCCGGGATCGTCACCGTGCTGATACTGATCACCGCAGTCGCCTCGGTATTTGCCGGCTTGCTCGGCGGCTCCCGCGTGCCCTTCGAAGCCGCCAAGGACAACGTGTTCTTCAACGCCTTCAGCAAGACCCATCCCAAGCATGAGTTCCCTACCTGGGGCATCTTGAGCATGGGCGCGCTGACTTCCGTGGGCTTCATGATCGGGCGACTGACCGATTTGAATACCCTGATTCAACTGCTGACCACGGTGATGATCCTGGTGCAGTCAGTGGCGCAGATCGTCTCGTTGCTGGTGCTGCGCAAAACCAAACCGCACCTGACCCGGCCTTACAAAATGTGGCTCTACCCGGTGCCTGCGCTCATCGCGCTGCTGGGCTGGGTGTATATCTACATGGCGTCCAACCACAACGCGCCCGGCGCCTACCCCATCCAATGGTCGCTGGTCTGGGTGCTGGCCGGCAGCGTGGCTTATCTGTTCTGGGCGCGTGTTCAGCGACTATGGCCCTTTAACAAGTGATTAACGCAATGCATGAATCAGTCAGATCAACGGGCGCTACGGCGCCCCGGCAAGGCTTGCTGCTGGCGATTGACGTGGGCGGCACCAAGACTCAGGTCGCCTGCTACGACACCGCCCGCCAGCGCATGAACACGCGGATTCTCGCCACCCATGCCGACGGTTTGTCCGGCACGCCCGCCCTGCATCGCATCCTCGCGGCCGCGCGCGATTGTGTGACCGAATGGGGCAACGCCCCGGTGTTGAGTGTGGCGGCGGTATTCCCCGGTGTGGTGCGCGGCCCGACGTTGCTGATGGCGCCCAACACACCGGGGTTCGAAGGGCTCGACCTGCACTCGTTGATCGCCCAAGCATTCGGCAACGTCCCCGTGAGCCTCGATAACGACGTCAAGGCCGGCGCCCTGGCCGAAGTGCGCTGGGGGTCGCTGGCGGGTATTGATAACGCGATCTACCTGAACCTCGGTACCGGGCTTTCCGCTGCAGCCATCGCCAATGGCAGGTTGATCCGTGGGCATAACGGCGCAGCCATGGAAATCGGCTACCTGTTGTCGCCGTTTCTGAACCCGGAGCACCCTGATCAATGGGCGACCTATCAGAGCGGCAACGCACCGCTGGAGGAGCTGTTCTCCGGCAATGCCCTCAGCCAGCTGGCGGGTGAAATGCTGGGACACGGGCATCACGCCCAGGACCTGTTTACCAGCGCTGACCCCGCCGTACGCAAGGCCTTGGCGCTGCGCATCGCCGCTTGTACGGTGCACATCGCCAACCTCGCCGTGGCGCTGGACGTCGAGCGTATCGTGATTGGCGGCGGCCTCTACCGCCAGGCGGCGCTGTTGGCGCCGTTGATCGAAACGCTGATCCAGCGCGCAGTGCCCTTCCC
>NZ_CAWPSZ010000016.1:0-103435 GCF_963890955.1 Pseudomonas sp. MF6747
CTAACCCGGCGTCCTGCCGGGTTACCCACGGATTCAAGCCTGCGTTCGGCCAGCGTGGTTGACGGGGCCTGTCAGATCAAAAGCAAGATCAAGAGCAGAGCACGGCGGCCTAGTAGCCGACCTGAGTGGTTGAAGCAAAAGCACAGCAACACATCTTCGTCTGATGCACTGAGCTCCAAATGTGGGAGCTGGCTTGCCTGCGATGCAGACACCTCGGTCTATCTGACGCTATCGCGCCAACCCTTGATGGGTATTGCCAGCGATAACTCAGGCCTTGGCCGCCATCGCGGTGACTTCCACGCGCATGCCTTCAACGGCCAGTGCGGCCACACCTACGGCGGCGCGAACCGGCCAAGGCTTGGCGAAAAAGCGTTTGTAGACCTCATTGAACGCGGCGCGATCAGCCATGTCGGTGAGGTAGATGGTCAGGTGCATCACTCGGTCCATGGAACTGCCGGCTTTTTCCAGCGCGACTTTCAGCGCTTGCAGGGTGCATTCGCTTTGCAGGGTGATGTCGCCGAGTTCGAGGCTGCCATCGGCGCGGGTCGGGATCTGGGTGGAGACCAGGATGCCGTTGAAGCCGACGACGTCGGAGGAAATCGAGTCGGCATCCGGATCGGGGGTGTAGCTCAGGTCGTGGTTGGCCATGGGCGCCTCTGGTTGGCTGTAGCAGAAGGCGCACATGGTCCCCGAAAATCACGGCAGGGGCAAACCGGGGGTTACGCCCAGCGGCGGAACAGCACGCTGGCATTCACGCCACCAAAACCGAAGCCATTGGACAGCGCATATTCAATCGGCATGTGCCGCGCTTCACCGCGCACCATGTCCAGGCCGTCGGCCAGCGCGTCCGGGTTGTCCAGGTTCAGCGTCACCGGGGCGACCTGGTCGCGCAGGGCAAGCACGCTGAAGATCGCTTCGATGCCGCCTGCAGCGCCCAATAAGTGGCCGGTGGCAGATTTGGTTGAGCTGATGGCCGGGCCGCCCTCGGCGCCGAACACGGTCTTGATCGCTGCCAGTTCGCCTTTGTCACCCACCGGCGTCGAGGTTGCATGGGCGTTCAAGTACTGCACCCGGGCCGCCTCGATGCCTGCCTGACGCAGTGCCTGAGTCATCGCCCGCCGCGCGCCATCACCGTCTTCCGGCCCGGCCGTCATGTGGTAGGCATCGGCACTGGTGCCATAACCCACCAGTTCGGCGATGGGCTGCGCGCCGCGTGCCAGGGCATGTTCCAGTTCTTCGATGACCAGGATGCCGGCCCCTTCGCCCATCACGAAGCCGTCACGTGCCTGATCGAAAGGCCGCGACGCCCGCTCTGGCGTGTCATTGAAGTCGCTGGATAACGCCCGCGCCGCCGCAAAACCGGCCAGGCTGACCCGGTGAATCGCCGCTTCCGCACCGCCACACACCGCCACATCGATTTCCCCGGCACGGATCATCCGCGCCGCGTCCCCAATCGCTTGCACACCGGCTGCGCAGGCGGTTACCGGCGCGCCCAGCGGGCCTTTCAGGCCATAGTTGATCGACACATGCCCGGCCGCCATGTTGCTCAGAAAGGACGGAATGGTGAAGGGCGACAAGCGTCGCGGGCCTTTGCTGTCGGTGGTGCGCACGGCATCGGCAATCGCCGGAAAGCCGCCGACGCCAGAGGCAATGATGGTCGCCGTGCGTTCCTGTGCCTGCGGCGTTTGAGGCGCCCAGCCGGCTTGCTTGAGGGCTTCATCGGCTGCCGCCAGGGCGAACAGGATAAAGCGGTCCATCTTGCGCTGTTCCTTGGCGGCCAGCAGCCGATCAGGGTCAAACCCGGCCTCAGGGTCTTGCAGCACGCTTTGCACCTGGCCACCGATGCTGATGGCGAGGTCACCGATCAATTCCTCAGGCAGACGGCGTATGCCCGACTGCCCGTTCAACAGGCGTTGCCAGGTGGATTCCACGCTGGCGCCCAGCGGCGTCAGTGCGCCCATGCCTGTCACGACGATACGTTTACTCATGATCAATTGACTCCGGTTGCGTTGAGGGTACAGACCCTATGGACGTCACTATCATGATGAAAGTAACATGGCGTCACACAACTTTGTACCGGCACCTGGGAACCCTTATGCAACGCAAGTCTCTTGTCAGCGACGAATGCCCGATCGCCCGCAGCCTTGAACGGATAGGGGAGTGGTGGAGCATGTTGATCATGCGCGATGCATTGCATGGCTTGCGTCGCTTCGATGAGTTTTCACGCAGCCTGGGCATCGCGCCGAACATGTTGACGCGCCGCTTGAATGGCCTGGTGGACGCCGGGATGCTTGAGCGCCGCGCCTACAGCGAGCGGCCGCCACGGTATGAATACGTGCCGACGGCCAAGGGCGAGGATTTGCGCATGGTGCTGATGGCACTGGTGGCGTGGGGCAATCGGCATTTTGCCGAAGAGGGCACCAGTGTCGAGGTGGTTGAGCGCGAGACGGGCCAGCCGGTGCAACCGATGATGGTGACGGCCCAAGGCACACTCGTGCCGTTGGATGCGTGCGTGGTGCAGGCCGGTCCAGCCGCCAGCGCAGGCATGCGCCAACGGTTGGAGCCTGGGGTGGTTACAGCAGAGTGAACGGGTAGTCGACGATCACCCGCAGCTCGTTCAATTTGCCGTCGCGCTGATCCGCGTTTGACGAAACCATCGCATCGCGCACGCGCAGCGAAAGGTTCTTCGCCGGGCCGCTTTGCAGCACGTATTTGGCCTCGACATCCGTCTCGTGGTGGTCGCCATCGGCACCGTAGTCGCCGACGTAGGCGCTGTTGGCCGGCGTGTGCGTGCCGTTGATGTCGGAGCCGTTGACGTAGCGGGTCATGAAGCTCAAGCCCGGCACGCCGTAGCCGGCCATGTTCAGGTCATAACGAACGCCCCAGGACTGCTCGCCCGGGCCGTTGAAGTCGCCCCACTGAATCGAGTTGGCCAGGAACACCGAATCGCCGCCTTCACCCGCGCCGTTGTTGCCGGTGCCGATGTAGTCGAACGGCGTATCGCCGTGCACCTTCTGGAACGACAGCGTCAGCGTGTGGGCCGCCAGGAACGAGTAGGCCGCTGCCACCGAATACGTGGTGTTGTTGATCGCCCCGGCCTTGGCGCTGCCGGTGTCGAGCGTGCGGTACAGGTTGGCGTCCACCGCCAGCGACTGGTCATGGTTCAACGGCAACACGTAGTTGAGGTTGGTGTAGTACTGGCGCCAGATATCTTCCAGCTCACCGGCGTACAGGGTTGCGCTCAGCGATGGCGTGAAGGTGTATTTGCCGCCGACAAAGCTCGCACTGTTGGCCGCGACGTTGGCGTAGGTGGCATAGATATCGTGGTCATGGTTGCTGGTCATGCCGCTGTTGGTGCTGGTGAAATGCCCGGCTTCCAGGTCCAGCCCGGCGATTTCGCTGCTGGTCAGGTCAAACCCGGTGGCGGTCTGCGGCAGAATTCGAGTGCCGCCGGTCGCAAAGACCGGCGCCGTGGGTTGCATGTCACCGAACTTCAGTTGGGTTTTGGAGACCTTGATTTTCACCGCGGCGCCAACCGAGCCATAGCCGTTTTCCGGGTCGCCATGACGGTCGGTTGGCAGGTCACCGGTGCCAGCATCCGCGTGGGTGGCGTCGAGTTTCATCGCGCCATAGGCGTAGGCGTCCACGCCAAAACCAATCGTGCCTTGGGTAAAGCCCGAGGCGTAGTTGAGCATTGCGCCTTGGGTCCAGTCGCGGTTGTCTGCCTTGCCACTTTGGCGGTCGCGGTCGAAATAATAGTTGCGCAACAGGCCCGTGATGCTGCTGCCGTCAATAAAACCCTTGGAATCGGCCTGGTCGGTGACGGACTCGGCAAAGGCCACTTGGCTGACACTCGCGCACACTGCCAGTGTGAGCAGGCTGCACTGTCTAATCATGGGTTTGATCATGGTGTTTACTTCCCCGGAATAAATAACGCGCGCGCAGAAACATCGCAATTTTTAGGACGCATACAGTGTTATGGGCAGATGTTTTCAGGTGAGCGTAGTGACGTTTTTTATTGTGCTCGGCGTGGTTGCCGAAGCCGATTTTTATCATATTTTTCGCGGCCTGCAGCGGCGTGGCGGATTAAACTCGATTAATTAAACTTCACGTCTTTTAATCACCAGCGGGTGTAGGGTTAATAGGGTCTTAGCCGCTCTGCTTCGACAAAAACCTTTGGTTTGCCGCCGCAGGCTCTGCGGCGGATTTTTTAATGCTTAGTTATCTAAAAGTTTATGTACGCCGCCGCCGTTCAGTGGTGGCTATATGATTGCGCTTGATTCAATTTCGCCCATGTAACAAGACTGTTGCACTTGTCCTCTAATAATCCTTCTCCCATGCCAGATCAGGAGACAGGCCATGCAAGTCAATCAGCTTCGTCAGGTTGATAGCACCCCCAACGCGGGCGACAACCCCAACTGGAATAAAGCGGTGTCGAAAGCGCTAGGCAATCAACCCGACGACAACAGTCTGGGCCCCGATACAAAGCGGCCCCAAGGTGACTTTCGCACTGCGCAGCAGATCATCGACGACAACCCGCTGCTCAAGAATCTCGGCAACCAGAGTGGCGTGAAAGACACATTGCGCGAACGCGTTGGCGACTTTGAGCATGATCCGGACGCCGCTTACCGCGCGAGCCGGGTGCTGGAGCACATCGAAAACTCGACGAAAACGGCAAGCCTGCCGTCAAGCGGCCAGAACTCAATGAGGCCGGCAACGGCAAGGTCGACGGCTTTACCAAAGGCGGTGACGCCCGCCACGGCACCGAAGCCGGGCGCCTGCAGGATTTCGGCAAGTACGGCTGGGAGACCCTCAAAGGCGAGCTGCCGCATAGCCCACCCAGCACGCCGCCCAAGGGCGATGCGCCGTCCAACCATCTGCCGTTGCCGGGTGAAGGCCGGCCGATGGGCGACAACCGCAGTGCCGAGCAAATCATTGAAGACAACCCGTTGCTGAAAAACCTCGGCAACCAGAGCGGGGTCAAGGACGCTCTGCGCGAGCGTGTCGGCGACTTTGAACACGACGCCGACGCGGCCTGGCGTGCCGCGCAGGTGCTCGCCTATGTCGAGAACTACGACGAGACCGGCAAGCACATCGACGGCGGCAACGTGGGCAATGGCCGCATCGACGGCTTCACCAAGGATGGCGAAGCACGCCACGGCACGGAAGCGGGGCGCCTGCAGGACTTCGGCAAATACGGCTACGGCAACCTCAAGGGCCTGGACGGTAACAGCGCGGATGACCAGATCAAGGACTTGAATGCCAAGGCCACCGAAGACGCCATCAAGGCGGCCGGTGGTGACGCCTCCAAAGTAGGCGCTGACTATTTCGTCACAGGTAACAGCAGCGCCAGCGGTGCGGACAAGACCGCAGCAATCATCCAGCTGTCCACGGGCCTGGCCAACTACAAGGCGGGTGCCGATGCGTTTGCGCACCAGGGGCCGGATGCGGCCAATGAGTGGTCCGGCGAAGGCCCCTCACCGGGCCAGCAACGCGAAGACTTTATCAAGGATGTACAAGGGCGCATCGACACGCTCAGTAAAGACCCGGACGTGCAGCAGTTCCTCAACACCCAGGGCACCGAACAGCTGCAGAAAATGGTCGCCGCCGACCCAGCCTTGAAAGCCGAGATGGAGCGGCGCCTGGACGCTTCATCGAGTTGCGACGCGCTGCAAAGCGCGTTTGCCGCCAAGGGCGCGAGCACCACTGATGCGCTGTCGAGTTTTATCAAGTACCCGGACTTCTATGCCCAGGCCCTGGGCAAACAGCCGGACTACAAGAAAGCCCTGGAAAACGCCCCGCAAGCCATCAAGGACAAGGTCAACGCCGAGTACGTAGATATCACCTCCGGCAAGCAGATCAACGACCTGATCGCCATCGGCGTGCCGGCAGACAAGGCGGTGATTCAGTCCGGTGTGAACAAGGCAATCTTTGACGCCGTACTGGACGACAAGACCGTGCAGGCGGGCAGTTCGAGCTTCAACGACGTCGCCGCCAAGCTGGGGCGCGAAGACCTGCTTAAAGGCCAGTCGATTGATGACTTCTACCGCGGCCTGGGCGTTACCGGCGCCAATGACCCGCGCCTTGAGCAAGTGATCAACGACAACATCGCTGCATTCACGCCACCTGGCGAGGCCCCACCGAAAACCGCCGATATCATCAGTGGCATTCGGGCCGTGGACGACGCCATGCGCGGCGGCGCCAAGTTCGACGATGCGATCAAAAAAGTCCAAAGCACCTGGGGCGGCAAGCTGCCGGCCGGGGTCAGCGCGGCGTACAAGGCCGGGGTGATGCATGGCGTGTCCGGCGTGCTGTTGGCAGGCGCCATCGGCACGCGCATCGCCAGCGGCAAGGGCGGCAGCACCGCGCAAACAGTCGGGCAGTCGTTTCAGGCGGCCGGACTGTTCCTTGAAGGTGGCGCCAAGTTTGTCCAGGACCAGTTCGATCGCACCCAGCAGGGCACGTACAAGTTCGACGCGCCCAAGTATGTGAAGGACGTGGAAAACGTCGGCAAGAGCCTGGGCGGCGTGGCGGGTAACGTACTGGGCTTGGTCACCGGGGCCATTTCCGCGAAAAACTCGGCCCAGAGCGGCGACAAGGTCGGTGCCGGGTTCCAGGGCACCTTCGCGGGGCTTAATGGCCTGTCGGCCGTGGCCGGCATGGTGGAGGTCGCCACCTACGTGGTGCCGCGCATAACCACGGTGGCGGCCGGCGTTGCAGAAGCCGCAGGCGTGATTGGCGGCGCGGCCGGCGCCCTGGCGGGTGCCGTGGGCGGCATCGCGGCGGTCGGTGGCTTGATCTACGCGATCATTGCCGACATCAAGGCCGACAATGCGCGCAAGAAACAGCAGGAAGAGTGGTACACCGGGCTCAAGGATCAGCTTGATGACTTTGGCGTTACGCCGCCGCCATTGGAGGTGATCATTGCGCCCAAAAATGGCTACGTGGACGTGGGTAATCCCAACGCCAACTACTGACCGCGGTCGGCGGCCAGTCGGAACTGGCCGCCGATTGGCTGAGGCTTACTCTTTCACGTCCATGAATTCTTCCGCCCACGCCACGTAGCTTTCCGGCAGCGTGTAGGTATGCGTCAGTTCAGTCGCGCTGAGGTTCGAGGTGCTGCTGGTCAACTTGCGTTGCGCACGCAGGCTGTCGTAAGTCGCCTTGATCGACGCAAAGTAGGCGCCGTGGCCGGCCACCACAATGCGCACACCCAGCGCGGCCAGGCGTTCGCTGTCATTGAGCTGCGGGTTGCCGTAAGTCACCAGCATCAACGGCACGCTGAGGTTTTCTGCGATCTTCTCAAGGTGGTCGAAGTCTTTGACGCCCACCATGCAGATGCCGTCGGCGCCGGCTTTTTCATAAGCTTTGGTGCGGGCGATGACGTCTTCGGTCGGCAACACGCCAGCGTTGGTGCGGGCGACGATAGACAGCTCTGGATCGACCCGCGCTTCAAGCGCGGCCTTGACCTTGCCGATGCCTTCCTCAACCGAAATCAGGTCGGTGGATTTACGCCCGAACTGCGCGGGCAACAACGTGTCTTCAATCGTCAGTGCCGCAACCCCGGCGCGCTCAAGCTCTTCGACGGTGCGCATTACGTTCAGGGCATTGCCGTAACCGTGGTCGGCGTCGGCGATGAACGGCAGTTGGGCCACACGGCCAATGCGGGTGGCCTGCTCGACGAACTCACTCAGTGTGATCAACGCAAAATCGGGTGCCGCGAGGACCTGCAACGATGCGACTGAACCGCCGAGGATACCGACTTCGAAACCCAGGTCGGCGGCGATGCGCGCAGACATGGGGTCAAAGACGGAGGCGGTTTCAACGCAGATGTGTTTGGCAAGCAGTTCACGGAAGTTGCGGCGCAGTGCTGAGTGAGAAATCTTTGGCATGTTCTTTCCTGGCTCTGGTCATCGTCAAGTGACGATCAATGTCTATTCATGGTGGCGCCAGATTACCACGCAGACGAACGTGGGATTATGACGTTTGAGCATGAGATAGATGCCTGACACATGGATCATCGGTTCACGCTTTGGCCATGGACAGGCCTGTCGCACCCTCCAGGAGCATAGCCACCCCATCTTGCACAACTGCTGTGCCAACCGAGTGCTTAATCGCGATGGGCGCAATGCCTATAGTTGTTTCAAACCAGCCCAAGACTGAGGTGAACCATGAACAGCGAATTCAAGCCCGACCTGGCCGTTGCTACTCCACCCGAACAAGTCGATGCCGAGTATTTTGAATACAGCAAGGCAGCCAACCCGATCAGCGCCAACCTGATTACCCGAATTCCTTACCACAGTTTCCCGGCCTCGCTGTATGACAGCGGCCCGTCGCGGGTGGTCGCACTGGACCTCAGCGCTGCGCTGGGCTGTGAAGGTCCGGCGACCGGGCCCGGGCTGTGTGCCAACTTCATCCGCCTGAACGCCGATGACACCGTGGAGCTGCACCCCAATGCCACCTCCCAAGTGTTTTATGTGATCGCCGGAGAGGGCAGCGTCAGCCAGGGCGAACACCAGATCAAATGGTCGGCCGGTTGTTTTATCGCGCTGCCCGGCGTGCTGGCAGCCCGGTTCCGCGCCTCGCAGGATGCGCGCCTGTACTACGTGCACGATGAGCCGCTGTTGCGCTACCTGGGGGTTACGCGCAGCACCGACCGTTTCGCGCCGACGCTGTATCCGGCCGCACTGGCCAACCTGAAGCTGCGTGAAGCGGCCGATGATCCGCGTGCCCAGGACCGCAGCCGTATCAGCATCCTGCTGGGTAACCGCAACTTTCCACAGACCCGAACCGTCACGCATGTGCTGTGGGCCATGTACGGCATACTGCCGCCCGGCTCGATCCAGAAGCCGCACCGGCACCAATCGATTGCACTGGACTTCATCATCGACTGCCCCACGGGCTGTTACTCGCTGGTGGGCACCGAATTGGACGCCGATGGGCAGATTCGCAACCCGGTACGCGTCGACTGGTCGCCGGGCTTGGCGTTCGTGACCCCGCCGGGGTATTGGCACGCGCACTTCAATGAGTCCGACCAGGAAGCATTCCTGATCCCTATCCAGGATGCTGGCTTGCAAACCTACTTGCGCGCGCTGGATATTCGCTTCAGCTGAGGGGGGGAGTTTCTTTCTGAGTGTTAGAGGCAAACGCACAGCCACACGGCATCGGCTGATGTGATGAGACCTTAATGTGGGAGCGGGCTTGCTCGCGAATGCGGTCGTTCAGTTAAAAAAGAGCTTGCTGACACACCGCATTCGCGAGCAAGCCCGCTCCCACAATTTGACCGAGTTTAACACCCACCATTTAGGTCGGCTGGCGGCCCGCTTGGGCACGGACAGCCCTGGCGCTTCCAATCAGGTGTTTCACCCAACTGCTCAACGATGAAGTCGATAAAGCACCTGACCTTGGACGACACGATCTTCTTGGGTGGATAAACGAACCACACAGAGAATGCCTGCTCGGCACCGAGGATGTTCCATTCTGGCAGCCATACCTGTAACGCTCCCGCTTCGATACTGGTAGCCACCAACCAGTCGGGTAACAGGGCAAACCCCAGGCCCTGGCGCGCCGCGATCAGCTGCGCATCGAGGTCGTTGATACGGATACAGTCGTGAGGGACCAGCGGCACCACTTCATCAGAAGATGCAAACGCAAAATCATGCTGACTCAGTACTGCCGGCAGGCGGGCCAGCTCGGCCGGCGTTGAAGGGGCAGGGTGCGCAGCGCAAAAGCCCGGGCTGGCCACCAGCAGGTAGTTGCCCGCGCAAATCTTGCGCGCCTTGAGCGTGGAATCAGCCAGCGTGCCAATCCGAATCGCCAGGTCAACGCCGGTATGAATCAGGTTGACTTGGGCGTTATCCAATACCAGTTCCAGCTTGATCTGCGGGTAGCGAGCCACAAATGTATTCAACAGGGGAAGGATATGGTGACGGGCAAACGCTGGCGGCAAGTTGAGCTTGAGCAGCCCACGAGGCTCCTGGTTCAGCGCCGACGTCGCCGCCTTGGCCTGTTCAAGCTCATCCAGCACCCTGCGCGCATGCAGCAGAAACGTCCGGCCACCCTCGGTCAGGTGCAGCGTGCGCGTCGAGCGGTTGAACAGGGCGATGCCCAAGTCCTGTTCAAGGCCCTTCACGTAGCGAGAAACGGTTGACGCCTTGATGCCGAGCCGCTCGGCGGCGCGCGAGAAGTTGTTGCCTTCGGCAGCTTCGACGAAGGCGGTCAGCGCGGTGAAATAATCCAAGTGTGACCTGCCGGGCTTAGGTTTATGTCGTCCTCAAGTCTGAGCCTGGGAGTGTCTGTGTTGTTTGCTGATGGTGCGTTTCCCCAATAAACATATACATCGCCGGCACCATGAACAACGTCAACAGCGTACCAATCGACAACCCGGCGAAGATCACCAGCCCCATGTCGTGCCGCCCCGCAGCACCGGCGCCGGAGGCCCACACCAGCGGCACCACGCCCAGCACCATTGCGGCCGTGGTCATCAGGATCGGGCGCAGACGCACGCCGGCGGCCTCTTCTATGGCTTCGCGCTTGCTGTGACCTGCGCGTTGCAGTTCGTTGGCGAACTGCACGATCAGAATCCCATGCTTGGTGATCAACCCCAGCAGCGTCACCAGGCCCACCTGGGTGTACACGTTGATCGACGCGTAGCCCATGGTGATGAAGGCCAGCGCGCCAAACAGGGCGGGCGGCACCGAGAACAGGATCACCACCGGGTCGCGAAAGCTCTCGAACTGGAAGGCCAGGGCGAGGTAGACGATCAGAATCGAGAACATCAGCAAACCAAAGAACCCACCAGACTCCTGGATGAATTGGCGCGACTCGCCGGCAAAGTCCGAGGTGTAACCCGAGGGCGCCACGTTGGTCAGGATCGTGTTGAGTTTGGCCAGCAGCTCACCTTGAGCCACGCCGCTGACGCCTGACAGGGTGGCCGAGTTGAGTTGCTGGAAGTGGTTGATCGATTCGGGCTGCGTCGAGGTTTCGATATGCGCGACGGTGCGTGCCTGGATCATCGAGCCGGACGGGGTGCGAATGTAGTAATCGAGAATCTGCTCCGGGTTGAGGCGGTTGACCTGCAGCACTTGGGGAATGACTTTGTAGGAGCGGCCGGCGGTCGAGAAGTAGTTCACGTAGTTACCGCCCAACGCCGCCGACAGCGCCGCGCCGACGTCGGCCTGAGTCAGGCCCAATGCGGCGATCTTCTCCCGGTCCACCACCAGCCGGGCTTGCGGCTTGTCGAGTTTCAAGTCCATGTCGGCAAACCAGAACAACTGCTGTTTCTGCGCCTCGGCCATCACGGCCTGCGCGACCTCATTGAGGTTTTCCACGGAGTCGGTGGTGGTGATCACAAATTGCACCGGCAAGCCCTGGGCGCCCGGCAGCGACGGCAGCGGAAAGGCCGCGATGGTAGCGCCCGGCACCTGATTCCACTTTTGCTGCAGGTCGAGTATCAGCTGGGCCTGCGAGCGCGTGCGATCCCCCCAGGTTTTCAGCAGCACGCCGCCCAGGCCTTGATTGAGGATGGGCAGCCCGGTCAGCTGGAACATCTGCGCGTATTCCGTCTCTTTACTGGCGATCTGGAAGGCCTGGTCGGCGATGCGCTCCATCTGCTGCGGCGAGGCCGTCGGCGGGCCTTTGATCTGCATGAACACCAGCCCCTGGTCTTCGGTGGGCGACAGTTCACTTTTGGCGGTCATGCCACTGGCGGCCACCAGCAGGAACAGCACAAACCCAAAGGTCACCAGCACCGGCCATATGTTCAGCCCGCCAGACAGCACGCGGTGGTAACGCCCGCGCAGCCAGTCAAAATACTGGTCGAGCTTACGTGCAAAACGACCTTCTTCCTGCCCGGACTTGAACAGCTTGGACGTCATCATTGGCGAGAGGGTCAGCGCCACCACGGCCGACACGGTCACGGCGCCCGCCAGCGAGAAACAGAACTCCTTGAACAGCGCACCGGTGAGGCCGCTGCGCAGGCCGATGGGCACGTACGCGGCGATCAACACCACGGTCATCGCGACGATCGGGCCACCCAGTTCCCGCGCCGCGATCAGCGCGGCTTCCAGCACGCCTTTGCCTTCTTCCTTGATATGCCGGTCGACGTTTTCCACCACGATGATCGCGTCGTCCACCACCAGGCCAATCGCCAGAACCAGCGCGAGCAGGGTCAGCAGGTTAATCGAGTACCCCAGCAGGTACATGATGAAGAAGGTGCCGACCAGCGACAGCGGGATCGCCACCAGCGGCACGATCACCGCGCGGAACGACCCGAGGAACAGGTAGATGACCACCGAGACAATGATCATCGCCTCGACCAGGGTTTTCACCACCTCGTAAATCGAGGTATTGATGAACTCGGTTGAGTCGTACACGATCTCGCCGCGCACGCCCGTGGGCAGTTGCGATTGCAGCTCGGGGAAGGCCTCACGCACGCTGTCGGCGACGGTCAGGATATTCGCGGTCGGCGCCGCCTTGATGCCGATGAACACCGAGCGCTTGCCGGAAAACGCCACGCTGCTGTCGTAGCTTTCAGCGCCGAGGGTGACGGTGGCCACGTCCTCCAGGTACACCAAGGCATCGCCTTTCTGCTTGATCACCAGTCGTTTGAATTCATCCACCGTGTGCAGATCGGTGCCGGCCGTGAGGTCGACCGTGACCGTTTGCCCGCGCGTCGAGCCCACGGCAGACAAGTAGTTGTTGTTGGCCAGGGCCGTGGAAACGTCCTGCGCCGTGACGTTATGTGCGGCCAGCTTGTCCGGGTCCAGCCAGGCGCGCAGGGCGAACTGGCGCCCGCCGAGAATCTCTGCGGTTTGCACGCCCTGGATCGAATCCAGTTTGGGCTTGACCACCCGCACCAAGTAGTCGGTGATGTTGTTGGTGGGCAGCGTGTCGCTGTAGAACCCCAGGTACATGGCGTCGGTGGTCTGCCCGACGGCAATGGTGAGTACCGGTTCCTGGGACTGCGCAGGCAGCTGGTTCTTTACCGAATTGACCTGGGTATTGATCTCGGTGAGCGCCTTGCTGGCGTCGTAGTTCAGCCGCAAGGTCGCGGTAATGGTGGAGACACCGGTGATGCTGGTCGAGGACAAATAATCGATGCCCTGGGCTTGGGCGATGGCCGACTCCAGCGGCTGGGTGATAAAACCGGCGACTGTGGACGCATCCGCGCCGTAGTAGGCGGTGGTAATGGTGACCACCGTGTTTTCGGTGCGCGGCCATTGGTTCACCGGCAACTCGAAGATCGAGCGCAGCCCCAGGATCAGAATGAACAGCGAAACCACCACTGCCCACACCGGTCGCTGAATAAAGGTATCGGTAAGCTTCATGGGACACCTTTAATGTTCTTGGGGAGTTGGTGCCGGGTCGTTCAGCGGCGCGGCACTGTTATCGACCTTCACCGGCGAGCCGTTCTTGAGCTTCATCTGGCCGCTGGTGATCAACAGATCGCCTTCCTTCACGCCCGACAGGATCGCGACCTGATCACCGCGGGTCGGCCCGGTCTTGATGAAGGTTTGTTGCGCGGTGAGTACCTCATCGCCCTTGTCGTTTTTGCTCGACGTGGCAATGAACACCGTGGTGCCGTAAGGGTTGTAGGTCACTGACGTCTGCGGCACGGTGAGGTAGCGCTGGGTGGTCCCCGAGTTGACCACCGCACGGGCAAACATCCCGGGCACCAGGCTTTGCTTGGGGTTCTCGACGGTCGCCTCGACGGTGACGTTGCGCGTGGTTGAGTCGAACTGGGTGTCGATGGTGCTGATTCGCCCGGTGAAGGTCTGCTTTGACAGGCCGTCAGCCGTCACCGAAACCACCTGGCCGATGGCAATGGCCTCCAGTTGGGTCTGCGGCACCGAAAAATCGATGTAGATAGGATCAAAGGTCTGCAACGTGGCGATCTTGTCGCCGGGGTTGAGGTATTGGCCGGGGTTGACGCTGGTGATGCCGATGCGCCCGGCAAAAGGGGCGCGAATGGTTTTTTTCGCCACCAGCGCGCGCTGTTGTTCGGCGGCGGCGAGTTTGGCCTTGAGGTCGGCGGTGTCGGTGTCCACTTGGGCTTGGGAAATGGCGTTGACCGCCAGTTGCGCCTTGTCGCGCTTGAGCACGATACCGGCCAGGTCCGCGGTTGCCTCCAGGGAATGCAATTGGGCGATATCCGAGTCGGCGTTCAATTGCACCAGCAATGCCTGGGCTGCCACCTCTTGCCCGGGCGTGAAGCCGAGGGTGCGCACGATGCCGCCGACTTCCGTGGTTACATCCACACCGCGCACCGCCTTCATCGAGCCCACGGCGGAGACGCTCGGTTGCCAGTCACTGAATGGCACCTGCAGCGCCGTCACCACGGCGGCAGGCAAGGGCGCTTTGGATTGGGCGATCAGCGCCGAAATCTGCACGAATTTCACCCCGGCAATGATCGCGACAATCACCAGCACCACCACGATCATGATCAGCATCGGCCGCCACAAGCGACGCTTGCGCGGTACGCCGGGTTCGGGGGGCAGGGTAGAGGCGGTCTGAACGTCAGCCATGGGAGTTCTCACTGTTTCAATGATTCAAGTCGGGTGCGGCTTTACTGTGAGCCGGCATGATCTCTTGCCACGACGGCAGGCCGAAGCGGTCCGGCGTGCCCTGGGTGGCGGGGTTCACATCCGTGCGGTTCCACCAGCCGCCGCCCAGCGCCTGGAACAGCGCCGTGGTGTCGCTGTAGCGGGCGGCCTGGGCTTTGACGCGGGCGAGCACGGTGTTTTGGTAGGTTTGCTGGGCCGTGAGCAAGTTGATATACGCCACCGCGCCTAGGCGGAACTGGGCTTGCACCAGGTCAAGGTTGGCTTGCGCGGAGTGTTCGGCCACGACCTGCTGATTCAGCGCATCGGCGTCCGCCTCCAGCGCCCGCAGCGCGTTGGCGACATCCTGAAAGGCGGTGATTACCGTGCCGCGATAGCGCGCGGCGGACTCGTCGTAGGCAGCCACGGCCGCACGTTTGCGATGCTCGAGTGCGCCGGCGTCAAAGATCGGCTGGGTAATCGAACCCGCCAGGCTCCAGACACCGCTGCCCGCCGAAAACAGCTTGGTGCCGCTTGCCACTGTGGAACCCAACGACCCGGTAATGCTGAATTGCGGCAACTGATTGGCGACGGCCACGCCAATGTTGGCGCTGGCTTGATGCAGTTGCGCCTGCGCCGTACGCACATCCGGCCTTTGGCCGACAATGGCCGAGGGCAGGCTGACCGGCAGCGCCTCTGGCAGATGCAACGAGGCCAGATTGAAGCGTTCGCCTTGATCCTGGTTTGGAAAGCGCCCCAGGTACGCCATCAATTGGTTGCGGGTTTGTGCCAATTGCTTTTGCAGCGGCGGCAAGGTCGCGCGGGTTTGCGCCAGTGCGGTTTGCTGCGTGAGCACGTCGCTATCGCCGATGGCGCCCAGTCGGCGCTGAGCTTGCAGCAGGTCGAGCTGACCGCCCTGCAGTGTGATGATTTCTTCGGTGGCGGCCACCTGATCACGCAACGACGCCAGGCTGACCGCGGTGTTGACCACATTGGAGGTCAGGGTCAGGTAAGTCGCCTCCAGCTGAAAGCGCTCGTACTCGGCTTGCGCGGTGGTGGATTCGATTTGCCGGCGGGTGCCGCCAAATACGTCCGGCGCATAGGAAACGCTCAGCGACGCCGAACTCACTGTGAGAATCGGTGACTCCGGGATGCCCGAGGTCACGCCGGAGACTTTCTCGCGGGCTTTTTGCACATTGGCGCTCACCGACGGAAACAGCGACGCCTGGTCGGCATACACCAGCTCGTTGGCCTGGCGCAGTGCCGCTTGCGCGGCGCTGACGTCCGGGTTGGCGCGCAGGGCTTCTTCGACCAGAGCATTGAGTGAAGGCGAGCGGAACAGCGTCCACCATTGCCCAGGAATATCCATCCCGGCGATCAGCCGCTGCGCCGCGCCACCGGCGTCAATGTCCGCCTGGGCGGTGGTCGTGCGTGGGTTCTTGGCAAAGCCGGCATTGGCCGGTACGTCGGGCCGTGTGAAGTCGGGCCCCACGGTACAGCCGGCGAGGGCGAGGCACAGCAGGCTCAGCGGCGCCAGCAAACAGGCATGTCGAAACGGGGTGCGGACTGGCACCACTGCGGGTGCACGCTGGCGAAGCTGCTCTTTCATATTTACTCGGATTAATCAGTTGGCCAACGGCAGTCATGGTTGAGCAATGCGTGCGGCTGCGTCCGACCGGGCGGCTTGAGAAGGCCGCGGGGTGCCGGGGTTTCAACCAGTGTAGGTGGCGCAGGGCACTGTGCAATGTGCCGGCGCAACGCGCGCGGCGTGAAAATGCTTAAGTTGCATTATTTGTGAATTAGGTTATGCGTTATCAGTATTTTACAGGCGGTCTTGATAACGGCATCGTATGAACCCCTACTGACACTGCCGAGACCGCACGCGCGGATCGACTTGCATGCCTGACCAGGCATCTGGAGACGAACGTGCGTTACCTGACAACACTGGCGGCCGGGTTGGCCGCCACCTTGCTGTGCCTGACCGCGAACGCGCAAACGCTGGTGGTGGGCGATCAAAGCTACAATGCGCAAGCCGTGATGGAAGCGGCGGGCGTGCTCGAAAACCTGCCGTACACGCTTGAATGGAAGCAGTTCACCGCAGGCTCGCCGGTCGCCGAAGCGCTGAATGCCAACAGCCTGGATATCGGCTTGCTGGGGGACGCGCCGGTGCTGTTCCTGGGCGCATTGGGTGCACCGATCAAGGTGATTGCCGTCAGCCGGCAAAACCTCGACGGCGTGGCCATCCTGGTCAGAAAGGATTCGTCGATCCACAGCCTGGCCGACCTTGCCGGCAAACGTGCGGCGGTCTGGAAGGGCTCCTGGAGCCAGCAATTGCTGCTTACCGCGCTGGACAAAGCCGGCGTCCCGCGCGACTCACTCGAGCTGCGCTACCTCAGCGCACTCGACGCTTCCCATGCGTTGGAAGGTGGCTCGGTTGACGTCATCGCCACCTGGGAACCCTACGTCACACAACAGGAACGCCAAGGGGCGCGGGTACTCGCAACCGCTGAAGGCTTGATCCCGGCGCAGAGCTTCATCGCCGCCAACGCCAAGGCTGTCGAGGCCAAACGCGCGCAAATCAGTGACTTCCTCCAGCGCCTGAAAAAGGCCCGTGACTGGACGCGCCAAAGCCCGGCCAACGCTGACGCGTATGCCGATGCGTGGGCCAAGCGCACCCGCGCCGACGCCGACATCGCACGCGCCTGGTTTGCACGAGCGCGCACGACGGTCGAGCCCCTGACGGCCCAGTCGCCTGTCGAGGCGCAAACGACCGTGGACTTCTTCGCGAGCCTAGGCCTGGTCAAGTCTTACTCCGCAGCGAGCCTGTTCGATGATTCCTTCTCGGCCTCGCTGCAACCCGCCGTCGCCCAAACCCAGCCGTGAACGCTTCAAGGAACTCTTCCGACATGACCCAACGACAGCTCAAACTCGGCGCCCTGACCATGGGGTGTGGTGGGCCGGGCCGCCACAATCTATGGCTCGACCCGCAATTGCCGGCCGACGCCAGCGTCAACGTCGACTGGTACATCGACATTGCCCGCCAGGCTGAGGCGGCGCTGTTCGACCTGATGTTTATCGTCGACAGCCAATTCATCACACCGGGCTCGCCGTCCCACTACCTGAACCGCCTGGAACCGCTGACGCTGCTCTCTGCGCTGGCCGTCAGCACGCGGCATCTGGGCTTGGTCGGTACGCTGACCACGTCTTACAACTCGCCCTATAACGTGGCCCGGCGCCTGGCCTCACTCGACCTGATCAGCAAAGGCCGCGCCGGCTGGAACGTGGTCACCAGCGGCGACGCCGGCACCGCCGGCAATTACAGCCGCGACGAACATTACGATTACGACACGCGCTACAGCCGCGCCGCCGAGCACGTCCAGGTGGTGCAAGGCCTGTGGCACTCCTACGAGGAAGACGCCTTCGTGCGTGACCGTGCAACCGGCCAGTTCCTCGATCCGAGCAAACTGCACAGCCTGAACCACAAGGGCGAACATTTTTCGGTGGTCGGCCCGCTGAACATCCAACGCTCGCCGCAAGGCCAGCCGGTGATCTTCCAGGCTGGCGACTCAGAGCAAGGTCGTGACCTGGGCGCCGCCACGGCGGACGTGATCTTCACCCACGCGGTCAGCATCGAACAGGGCCAGGCGTTTTACCGCGATATAAAGGGCAGGGCGGCGCAACGGGGGCGCGACCCGGAGCAATTGCTGGTGATGCCCGGCGCCGAGGTCTATGTGGGCGACACCGATGAGCACGCGCGGGAAATCGAGCAGCACTACCATCACGCCGATCACAGTTTCGAGCTGGCGCTGAAGGAGTTCGGGCGCAATTTCGGCTGGCATGATTTCAGCCAATACGACCTCGATGCTCCGTTTCCGCAAGAGAGCCTGGAAGCAGCGCGCAGCAGCTTTTTCACCAATGCCAAGCGCATTGCCGACCAGGCACGGGAGAAAGGTTTCACGCTGCGCCAAGCAGTGGAGTTTGGCCGCCAACTGCGGCCGGGCGCGTTTGTGGGCACGGCGGACACGGTTGCACGAAAGATGGAGGAGTGGCTCCAGGCGCGGGCGGTGGATGGGTTCAATATCTATATTGGGCATCCGCAGCAGTTCGCGCGGTTTACGCAGGAAGTCATACCGTTGCTGCAGGCGCGCGGGGTGTATCGCACGGCGTATGAGGGGACGACGTTGCGCGAGAGTTTGGGGCTGGGAATTCCGCGATTTGGCGGCTGAAGCCGTCAAACGGGGTCATGTACACCGCGCCGAATGGGTCCAGGCGCTTGCGGATCTCGGCGTCCGGCGTGCCGTACACCACCAGGCTGGTGATGCTGCACAGTTCCAGGAAGCGCTGGCCGAACGGTGCAAACGTGGTGTCGACGTGGCTGACCACGGCATCAGCGTGGTAGCGCTCGAGGATATGCACGGTGCGGGTATCCTCATTTGCGCTGTATTCGTAAATCAGGGTGCCGGGCTCGGCACGGGTGGCCGTGACGATGGTGGCGATCAGTGCCTTGAATTCGGCGAACGCTGCGGGCTGTACTTCAAGGGTAAACAAACAGGAAATATAAGGGTGCATGCTGGGTTTCCGTCAGGGGCGCCAGGCGGCGCCTGTTGAGTGGGAGGCGCTCAAGACTTGTCGGGGGCGCCTGCGAAGAGTTTGCCGGCACCGGCCCAATCGGACGGCGCAACGTCTTCAAAAATGACGTAGATGTAATTGGCATCAGTACCGGTGTGTTTGACGATGCTTTCGGTGATGTCGGCGGCAACTGCGGCTTTCTGCGCGTGTTCTTTACCTTCGAACCAGCTCACTCGTACGACGGGCATGACGTATTCCTCTTGAGAGATTGGTCTGGGAGCAGTGCGCCATGTGCACCGCTATGTGACTGAGGCCATCCTACTGTTGAGCAAGCTGGCGATAAACGGCCTCTGGCTATAGTCTGGGTAGACTAAAACTCTACAATCAGCGAGTGCGGCATGGTCCCTATCGATTCCTTCCAGGGTGTTATCACCTTTGTCGTCGCCGCGCGTTCGGCCAGCTTCACACAGGCTGCGGAGCGCTTGGGCCTGTCGAAATCTGCCGTGGGCAAAGCCGTCGCACGGCTTGAAGAGCGCTTGGGCACGCAGCTGTTTCATCGCACCACGCGGCGAATTTCCCTCACCGCCGATGGCGAGGCTTACTACCTGGCGTGCTCTACGGCACTGGAAGAAATCGGCACCGCCGAAAGTGGCTTGGGCCCCAATGGGGGTGAGCCTTCGGGGCGCTTGCGTGTCGATGTGCCGGTGGCTTTCGGTCGTCGCGTGGTTGCGCCCTTGCTGTTCGAGATCGCCAATAAATACCCCGCGCTGCAATTGAACCTGACGTTTTCCGACCACTTGGTGGACCCGTTCGAAGAGGGGATTGATTTGCTGGTGCGCTTCGGCGAATTGCCGGACACCAGTGGGCTGGTAGCGCGGCGGTTGACGCGCCAACGCTGGGCCATTTGTGCCGCGCCCGGTTACCTGGCACGGTTTGGAATGCCTCAAACCCTTGAAGACCTAAGCCATCACCGCTGCATTGTCGGGCATCGACGTGGCCAGCCTTTGGCCTGGCGAGTCATGCAGGCAGGGCGTACGCAGTGGTACGCGCCTCCCGCCGCGCATCAGATTGGCGATGGCGAAGCCATGATTCTGGCGGCGGTTGCCGGCACTGGCCTGTGCCAGATGCCGCGCAGCCTGTTCCAGGACGATATCGACGCGGGGCGCCTGGTTGAGGTGCTGCACACCTACGAGCCGGAAGCCGTTGATGTACATGCCGTGTGGCCGAAGGTATCGCACTTGCGGCCGAAGGTGAGGTACGTGGTGGATGAGTTGGTCAAGCGGTGTGCGCAGTGGCCGTTGTAGGTGAATAAAACCGCAATCGACTTTTCGACCGGCTTACTTCATTCGTGCCTGGTCGGTCAGCTCAGACCGGTGTGCTTGAACCTGCCAACGCCAATTACCTCATGCGCAGTTTCCGCGTGCTGCGCGGTGTGCAAGGAGGCGATCAGCGACCGCTCAGGCGATAGGTGGTGCGCTGCAATTGCGCGGGCATCATGAACGTGCGTTCACAGGTGCAGAAAAAGATTGAATATTCACATCAATTGTTATTTAAATAACACCACAATAGCGTCACGACCGCCCTGGACGTGCTCGCAATAAGATGGGATGACCCTGTGCATGACAATTGAAGAGCGTTTGATGGAACAGGCAAAGCGTGCCGCCCAGAGCACGTACTCGCCTTACTCCCATTTCCCCGTGGGCGCGGCATTGCTGACTGCCGACGGTGAGGTGGTGCAGGGTTGCAACGTGGAGAACATCTCCTACGGGCTGACCAACTGTGCCGAGCGCAGCGCCTTGTTCAGCGCTATCAGCCAGGGCCATGCCCCGCGCAGTTTCAAAGCCATGGCTGTTTATGCACCCAACGTTTCACTGATAAGCCCTTGCGGTGCCTGCCGCCAGGTGATGCTGGAGTTGATGGCCAAGGATGCGGTGGTGATCTGTCAGGGCAGTGACCCGGCCGCCACGCGCACCTGGACCCTGGAGCAATTGCTGCCGGGCGCCTTCGACGCTTTCTAATCCTGGGCAGGCCTTCGAGTCTGCATTCGCGTGGTCCATTGTTGAGACGCCTGCATGATCAGTCTTGTCGGAATAGCGACGCTTATTCTCATTGCCATTGCTTTATCTCATCAACGACGCTCGATCAACTGGCGCACGGTTTCGGTGGCGTTTTTGATCCAGGTCTTGATCGGCGCATTTGCGCTTTACGTGCCGTGGGGCCAGGCGGTGCTCGCCTCGCTCTCAGGGGCGGTGGCCTCGCTGCAGCTTTACGCTAACAAAGGCATCGAGTTTCTGTTCGGCGGCCTGAGTTCGCCGCACATGTTTGAAGTGTTCGGCAGTGGTGGTTTTGTGTTCGCCATCCGGGTGTTGCCGATGATCGTGTTCTTCGGCAGCTTTATCTCGGTGCTGTATTACATCGGTGTGATGGGCTGGATCATTCGGCTGGTGGGCGGTGCCCTGCGCCTGTTGCTGGGCACCAGTCGCATCGAGTCGATGGTGGTGACCTCGGCGATTTTCATCGGCCAGTCGGAAGTGCCGCTGGTGGTACGGCCCTTCATTGCCAAGCTGACGCGCTCTGAGTTGTTCGCGGTGATGGTCGGTGGTTTCGCCGCCGTGGCCGGCTCGGTGCTGCTGGGGTATGCCGGGCTGGGCGTGGAGCTCAAGTACCTGATCGCGGCGTGCTTCATGTCGGCACCGGGCGCTCTGTTGATGGCCAAACTCATGGAGCCGGAAACCGAAGCCGCCCGCACCGAACAGGTGATCGAGGAGCTGGGCCAGGCCGAGAATCGCCCCACCAATATCATCGACGCCGCCGCCGATGGCGCCCAGGTTGGCTTGCGCCTGGCCTTGTCGGTGGGTGCCATGCTGCTGGCATTTATCGCGTTGATCGCGCTGTTCAACGGGCTTCTGGGCTGGGCGGGCAACTGGTTTGGCTACCCGCAATTGACCTTGCAACTGATCCTTGGGTACGTGCTGGCGCCCATCGCTTTTCTGCTCGGGGTGCCATGGCATGAGGCGGTCATGGCCGGCGGTTTTATCGGCGAAAAACTGGTGCTTAACGAGTTTGTCGCCTACGCCGACCTGGCTAACTACCTTACACCGGCCAAGGCCGCCGAAGCTGGCGTGCCGCTGTTGTCGGTGCATACCCAGGTGATCGTCACCTTCGCCCTGTGCGGCTTTGCCAATCTGTCTTCGATTGCCATTCAACTGGGCGGCCTCACAGGTATCGCCCCGCAACGCCGTGAGGAACTCGCGCGGCTGGGCTTGCGGGCGATGATCGGCGGCACGCTTTCTAACCTGATGAGCGCGGCGATTGTCGGCTTTTTCATTTCGCTGTAAGGAGCACAGTATGTGGTTGCCACAAGAAGTGATTCGGCGTAAGCGCGACGGGCACGCCCTGGCCGCAATGGACATTCAACGCTTTGTCGCCGGCATTGCCGACGCCAGCCTCAGCGATGGGCAGGTGGCGGCGTTCGCCATGGCGGTGTTCATCAAGGGCATGGACGTGAGCGAACGCCTGGCCTTGACCGAGGCGATGCGCGATTCCGGCCAAGTGCTGAAGTGGGACCTGCCGGGGCCGGTCGTGGACAAGCATTCCACCGGTGGCGTCGGCGACATGATCAGCTTGCTGCTCGCGCCGTTGCTGGCGGCCTGCGGTTGCTACGTGCCAATGATTTCCGGGCGTGGGCTGGGCCATACCGGCGGCACCCTGGACAAGCTCGAGAGTATTCCCGGTTACGACTGCCAACCCAGCCCCGAACGCCTGCACGCGGTGGTGGCCGAGGTCGGTTGCGCCATCATCGGCCAGACCGCCAACCTGGCGCCGGCGGACAAGCGCTTGTATGTGATCCGCGATGTGACCGGGTCGGTGGAGTCAATTGACCTGATCACCGCGTCGATCCTCGGCAAAAAACTCGCCGCCGGCCTCGACGTACTGATCATGGATGTGAAAACCGGCAACGGCGCCTTCATGGCCGAGCCGGAACAGGCACGCGAACTGGCCGCCAGCATCGTCGCGGTGGCCAACGGTGCCGGGGTCAATACCCGCGCACTGATCACCGACATGAATCAACCGCTGGCCCGCAGTGCCGGCAACGCCCTGGAGGTTGCCGAAGCAGTCGCCTTGCTCAAGGGCGAGGTGCGCAGCGAGCGCCTGTGGGCGGTGACCCTGGCGCTGGCCACCCAGGCATTGACGATGGCCGGTTTGGCGCGGGATGACGCCCAGGCCCGTGATCAATTGCTTCAGGCCTGGCAGAGCGGGGCAGCCTTGCAGCGCTTCGAGCAAATGGTCGTCGCTCTGGGCGGCCCGCCGGGCTTCACGGCAAACCCTGAAGCGCATTTACCCAAGGCCGCCGTGTCGGTGCCGGTGTGGGCCGAGGAAGAGGGCTGCGTTACCGAGATCGATACCCGGGCGGTGGGCCTGGCAGTGGTGGCATTGGGCGGTGGGCGCAGTCATCCCGACGACGTGCTGGACTTGTCCGTGGGCTTCAGCGAGTTGGCCTTTGTTGGTGAACAGGTGAACGCGCAACGGCCGCTGGGCTGGGTTCACGCGCGCAATCCAGAGCAGGCCGCGCAGGGCGCATCCGCCTTGCGCGCCGCCTATCGGTCAGGCGGTTCGAGCCTGGCCTCACGTGATTTGATCCAGGCCATCCTATGAGCAAAGCCATCGTATTGGTGCTGGACTCGTTGGGTATCGGCGCCAGTGCCGACGCTGCTGTTTTTGGCGATGCCGGCGCCGACACCTTGCGCCATATAGCCCAGGCGTGTGCCCGCGGTGAGGCCGATGGGCCACTGCGCCGGGGGCCGCTGTGGCTGCCAAATCTGGGTCGCCTGGGCCTGGGCGCCGCCGCCGCGGCCAGCGGTGACGGACCGTTGCCGGGCCACTGGGGCGACGCTGCCCCGGTCGGCGCCTACGGCCATGCGCGCGAACAATCCTCAGGCAAGGACACACCGTCCGGGCATTGGGAAATGATGGGCGTGCCGGTGTTGTTCGACTGGGGGTATTTCGAGCGGCCGGTCGAGTCGTTTCCGCCCAAGCTGCTGGCCGACCTGATTGAGCGGGCCGGGTTGCCGGGTGTTCTGGGTAATTGCCATGCCTCGGGCACTACGGTGCTGGACGAATTGGGCGAAGCACACATCCGCAGCCGGCAACCGATTTGCTACACCTCGGCCGACAGCGTGATGCAGATCGCCGCCCATGAAGGCCATTTCGGGCTGGATGAGCTGTACCGGGTGTGTGAAATCGCGCGCGATTTGTGTGATGAATACACCGTCGGCAGGGTCATTGCCCGGCCGTTCACCGGCGAGCGCGCGGGCGAGTTTCGCCGCACCGGCAATCGTCGCGACTACACGGTGCCACCGCCGTCGCCGACGCTGCTGGATCATCTGTGCGAAGCTGGCGGCAGCGTGCAGGCGGTGGGCAAGATCGGCGATATCTTCGCGCACCGCGGCATCAGCCGGTTGTACAAGGCAGATGGCAACGACGCGCTGTTCGATGCCACGCTCAAGGCTTACCAGCAGGCGCCGGACAACAGCCTGGTGTTCGCCAATTTCGTCGACTTCGACATGCTCTACGGGCACCGTCGCGACTTGGTCGGCTACGCTGCCGCGCTGGAAGCGTTCGACCGCAGGCTGCCGGAATTATTGGCGTTGATGGACCCACAGACGTTGCTGATCATCAGCGCCGACCACGGTTGCGACCCATCGCGTCCGGGCAGCGATCATACCCGTGAGCATGTGCCGGTCTTGGCTTTTGGGGCAGGCGTTGCGGCTGGCTGGCTGGGCGAGCGCGGCAGCTTTGCCGATATCGGCCAGACGCTGGCGGCACATTTGGGCTTGGCGCCGTTGGCGTGGGGGACTTCGTTTCTGCTGAAGGGTCACCCTTGAGTCCGCCTGGCACCCCGTGCTTTGGAATCGGGCGGGGTAGCTTGATGGCGGGTTTGCCAATTGTTCATCGACGCCTTCAGTAATGTCTGTTCATATGGGCTCCGCACTCGATTCGCGTCGTCGCGCCAGGCGGCTCCAGCGAACGAACAGAGCCCAATAAACCGCTACCAATCATTATGTGAAGTATGAGTCGTCCACTGTTTGTTTCTCTCGATGGCCCCAAGGGCACTGGTAAAACCACGCTTTTGGAAGCTGTGACCCAAGTGCTGAGGGCAGACAGGCAAAAGGTGATCCGACTCAGCGAGCAAAAAAGCGATCCCTACAGGGCTGAAACCATGGCCCTCGTTAACACTCTCGTCAGACACCCCAGCCGGGAGTTGGAGCTGAGGGTGTGTGAGCGCTTTGCTGACAGCCGTGCCTGGATTTCCCGCCACGTACTGGCCAGACAGCCCGCCGGTAGCATCATCTTGATTGATCGCTGGTACCCCTCTGATGCAGCGTTTCGCCGGATCGTCGGGTTTGCAGACATTCTGCAGTTGAACATTGATCGAAACGTGCAAGTGCCCGACCTGCATGTCGGCGTGGTCACCGCCCCTGATATTTCTTGGGCGAGGGCAGCCGAGCGACGGCGTGGGCTGAGCAGTACTGTGATGCACAAGCTGGAAGAGCATGTCGCGTGTACTCAGGCGTTCGAGCGCGCGATGACCGATCACGGCTGGGTTTTATGCCGTAATGAAACAACGATCGAGGACGCCACGGCTCAGGTGGTTTCTGAGATCTACAGCGTCCTTCGATGTTCGTAGTTTGTGCAGTCAAGGCTGCAAACGCCGCACCCTCCAGCCGTTATCGCTGCGGTCATAGCGCAACCGCTCATGCAGCCGCTCTTGCCCATTCCCCCAGAACTCCAGCGATTCAAGACGCAACTCGAACACACAATAGCCCTCAGGACGCGGCAGTGGACCTTGGCCTTCGGCCAGTTCGCGAGCGGCGTTGCGCATGGCCTGAACATCCTGCAGTTCTTCGCTCTGGCGAGACACCGACGACATCGGATGCGTGGCATACGGGCGCTTGAGCCACGCCTCATCCGCCTTGGCATCCGGCAAGCGCACGGCCTGGCCATTGAGGATGATCTGCTGACTGGTTTCGCGCCAATACAGCACGCCCGACGCCCACGGGTTGTGGCTCAGCTCACGGCCTTTCTGGCTGCCGGCATGGGTGCTGAACAACACCCCGGTGTCACTGATCTCACTGATCACCACGATGCGCGTCGAGGGCCGGCCCTGGCCGTCGGCGGTGGCCAGCGCCAGCGCCTTGGGTTCGCGGATGCCTACGCGCCGTGCGCGCTCCAGCCAGTTGCGCAGCACACTCATGGGGTCGGCGGGCAGTGTCTGGTACTCGGGGAACGGTGCATCCAGTGTGCCGGTGAGGGATTCGGACATGCCTTTACCCAGCAGCGGCTTACCTTGCAATGAACTGTTCATAGCACGATGGTCCCCCGCCCGAAGGTGACGCCATTGCCGGAGACTTCGACGCGCGTCAGTTGATCGGCGCGGCCCTCAGCCCTGGCGAACATCAGGGACGGGCGGCCGATTTCCACACCCTGCAAGATCTCCACCTGCTGGCCAAATTCGATCTGGCCATGGCGCGCCAAATGGATCGCCAACGGCCCGGCAGCCGAGCCGGTGGCCGCATCCTCAACCACGCCGTAAGCCGGTGAGAACATCCGGCTGCGCCAACGCCGCCCGGCGCCGGCGAAACAGTTGATCGCCATGTCGTGAAAGCTCGACAGCGCACGGTGGTCCGGATGCAGGGCCGACAAGGCCTGGATGTTCGGCAGGCCGACAAACACATGACGCGGGCCGTTGTGATAGATCTCGATGGGAAAGGTCGAGTCGCTGATCCCCAGCGCCTCGAGCAATTCGGCATCGCGGCCCAGGGCCGTCCACGTCGGTATCGGCTGATCCATGCTGGCGGCGATCACGCTGCCGTTCTGGCGCTCCAGTTCAAAGGCGATGGTGCCCATCTGGGTTTCCAGGTACAGCCGGTGATTGTCGGTGTGCGCGCCCAGCGCGATGGCCGTCCCCAGCAACGGGTGGCCGGCAAAGGGCAGTTCGTTGACCGGGGTGAAAATCCGGATCAGCGCATCACCGCCGTTGCGTGGCTTGAGCACGAAGGTGGTTTCCGACAGGTTCATTTCTCGGGCGATGCGTTGCATTTGCGGCGCCGGCAAATCATCGGCGTCGAAGAACACCGCGACCGGGTTGCCTTCCAGCGGGACGCTGGCGAAGGCATCGATGATGACGTAGTGGTGCATGGTTATCTCCCGGCGGCCGATATATTGCTGTCGACAGGCGTGTGAATGAGGGCGTGACGCAGCAGGTCGGCGATGATGCGCGGGCCTTCCTGGGTCAGCAGCGACTCGGCATGAAACTGCATCGAGGCAAACGATGGCCCACGCAGGGCATGCACCTCGCCGGTCTCGCTGTCGCGACTGATTTCGACGGTGCCGATGCCGTTGATGTCCAGGCGGTCACTGGCACTCTGTGCGGCGAAGGTGTTGTAGAAACCCACCCGCTCAGCGTTGCCGAACAGGTCAATCTGTTTTTGCACGCCCTGATTGGGAATGGCCTTGCGTTGCAGCTCCAGGCCCAGGCACAGGCTCAACACCTGATGGCTCAGGCACACCGCGAGGAATGGCCGCTGCTGGCTGAGCAAGGAACGGATGGCCACGTGCAGATGGTCGATTTTCGGCAGCTGAACATCACTCGGGTTGCCGGGGCCTGGGCCCATGATCACCAGGTCGTAACCGTCGAAACTGTATTCATCGCTGAAGCTGCACACCGTCACTATCAGGCCCAGGGCCCGCAGCTGCTTGGCGATCATCGAGGTGAAGGTGTCTTCGGCATCGACGATCAGCACCTGGCGCCCGCTGAAATCGGCCTGGGTCTGTTGGCGCTGCTGGCTGTCCATCAACCAGAAGTCCGAGACGTAGGCATTGCGGCTGGCCAGCGCTGCGCGGACCTGCAGGTGGCTGCCAAAGCGCGAGGGCGCCTGGTTTTTCAAGGCCGCTATCAGGCCGGCGGCCTTGGCGCGGCTTTCGGCGGCTTCGGTCATGGGCTCGGAATGACGCACGATGGTCGAGCCCACGCTGATGCGTACCTGGCCGCTGTTATCGATGTCGGCGGTGCGAATCAGGATGGCCGAGTCCAGGGACCGTCCACCTTTGCCATCGCTGCCGATCAGCGCGGCCATGCCGCTGTAGTACGCGCGGCCTTGCGGTTCATAGCGCTGGATGACCCGACAGGCGCTTTCCAGCGGGCTGCCGGTGACGGTCGGGGCGAACAGGGTTTCGCGCAGGATGTCGCGAACGTCGCGTCGGGTCTTGCCCTCAATGAAGTATTCGGTGTGGGCCAGATGCGTCATTTCCTTGAGGTAAGGACCGAGAACGTGGCCGCCGTCGTCACAAATGCGCGCCATCATTTTCAGCTCTTCATCGACCACCATGTACAGCTCATCGGCTTCCTTGCGGTCGGCCAAAAAGGCCATGACATCCGTCAGACAGGGGCCCGCGGGCGGGTAACGGTAGGTGCCGCTGATGGGGTTCATCACCGCCAGCCCATCCTTGACGCTGATGTGCCGCTCGGGCGAGGCGCCCACGAAGGTGCGGCTGCCGGTGTGAATGATGAAGGTCCAGTAAACACCTTTCTCGCGCTCCAGCAGATGGCGAAAGAATGACAGCGCGCTGGCGGGGCCGTACTCGCTGATTTCCGCCATAAAGGTGCGTTTGATCACGAAGTTGGCGCCTTCCCCTGAGCCGATTTCGTTGGCGATCACCTGGCTGACGATCTCGGCATAGCGGGCGTCGCTGAGGTCGAAGCGTTCGCCGTTGAGCTGGATCGGCACGTCTGGCAGCAATCCCAGCAACTGTTCAATGCCGATGGATTGTTGCTCGGTAATGTTCATCGCCAGCAGTGGCGACTCATCGTCCACCGCCTCAAAGCCGCGTTCGGCAATCTGGCGGTAGGGAATCAGCGTCAGTACATCCAGGCGCGGGGCACCGATTGAGGGGGCAGGCAAGTCGATATCGGCCAGGACCTGCGGTTGCGACATCTGCCCAATCAGCACGTCCAGCAGCCCCGGGCCGCTGGATTCGGGACGATACAACAGGGCAAACGGCTCGGGCACCGGCTGCAGAATGCGTTCCATGAGGCAGGCGGCAGCTTGGCTCATAGCACCACCTCGTCGGTGGTGATGACCATGGCGCAACGGCTGGCGGCGTATTCGATCGCCATCCAGTGGTGCGCCTTGCTGAAGTCCGCGATCGCGTCGGCAACGAGGAACGGCTGGATATCGTTGGAGTAGGCATCCACGGTAGAAATCAGTACCCCGACATGGGCATACACCCCGCACAGGATCAACTGATCGCGCCCGTTGGCGTGCATGCGCTCCAGCAGGTCGGAGTTGAAGAATGCACTGTAGCGCCACTTGGTCAGCAGCCAGTCACCCGGCTTGGGCGTCAGCGCGTCGACCACCTCGCGGTCGGCGGGGCTGGCCTTCATGCCAGGGCCCCAGAAATCCTTGAGCAGCCCGCGCTGTGCCTCGCTCATGCTGCCTGGCTGGGCGGTGTAGGCCACCGGCACGTCGTGGTCGACAGCCCACTGGCGAATGCGCGCGGAATTCGCCACGACGGCTTCACGCAGGGCATCGGGCAAGGGCCGCAGGAAGTAACGCTGCATGTCGTGCACCAACAGAACGGCGCGTTCGGGGTCGACGCGCCATTGCGCGAGGTTGACGGGCAGGTCGCGGGCAGTAGGCAGGGCGTACGGGGCAATCGATGGAATGCCAGTCATGGCGACAAACTCCAGTCAAAGGTAGGCAAGGGTGGAGGAGGGCAGGTTTTTCCAGGCCATCACTGCAGTAATGGCTTGCCAAGGGGTCAGGCGTGGGTCGCACAGGCTTTTGTAGTGGCTGGCCACCTGGCTCAGGCCGGCGGCATCGGAGGCGCACTCGCTGACGTCATCAGGGGTGGTTTCCAGGTGCAGGCCGGCAGCCACGCCACCGGCCGAGGTCACGGCATGTTTGAAGGCGGTGATTTCCTCTGTGATGGTCTGCACCATGCGGGTCTTGTTGCCGCAGGGCGCGACGATGGTGTTGCCGTGCATCGGGTCGCTGAGCCAGATGATCTTGTGCCCGGCGTGGCGCACCGCTTCAACCAGTGGCGGCAGGCGATCAGCGACTTTGTGGGCGCCCATGCGCGCAATCAGGGTCAGGCGGCCGGGCTCGCGCCGTGGGTCCAGGCGCTCGCACAGGCTCAATAACTGGTCCTGGGTGATGTCCGGGCCGACCTTGCAGGCCACCGGGTTGAGCACTTCGCTGAGCAGTGCCACGTGAGCACCCGTCAACTGACGGGTACGCTCGCCGATCCACGGCCAGTGGGTTGAGCCGAGAAACACCCGGCCCTGTTCGTCCTTGCGCACTTGCGGCAATTCGTAGTCGAGCACCAGCATTTCGTGGCTGGTCCAGGCGGGAGAGCCGCTGAGCTGTTCCTTGCTGGCGGGTTCTTTCCAGCCCAGGTGATGCATGATGTCCTGGGCCGCGCGATAGCCTCGTACCAGGCGTTGTGCATCATGCTGGCGATGGTTGCAGACCGCTTCGCGGCCGTTGACCATGTCACCGCGATACACCGGCAACTCGACATCGCCGATGCGCTCGCTGTTGTTGGAACGCGGCTTGGCGAACTGCCCGGCAATCCGCCCGACGCGCACCACCGGTTGCTGGGTCACCAGCCGGAACGCACCGGCCAGGATGTCCAGCACCGCGGCCTTGCGGGCCACATGGCTGGGAGCACTTTCATCCATGTCCTCGGCGCAGTCTCCGGACTGGATGATCATCGCTTCGCCCGCCGCCACTCTGGCCAAGGTGGCACGCAGCACCAGGATGTCTTCGACGCGAATCAGTGATGCGCTGTCCCTGAGGTAGGCCTGCGCGTCATGCAATTGTGAGGGCTCGCTCCATTGAGGCTGCTGGAACGCTTCACAACTTAGAACCCGTTTCAGTAAGTCTTCCATGATGCGATTACTCTCCCAAAGGATTAAGTAGGAATGCCTTCACGCTTGATCTGCGGCACGGTGATGCCCAAGGCGCGCAGTTGTTGAAAGACGTTCATGAACTCGCGATTGCGTTTTACTTTGCCGTCTTCCAGCTCGAAGGAGTGCAGGAAGTGGTTCTCGTAATACCCTTCGGGATAACCTGGAAAGAGGATCTTGCCGTGGCCATCGCACTCGACCCAAAAATGGTTGGGGTCGTCGGTTTCAAATACGTTGACGTTGTACCATTCCCAATCCGGGAAGCACTTGAGTGACCAAACAGCATGTTCGGCCAACTTGGCCTTGCCACTGATTACAATCGGCGCGCCGGTGTCTGTGGTCCATAAGCCACCCGAACCGTCCTCGGTAAACAGTTCATGGCGGCGCAGGCGATCCTGGCCATGGGTGCGCATATATTGCTCGACCGTGGCGCGGTTCTTGCGGCGAAGTTCGCTTATGTCGTGAGCGGTTAGTTGTCGCGCTGCATGAGTAGGCATGTTCACTCTCCAATAATGAAAGGGTTTATGAGGCGGGGATACCTTCACGCTTGATGCTTGGCACCGGAATGCCCAAGGCGCGCAGTTGTTCGAAGGGGTTCATGAATTCACGGTTCTGCTTGATCTTGCCGTTGTCCAATTCGAAAGAATGGATGTAATGGTTTTCGCAATAACCTTCCGGATAGCCGGGAACCAGGGTTTTGCCACGGCCATCACTTTCGACCCAGAAGTGGTTGGGGTTGTCGGTTTCAAACACCCGCACGTTGTGAAACTGCCAGTCTGGGAAGCATTGCTCCAGCCACACGCCAAGGGCGGCAAGTTTCGCGTGGCCCTTGAATACCAGGGGTTCACCGGTTTCGGTGTTCCACGAACCGCCGCTGCCATCCGGGGTGAACAGTTCATGCCGACGCAGGCGATCTTTGCCATGAGTGCGCATGTACTGTTCCACGGTGGCGCGGTTTTTTCGGCGAAGTTCAAGCTGATCATTAAAGCCACTGGCGCAAAGCGAAACCGACATGAGCCATGTTCTCCTTAGTTTGATTAACGTTTTTGAAAATCAAGTAAATATTTAGTTAATAACGCACGTCAGCATTGACAGGTTTTAACTGTGGAGGGTGAGAGCGTGCTGAGGCGTGTTGTTTATACACCTGCACTTCTCGCGGCAGGAACTACCAGATCTTGTAGCGGCGGGTGCGTGACGGGTTGGATGCAATCCATCGGAGGGTGTGTTGCACTATTATGAATCAACCGGCTCGTTCGTCGGCCAAACCGCACCGATGGCCCACTAACATCGCCAGGCTATCAATGGCCTATGGCTAGTTAGTTCGTTAGGCACAATAAACCCTTCGCTATTGCGAAGCGGTCTATAACCTTCGAACATTGTGTATTGACATGAGTTCAGGTTCGTCTAGTCTCACGACTCGTTTCCAACTCGAGTGGTGTTCAAATGGAATTAGGACAGCTGTTGGGATGGGATGCTTATTTTTACAGTATCTTTGCGCAAACTATGAACATGCAGGAATTTACGGCTGTTGCATTGAGGGCCTTACGTGAACTGCAGTTTGATTTTTTCGCCTATGGCATGTGCAGCGCAACCCCGTTCATGCGGCCCAAAACGTATATGTACAGTAATTATCCCAAGGATTGGATAGCGCGATACCAGGCAGCGAACTACGCGGCGATTGACCCCACGGTGAAACACAGCAAAGTCTCGTCCGCCCCCATCTTGTGGAGCAATGCGCTATTCAAGGGGTGCCCTGAGCTGTGGTCTGAGGCCAACGATTCGAGTCTGTGCCATGGCCTGGCGCAACCTTCGTTCAACACCCAGGGCCGGGTAGGGGTGTTGAGCATTGCACGCAAGGACAACGTCATCAGCCCTCAGGAGTTCGAAGCCTTGAAGCCGGTGACCAAAGCGTTTGCCGCTGCGGCCCACCAGAAAATTTCTGAGCTGGAGAATGACGCTCGTGTGTTCAACACGGATGTCGAGTTCAGCGAACGGGAGTGTGATGTGCTGCGCTGGACCGCGGACGGCAAAACCTCCGAGGAAATTGGCGTGATCATGGGCGTGTGCACCGACACCGTGAATTACCATCACCGCAATATCCAACGCAAAATCGGCGCCAGCAACCGTGTGCAGGCGGTGTCTTACGCGGTGGCGCTGGGGTATATCTGAGGTTCATCAACTGCTGCCGAGCCATCCCAAAAGGATGACTCGGCCGGTATCAAGCGGTGTCTTTCAACAGTGCGCCGGGCATGAAGGCTGAAGGCGGGCGGACGCACCGGTGGTGTTCACGGTGAGCCGAGAGTTTGATCGCGAGGATTTTTTCGTCCTGGTGCACGGTGACCGGTCCCAGTCGTTCGTAGTTGACCCCGTTGATTTTGTAATAGCGCTCCATCGTGCTGTTGACGATGCCGACAATGAAATCGGCGCCTGCCAGGCTGGCGGTCTTCAGGCTTCTCCAGAACAACGGCATGGCCAATTGCGGCTCGCGGGTGGTGAAGCGTGTCATTTCCCAGATGGCAGGATCCTTGGGCGGCGTGCCAGCGCAGGTATGGCTGAAAACACCCTCCAGCAGGTTTGGGAATGGGGTGGGTATCAGACGCGCGCAGCCGACAATGGCACGGTGCTCGCTGAACGCCAAGAGGTAGCGCGCATGCTCGGTGTCGTATTGATCCCATTCACAACCCGCCTGGTGCGGATGGCCAGGCAGCCGCCAGCCGAGTTTCTCGACAAATTGCTCGTGCCGAAAGCGGCCTAGCCTGAGTTTGAGCTCGTCGCTCATTGCGCTCAGCGTGTGCTCTTCCATGTGCATGGTCCGGAGCTCCTTGGGGGTGGGGGTGAGTGCGGTTTTTATAGAGGACTTGCACAGGCTTGGCACCTACAAGATCTTGTAGGTGGCGTTGGCATGCGGTTCGCAGATTTGATTCTTCGGTCAATTTTTTGTAACAGCTTGTTTGCGGCTGACGCATAAACCTATAAAGTTAACCTTTCGGTCAGCTTTGCACTGCCACGTACAGCCTTTTGTTCCGGCAAAAGCGCTTCTGCCAGACCCGAGATCCCCAGAACATAACCATAAGGGCGGACCTATAACCGCCCAGAGGATGATCCATGTCCAACCGTGATATCTCCCGGCGCTCGTTCCTTCAGGGCGGGCTGGTGGCGGGTGTGAGCGTGACGCTTACACCGCTCAGCACCCAGGCGCTGGCTGCGTTGATGGAAAACAGCGTGACCGTGCCGTCCGAGCAATGGCTCGGCAACAATGGCAAGGCGCGCTCGCGTAACGACGCCTTGTCCAAGGTCTGCGGCAGCAAAGTCTTTGCCCGCGACATCCGTTCCAAGGACATGCCGGGCTGGCCGCAGCAACAGGGCCACGCCCTGTTGCTGAAGACCACCAAGGCCGATCGCATCTACGCCGGCTACGATCTGTCGTGGCTTGGCGCCGACCTGCAACCTGACCGCATCGTGACGGCCGCCGACCTGGACAAAGACGGCATCGTCTTCCCGGAAGAGCACGCGCCGGATCCGCTGTTGCCCGAAGGCCAGGTGCCAATGTTCATCGGTCACCCCGTGGCGATCCTGATCTGGAACGACTTCGAGCGTTTCCGCCAGGCCAAGGCCAAACTCAAATTCAATGACAAAGCGATCCGTTACGGCGCCTCAGCGCCGTATTACGAACGTGATCCATATGGCAGCTTCCGCTATGTGCGCGTCGGCGGTGCGACCTCAGCGGACGAAGATGAATTCGCCAGCCTCAAGGATTCGATCCTGTTCCCGATGCTGAAAAACCGTCGTCCGGTGTGGAATTCCCAGCCGGACCTGCACGGCAATCTCACCGAGCGCGGGCTGTTTTACGCCGACCGGATGAAGCAGCAAATCGACGCGCCGCCCGACCACTGGCTGGTGTTTGACGAGCGCTACAAAACCCCGTCGATTGAGCCGGCCGCGATGGAACCGGACAACGGCAACGGCTGGTACGACCCGGCCACCAAGACTTTGCACTTTGTCGTCGCCACCCAATGCCCGCTGGAAGCGGCCACCGAAACCGCGAAGATGATTGCGCCATCGCGCTTCGGCCTGGCGAATCTGCACATGCACCCGGGCTACACCGTCGGTTACGGCTCCAAGGACCACAACATTTTTGTCTACTACGCAGCCCTCGCCGCGTTGTACGGCGCGGGTGTGCCGGTGCGCCTGGCCAACGACCGCTATGAGCAGTTCCAGAGCGGCATCAAGCGTCACCCGTTCGATATCCGCTACCAATTGGCGGTGGACAAAAACGATCACAGCTTCCAGATTTTCCGCGCCGAGATGAACGTCGATGGCGGCGGGCGCATCAACTACAGCCCTTCGGTGGCCGCGGTTGGCGCCACGGCAGCGCAGTCGATCTACTACATGCCGCAGAACGATTTGCAGGTCACGGCCTACCATTCGCGCGCGGTTGAAGCGGGTTCGATGCGCGGTTACGGCACCCTGCAAAGCATGGCGTCGACCGAGATGATGGTCGACGAAATCGCCGGCCGTCTCGGCATCGACGCCATCGACCTGCGCAAGAAAAACGCCATGCTGTCGGGCATGAAAAACACCCAGGGCGCGGTGCCGGCCGGCGCATTGCGCTTGCACGAGATTCTCGACAAGGCAGCTGTCCATGACGTCTGGAAAAATCGCAACCTGATCAAAAAGACACGCGAAGCCGCTGACCCGGATCACTGGTATGGCGTCGGTTTTGCCATCTGCCAAAAAGACTTCGGCACCGGTTCCGAGGCGCCGATGGCCAGCATCGAATTCACCGCTGAAGGGCACGTGACGTTGCGCCATATCGGCATTGAAATCGGCACCGGCATGTCCACCTCGCAAGCCCTGGTGGTGGCCGATTTCATCGGCATTCCGGCCACGCAAGTGAAGACCGGCGAAACCGAATGGAAAGAGTTGCAACTGACCACGGGCGGCAACCCGTACACCATGAGCCAGGCCGAACAGGATGGTTTTTTGCGCAACCCGCGTTGGGTCGGCAAACTGGCGTCGGCCTCGTCGGCGACCAACTCCGCGTACTACTTCAGCCACGCCACTCGTGAAGCCTCACGGGTGCTGTTCAACCACGGCTTGTGGCCGGCAGCGTTGCAGATCTGGGGCCAAGGTCCTTACGGCGGCCAGGCCAACCCATACGTGGTGCGCCGCGAAGATGCGCATTGGGTCGACGGCAAACTCACCGCCAACGGCATGCAGCCGCTGAGTTTTGAGCAATTGGCCAGGTACGCGCACGAAAAGGGCCTGGTGACCGGCGCTACCGTGCACGGCTTCAACCGCTGGAGCTGGGCCGAGGCCGAGTACAGCATCGACGGCGTGCGCGAGCGTCTGCCTCTGGATGCTTTAGCGGTGAAGTACGGCGACGGCGCACCAAAGGCGAAACTGGCACAGATGACCAGCAACGGTTTCCATCTGCTGGATCGCCAGAACGTCCACTACCCGGTCACCCAGTTGAACAACGCGGCGGTGACTTACTACAGCCCGGTTGCGACGCTGGTGGAGTTGAAAGTGAACAAGGGCTCCGCCGAAGTGCAAGTGCTCAACCACCACTCGTGGGTCGAGTGCGGTCGGGTGCTGGTGGAAGAGCTGGTCAAGGGGCAGCTCGAAGGCGGGATCGCCATGGGCATCGGCCACGCGTTGATGGAAGAGATGCCGCTGTACGAAGGCGGGCCGGGGGAGGGTGACTGGAATTTCAACCGTTACCGCTTGCCGATGGCCCGACACGTTGCCGTGTGGAACCAGACGGCTGAAATCCTGCCGCCGTTGTCGCCGAGCGACCCGTCCAAGGGCATCGCAGAAGTGGTGATGATCCCGATCGTCGGCGCTATCGGTAACGCCGTGGCCCACGCCATCGGCAAACGTGTCCGCGACCTGCCTATCACTTCTGCGCGCATCAAGGAGGCCCTCAATGGCTAACCGTCCGTTTCAACTGACCCTCAACGGTCAATCCGTCGGCCCGGTGGACATCCCTGATGACCTGCCGATGATCGACTACCTGCACGAATACAAAAACCTCACCGGTTCGCGGCTCGGCTGCGGCCAGGGCATCTGCCACGCCTGCGTGGTGATCGTCGACAACCCGGACGGCACCAGCGAAGAAGTGCGCACCTGCATCACCGGCGCCCACTATTTCGAAGGCAAAAAAGTGCGGACCATCGAGGGGCACGCGACCCGCGACGAGCAGGGCAACGTCACTCAACTGAACCCGATCCAGCAGCGTTTCGTCGACGAATTCGCCTTCCAGTGCAGCTATTGCGCGCCGGGTTTCGTCAATGCCGCGACCCTACTGGTCGAGAAGCTGCAGCGTCAGCCCATCGCTAAAAGCCAGCTGGAAAAAGTCATCGAGGACAGCCTCGGTCACCACATCTGCCGCTGCACCGGCTACGTGCGTTACTACAACGCGACCCGCAACGTGCTGACCGATCTCGGCCTGGTCAAGGAGGGTTAAGCATGAAACATCTACTTTCCCGCCTGGCATTGGCGGTTGGTTTGGCTGCGCCGGTGCTGTTGGCGCATGCGGATGATCAAGTGAAGCGCGGCGAATACCTTGCCCGCGCCGCTGACTGCATGGCCTGCCACACCGCACCGGGCGGCGCGCCGTTTGCGGGCGGCCTGCCGATTGTGTCGCCGTTCGGCACCATCTATGGCACCAACATCACCCCGAGCAAAGCGCACGGCATTGGTGTGTACAACGATGACGAATTCTTCGCCGCGCTGACCGAAGGCAAACGCCGCGATGGTGCGAACCTGTACCCGGCAATGCCGTACACCTCATATCACCTGATGCCGCGCGCAGATTCGGACGCGATCCATGCGTACCTGAAAACCATCGAGCCGATTGAACGTGCTGCGCCGGTCACTCGCCTGAGTTTCCCGTTCAACGTGCGTCTTGGCTTGATGGGCTGGAACCTGCTCTACGGCAAAGACGTGAAACTCGCGCAAACCGAGGGCAAAAGCGACACCTTCAAGCGGGGTGAATACATGGTCGAAGTGCTCGGGCACTGCGGCGAATGCCACACCCCACGCGGGTTGCCCGGCGCCATGCAGCAGGACAAACGCCTGACCGGCGGCCTGCTCAACGGCTATTTGGCACCGAGCCTGTTGGCCACTGACCTGGCCGCTCGCGGCTGGAATCAACAAGACCTGAGCACCTTCCTCAAGCACGGCATGAGCGCCCAGGGCACGATGTTCAACGAGATGTTCCCGGTGTTCCACAACAGCACCCAGGGCCTCAGTGACACGGACCTGGCGGCGATGGCCACCTACCTGCTCGGCGATCCAGCCCCGGCCGCCACAGTGCTGAGCGAGGTGCCACTCGACAACATGAGCCCAAGCGCCCAACGCGGTCGTCAGGATTACCTGAACGTGTGCGCCGGTTGCCACGCGCCGAACGGCGAGGGCAAGCCGCACATCGCGGTGGCCATGCGCGGCAACACCACGTTGCGCCTGGAAGATCCGCGCAACCTGTTGCGGGTGATCGAGGACGGCATCGGCGAGCAGACATTCACCGGCTTTGAACGCATGCAACCGATGCCCGGCTTTGCCGACAAGCTCACTCCGGCACAGCTGACCGATTTGCTCAATTATTTGCGCCAGGGTTGGGGCGGTCAGTCGAGTGAGCTGGCGGTCAGCGACGTGCAGAAGCTTCAGGCCGATGCACCGCCAGCCGAGCACAAGGCGCACTGACATGCAGCATCTGGATCTGCAAGTCATTCGCCGGGCGCTGAAATGGTCGACGGCCGGCCAGCCGGTTTGGCTGTGCACGGTGCTCGCCACCTACGGCTCGGCGCCCCGTGCGCCGGGCTCGTTGCTGGCAGTGAACGTGAGCGGGCAATGGATCGGCTCGCTGTCGGGTGGCTGCGTTGAGGAAGACTTTCTTGAGCGGGTGGCCGAAGGCGCGTTTGAGCAGGCGGTCAACGTCGTTCGTTACGGCGAAGGCGAGAACCCGCGCTCGCGAGTGAGCCTGCCGTGTGGCGGCGTGCTCGATGTGCTGGTAGAGAAGCTTGCGCCGGACTGCGCGGTACAGGCCCATCTGCGCGAGCTGGAGTGCGCGTTGCTGGGCCAGCGCCGACTGATTCGCGAAGTCGACCTGGCCAGCGGTGCGCGCCGCGTGTGTGCAGACAGCGAGCAGGGCGCGCGCATCGAGCGCGAGATCGACCGAGTCCGTGTGCGGGTCGGCGCGGCGCAGCGTTTGCTGCTGGCGGGCTATTCCAGTGTCGCCCAGGCCTGCGCCGAGTTTGCCGTGGGCCTGGGGTTTGAGGTGATTCTGTGCGATCCCCGCGACGAGGTGCTCGAAGGCGTGGTGCTGCACAACGTCGAAATCCGCCGCCAGCTGCCGTCGGTGGTCATCGCTGACGGCGGCTGCCACAACGACACTGCGGTGGTGGCGTTGACTCATGATCCGCGTATTGATGATCTGGCGATGATGGAGGCGGTGCGCACCGACGCGTTTTACATCGGTGTAATGGGTTCGATGCGCACGTCACAAAAGCGCTTCGAGCGCTTGCGGCGGATTGGCGGGTTGGACGAGGCCCAATTGGCACGCATCCATGCGCCGATCGGTTTGAACCTGGGCAGCAAGACTCCGGCGGAAATCGCGTTGGCGGTGCTGGCCGATATTCTTCGTACGCGCAGCGGCATCGCGCGGGATCGACTCTGACCCGCCTGTGATCGGCGCTTTCAAAGGTATCGGCGCGGTGATTGCCAAGTAATGGGCCCAGGATGCCGACCGCGCATTACCTGGGCTTGCCCGGTAACAGCCTATGCAATTGAGCCAATTGAGCTTCCAGGCTGGCAACTTGCGCCTCAAGTTCGCGCACGCGTTCGCTGGCCGCGACTTCGGCGCTGACATCCTTCTGGATGCCAATGTAATAGGTGAGCTGATCTGCCCGGTTAAATACGGGAGTAATCGATAGCTCGTTCCAGAAGGCACTGCCGTCCTTACGGTAGTTGCGAATGATTTGCCGGCAGGGCTGACGCGACTTTATCGCCTCGCGGATCACGACCAAACCCGCCTGGTCTCGGTCGTCACCCTGCAGGAAGCGGCAGTCCTGGTACAGCGTTTCGTCAGCGTTATAGCCCGTAAGGCGCATAAAGGCGGGGTTGGCGTAGATCAGGATATGCTCATCGCCTTCCTGCTCCGCAATGACAATGCCATCTTCCGAGGTTTCAACCATCAGTTTCAGCAGTTCTGCGTCGATCATTTTCAGAGCCCTGGCGAATTTCACATCATTCTAGGACAACTTGAGGGTCAAGCGCGTTTCGGAATAATTGAACGTATCCCTGTGATCGACCGAAGCATGGCCGACGACTCGCTGTGAAGGTGCTTATTACAGCGTCTCTTTTTATGGGCGTCGCAGACGAGGTGCACATAAAAAGTGGAACTCCGACTCTTCACCACCGGTCAACTTTTCTGTCCACATCCCCTGGCTGCGATGGTGTTGAACGTGGCGCCATCGCAGTGGGCTTATTTAAGCGTCCCACTGACACGAAGGTTTATGAATATGAAGAGTGAACAGGTAGAAGGTGTTGCAGAGAAACTGGCCGGCAAGGCGCAGAGCGCGGTCGGGAAGCTGATGGGTGATTCGAAGCTGGAAGCTGAAGGCGCTGGACGTCAAGCTGCGGGCCAGCTGACCCAGACCTATGGCGATGCACTCGACAGCGTGTCTACGTTCGTCAAGGAAAAACCGGTTGCTGCATTGGCCATTGGCGCAGTAGCCCTGCTTGTGCTGGACCGTCTCTTGCGCCGCTAAGCCGCAAGGAGAGGGCTTGTGTCGCTTTCCCTCGCACTGCCCAGGGCGTCTACCTCGACAGTGCGAGGACCTAAGCCTGTATGTCTACTTATTGGTAAGGCACAGCGCAATGGACACGCCAAGCACGCTGGATCAACTGGCTAGCACCGACCTTAGGTCAATCAAAGAATTATGGCTCGGCGGGACGCATACCCATCTCGCCAAGGCGTCAAACGTGACGGCTAAAGCATTGGCGTGAATCGATCGAGGAACCGATCTGTTTATGCCCATTAACGCTGGGTCGAATACATGCAATGATGCCGCCATTGCCCCCACCGCATCCGGGAATGCCCATGTTCGAACATCTCGACCTCAACGCGCTGATTGCCGTCTACGGCTACTGGGTCATCCTCGTGGGCTGCCTGCTGGAAGGCGAAACAGTTTTGCTCCTCGGCGGTATGGCTGCACACCAGGGCACTCTGCAATGGCTGCATGTGATCGGCTGGGCTACCCTGGGCGGCATACTCGGCGATCAGTTACTGTTCTGGACCGGACGTTATTCCGGGAGCCGCCTGCTGCCCAAACTCAAGCGTCACCAGTCTGCCATCCAACGGGTAGAGCGCCTTATCCATCGCTACCCGATGACGTCTGTATTCGCTGTGCGCTTTCTCTACGGAATGCGCTTAGTGGGCCCTATGGTGATAGGTGCAAGCGGTCTTGCCCCTTGGCGTTTCGCGCTGATTAATATGCTGAGTGCGGCGATCTGGGCCACCCTGTTCGTCAGCGCCGGCTATTGGGCTGGCGAAGCATTGCAGCATTTCTTTGGCGACCTGCGACCGTATCGCCTGCCGATCTTCATCGGGGTGGTAGCCCTTGTGAGCCTTGCGGCGCTGGTGCGGTATTTGCGCAGCCGAACCAAGGCGTTGCACCGCTGAGGCATTGGCATAGACCTGCGTACCTACCAGGGAAGGCGCTCTCCGTTATAAGCGAAGAAATTGCCGCTGTCGGTAGGCTCCAGTCGGTCGATCAGCGACAGTAATTCATAGGCGGCCACGTTTGCCGGCCTGGCGGCAGACGCGCCTCGAAAGGGTTGCGACAGCGCTGATACAACTGTGCCCGGATGAAGGCTCAGCAGTCGGCTCTGAGGTCGCGTTCTTGCCAGTTCGATGGCCGCCGTTTTAATCAGCATGTTCAGGGCTGCCTTGGAGGCGCGATAGGCATACCAGCCGCCCAAGCGGTTATCGCCGATGCTACCCACCTTGGCAGAGAGCATCGCCATCGCGCCGCGAGGGTCAAGCAAGGGCAAAAAGTGGCGCAAAACCAGCGCAGGCCCGATGGTGTTGACTTGAAATACCGACTGCAACGCATCTGCATCAATCGCGGAATAACTTTTCTCAGGCTTTATTTTGTCGCGATGGAGCAGACCTGCGGCATGCAAGATCAACTGGTACGGTGCTTGCTCAGTCAATTCGGCTGCTGCGCTGGCGATACTGTCGGCATTCTCCAGGTCGAGGAATGGAACACTGTTGCGCCCCAGCGCATGAACATGCGCGCACCGTGGGTCCTGGTTAAGCAACTCACAAAAAGCCGAGCCCAGCGCCCCGCTGGCGCCTATCACGAGGGCACGATAGCCCTCACCCAGGGAATTCATCGTGAAGGAAGTGTTCATCCAGGCTCTCCTGCATTCTGATGCGATGTGTTGGTGTTAGCCCCGTCGCCCTATCAGTTGCAGGAACTCCTGACGTGTCGCAGAGGACTCGCGAAAGGCGCCCAGCATTACCGATGAGGTCATCACCGAATTTTGTTTCTCCACACCCCGCATCATCATGCACATGTGCTTCGCCTCAATGACCACGGCCACGCCGGCGGCATCGGTGATGTGCTGGATGGCGTCGGCAATTTGTTTGGTAAGGTTTTCCTGGATCTGTAGGCGACGGGCGAACATGTCCACCACTCGGGCCACCTTCGAGAGGCCCAGCACCCTTCCGGTGGGGATGTACGCTACATGCGCCTTGCCGATGAAGGGCAGCATGTGATGCTCACACAATGAGTACAGCTCGATGTCGCGCACGATGACCATTTCATCGTTTTGCGATTCGAACAATGCGCCATTGATCACATCCTCCAGACTCATCGTGTAGCCATTGCACAGGTACTGCATCGCGTTGGCTGCACGCTTGGGTGTGTCCAGCAGTCCTTCACGTTCAGGGTTCTCGCCTACGCCGACGAGAATTTCACGGTAATGTGCGGCGAGCGATGGGGTCGATGCGTTCATCTTGATTCCTCGCAGCCTTGCTGCGCTTTCTGTGACGGCAATCCTTGGCAGTGGGGAGTATCTGCTGCGCACGATCTGAGGCGTACACCCTAGGACTTGCCAGGTCAGCCATGACCCTGGCTCTTCGTCGGGCCCATGACCAAGCAAAGCGTTCTAGGTGTGCTTTTTTTTCGATGTGGACTGCTCGTCTGAGTCGGGGTTGGAAGCAGGCACCGCGCAACGGCTATCGACGCAGCGGCGCCCACCGTCTGGGTGGGGCAACCACGCCAAATGGGGACGTAAGCGGCAGAAAAGCCGATAGCCGAACTCGAGCAATGGGCGCAGGGCCCGCCACGTCAGTGGTGTTGCCCAAAAACCCAGGCCTGCGGCTCGCCAGCTCCATAGCGTGGCATCCAGGCCTGTTACCCAGCGTCCATCAGCGAAACGGGCGTGCAGCGAGGACTGCATGTGCTCGAATGTGAACCCGAGTGCCTGGGCGTCGAATGCACGGCTGCTGATGTCCACAAACAGCAGTCGATCCTTTACGGCATGGCCGCGCAGTAGCTTGATTTCGCGCGCACACAGAGGGCATTCACCGTCAAAATACAGCGTCAGCGGCCAATTCACTTTCTTGTACATGGGCCATGCTCTTGTATAGGTTTTGTACAAGATAGGCTGAAAGAAACAGACTGACAATGGGCACTCTGTTTTTGCTGTACTGAGCGTGGCCAACGGTGCGATACAGGTACGGACACGATATTGATGCAAACTCATTAAGCAAAAAGGCCGCCCATGAGTTCTGGGGCGGCCTTGTCTCTATGTCTGGTCGGCGCTCAATTGCCTCTGTAGGTCGAGAAACCGTAGGGGCTGAGCAGTAATGGGATGTGGTAGTGCGAAAGCGTACCGTCTACCTCAAAAATGACCGGTACCTCCGGAAAGAAACTGGCAACTTTGTGCGCTTTGAACCATTCCCCGGTTTTAAACGTGACGCGGTAGGTGCCTTTCTCCAGCGCCTGACCATCGGGGTACAACCCGGGAATACGCCCTTGCTCATTTGTCGCGGCGCTGTTGAGCATGTTCCAGTGGTTGCCGTCCTGTTTTTCCAGCGTGACATTGACGCCAGGGGAGGGCAGACCATCTTGTAAGTTGAGCACATGCACGCTGAGCGGGTTTCCTGCCGCCAGCGCCAGTGACGATACGACACTCAATACAAGGCCCGCGAAGCATGTTTTTAATCCAGTCATGATGATGTCCTTAGTTTTTGACGGTAGGTAGGATTTTGTCGATAGCGGCCAGTGCGCACCTTTCATCGTTTGCGGCACCACCGGCACCGGCCACTCCGATCGCACCAATGACTTGCCCTTCAAACAGCAACGGCACGCCGCCGCCCAGCAGCAATAGCTCATTCAGGGTGTTGAGGTTTTCTGCATCGGGGGTGCTGCGGGCCCGCTCTGCCAATAGTCGCGTTGGCGTCTTGGTCGACAGGGCGGTGTAGGCCTTGCGTTGGGCGGCTAATGTGTTGTGTGGGCCCACGTTATCGTCACGCTGCAGGGCGACCAAATTGCCCCCACGGTCGACAATGGCAGCAACACTTGTACGGCCATCGGCATGGCAGGCTGTCAGCGCGGCGTTGAGCAAATCATTGGCCATTGCCAGTGATACGTCGTTGCGCTGCAGCACTTGATCCGGGGCTGCAACGGCGAGCGCTGAGTTCATGGCGAGTGACATCAGCAATGAGGTCGGTAGGCTTATACGCATGCTTTGTCCTTTGTGTGGTCTGGCTGAGTCATAGCCAGGCATGATGCCCCGTGCACTCCGTCAAAATGGTTGCCTGATGATTACCAAGATGTAATGTGCCAAAACGCTCGGGCGCGCTAGCCTATGCTCCAGTTCCGGAGGAAAAGATGCGTATCCTGGTCGTAGAAGATGAAGCGAAAACAGCGGATTACCTGCACAAAGCCCTGACTGAATCGGGTTACGTGGTGGAAGTCGCCCTGGATGGCCTGGAGGGCCAGTATCTGGCGCAGGAAAGTGAGTTCGACCTGATCATCCTGGACGTCATGCTGCCGGGCCTGGACGGATGGCAATTGCTGCAGATTATTCGGCGCAAGTGGCAAACCCCGGTGCTTTTTCTGACGGCCAGGGACTCTGTGGAGGATCGGGTCAAGGGGCTTGAGGCAGGGGCCGATGATTACCTGGTCAAACCTTTTTCCTATGCCGAGTTGTTGGCGCGCGTACGTACCTTGCTGCGCAGGGGGCCGCCACGTGAGGTCGAGCAGTTCCTGGTTGCAGACCTGAGCCTGGATCTGTTGCGGCGTAAAGTGACGCGCGGAGGAGAGCGCCTCACCCTGACCAACAAGGAGTTTGCCCTGTTGCACCTGCTGGTCAGCCGTGAAGGGGAGGTGCTATCGCGCTCGTTGATTGCTTCGCAGATCTGGCAGATGAACTTTGACAGTGATACCAATGTGGTCGACGTCGCCATCCGGCGACTGCGCGCCAAGGTTGACGATCCTTACCCGCTCAAGTTGATACAGACAGTGCGTGGCATCGGTTACATGCTTGAGGTGCAATCCTGAAACTGTTTCCGCGCGCCCTGAGCTTGCGCCTGGCGGTCATGTTCGCGTTAGTCAGCGCGCTGCTGCTGGGCTCCATTGGTTTTTACCTTTATCAGTCGTTAGAGCGAGAAATCGCGTGGCGCGATGACCAGGCCCTGCTCGGGCGCCTGGAGCGCATGCAGGCGCTGATCAACGACAGTGTCAGCGTCGAGCAACTCAGAAATCGGCCCAAGCTATACGAAAATATGCTGGGCAATCGCGACAACCTGCTGTGGATCATCGATGACACAGGCCAGGTGCTGATCGAAATCAACCCCGTCAGCATGAGCTTGCCCACGTTACCGGCTGCAGCCCAGGCTCAGTTGGGTGACGGTGACACTTCGGTGCCGGTGCGGCTTGCCTGGCAGCATGTCATGCAGGGTAATCGCGGCTTGACCCTGATTGCTGGCAAGTTATTGAGCGAGCGCGAGCAAATGCTGGGGGCTTACCGATTCAAGCTGTGGCTCGCGATGTCGGTCGGCGCGCTGCTGGCTTTTGTACTCGGCGGGTGGGTCAGTCAGCGAGGGTTACGACCTGTGCGCCTGCTGGCCAAGCGCGCTGCCGCCATTGATGCACACCATCTGCATCTGCGGCTGGATGAGTTCAACGAATTTAGTGAACTGCAAGTGCTCAGCCAGGCGCTTAATCAAATGCTCGCACGCCTCGAAGAGGGGTTCGCCCAGCTATCACGGTTCTCAGAGGATCTCGCCCATGAGATGCGAACTCCGCTCACTAACCTGATGGGGCATACCCAACAATCCCTGAGGCATGGTCGTTCAATTGAGGACTATCAGAACCTGCTGGTTTCCAATCAGGAAGAATATGAGCGTCTGGCACGAATGATCGACAGCATGCTGTTTCTCGCTCGTAACGAACAGTCGCATGCGTCGGTCAGTGATGAGCTCATCAACCTGCACGATCTAGTCGAGCAACTGTGTGAGTATTTTGAAGGCGTGGCGCAAGAGCGTGACGTCACGCTGATCAATCAGGCCCATGACCACTTGCGTGCCGATCCGGCCTTGGTCCGTCGAGCATTGGCTAACTTGCTGTCCAACGCGCTGCGTTATGGCGCTACTGCCAGCGCGGTGACGATTGGCAGTGTGGCGCGGGAGGACAGGATCGAAGTCACCGTGCACAACCAAGGCCCGCCGATTTCAGCGCAACATTTACCCCGGCTGTTTGAGCGCTTCTACCGGTGCGACCCGTCACGTAATCAGCCGGACGATTCTGGTGGCTTGGGGTTAGCAATCGTGCGCTCAATTATGCAATTGCATGGCGGGCGCGTAACCGTTGAGAGCACTGGTACGGGTACGCGCTTTTGCTTGGTGTTTCTGCTACAGAATGCTTGAGCGAATGCCCTTGAGCCTAGCCGTTGTGGCACGACCTAGGGTATCAAGCGCATCTCGCGGAGTTTGTCGAACACATCGAAAAAGGCTTGATCGCTCGCTTGGTAGGCGGTGAAGCCCATTGCACGGCTCTTCGACATATCAGTGACGACTTCGATGGGTCGACCAAGGTCTGCATCGGTGTGCCAGGGGGATATCAGGCGACCAATATCGGCTTCTTTCAAGCCGTGCTCCGCCACTATTTGCGTCCACACGGCTTGGTCGTCAGCCATTTGCTTCTCGAGAGGTGAAAGTGCGGCGGGATAATCGGCAGCAGGCAGGTCGAAGTATTCGGCAATTCGGCTCCACATCCACTTCCAGCGAAACACATCGCCATTAGTGACATTGAAAGCCTGGTTGGCCGCCGCCGGCGTAGTGGCCGCCCACAGTTGTTGTTTCGCCAACTGCCGTGCATCCGTCATATCGGTGAGGCTGTCCCACTGCACGCTTGATCCCGGAAATACAAAAGGGCGCCTGGTTTGTTTGCAAATCGAGGCGTAGACGGCGAGGGTGGTTGCCATATTCATCGCGTTGCCGACGGCAACGCCGGTCACGGTATGCGGGCGGTGAACGCTCCAGGTGAAGCCGTCCTTTTCGGCAGCGGCGAAAAGTTCGTCCTCTTGGGCGTAATAGAAATTCTCCACATTCAGACGCCCCTGATCCTCGCGGAACGGTGTTTGCGGGAGGCTGCCTTTACCATAGGCTTCGAAAGGCCCGAGGTAGTGTTTCAGGCCAGTAACCAGTGCTACGTGCTTAACGCTCCTGGCTGGTCGAATAGCGGCCAGCACGTTGCGTACCATGGCGGCATTAACGCGGATGTTTTCGGCTTCGGTGGCTTGCCGTGACCATGTGGTGATGAACACATGAGTAGGTTTCAGGTCCGCAAGCGCACGTTCCAGCGAAGCGGGATCTTGGAGGTCTGCGGCGATGGGGATCACACCTTGCGATTGCGACGGGCGCCTCGATAGCGCGGCGACCTGCCAATGGTTGTCGATTAATAACTGAGTGATGGCGCTGCCGACAATGCCGCTGGCGCCGACGACCAAAGCTGTTTGGCTCATGAGTTCCTCCTAGATTTAGAGTTGGGAGTTCACCCGAGCAGCAGAGGTTCAACCTGAACCGGATCCGTATGGGCGTGTGCCGTAAGCGGATGTCGAACACACTTAACTAACTATTGAATGCTCTGACCTAGGCGAACACTGAATATTGAGGGGCAGGGCGCAAGCTATTTGCACCTGGACACTGGCGGTAACGAGCACGCGGGTTTCATCGTGAATGCCGACCGCGTGGACATCATGATTGCGATGGCTAAAGAGATCGGCATTGAGGTGAGGCTTGAGGCATTTCTAATGCGAGGCGTGGTGCCGATTGGTTGTTCAGCCTCTACATCGGCTGCACTTTCAGGCTCCATCCGAGGCTACTGGCGCACGGAGCCAACCACTGGCGTAGCTGTAGATTTGCGGCCAAGGTCTCGGGGTCAATCAGGCGCGCGCCGATATCTGCATGCGGCAAGAAACTTACCTCAAGGCTGCGCTCCAGCGATCCGATCAATTGCGGAAAGTCGATGATGCTCGACAGGCGTGGCCACGCCACAAGCTTTCGATAACGCAATTGCTGAGACTCAATTCGCAGGTCGTCCTTGGGGCGCCATTGAGCCAGGAACAGCTCGTCGTGCCGTTCCAGCTCGACCCGCCAGCCTCCTAAGGAAGGAACGAGTAACCGGAGCTTCAGGCTCAGGTCTCAATTTATTGCGCTTGTAAAACCAATGCTCGATGGGCTCGTTGCTCAGCGTGATGGAGATGGCGCTGTAGTCGGGCATGTCGCCCAGACCGAGCATTGCGAACCATTGCGCATTCTCTGATGGGATGAGCGTTGCGGGCATGCTGGATCGTCCTTGATAGGTAGTGCAGAGCTTACGGCTTGAGATAGAGGACTTGCCGCTGTTGTTGGTGCCCACCTGGAATGTTGTCTCGGTGGCTAGGTCGATTCTGACGGACTTTATATGACACAGCACATCGTTTAACATAATATACATTATGCGAACCGTCCTATGCGGGTCTGGGGGGCTCTGCTGGTCAGATTTCAAGCCAGGCTCAACCCTCGATCACCGTCTCCAGCTCGTACAGGCTCGGCTTGGCGATGCTTTCTCCGCATGCTTGAATGCCGGCCTTTAGCAACGCTGTTGCTTCCACTCGGCGCCGGAGAAACGGAATGTGGCTTTGTACAGACTGGAAAATTGATTGGAACGCAATCAGCGCCGTGGCTACTGCCGCAGCCGCACTCATCGCATTATCCGTTTGGCTTTACGACAAGCATCAACGGAGGCTCGAACGCAAGGCCAGTGCTAGGCTTCTAGCTCAGATCATGACGACACTTGTTGGAGCTGCTCATGTCCAGATTTCTAAATTCAAAAGCGATCTTTTTCCAACTGGCAGTGATCCCCTGATCGGCAGTTTGCTGCAGGACAAAAATGCGCGAAAGCAGCTGGTCGAAAAGGCATCAGCAATTACGATTGAGCTTCCATCCCAGTTTTTGGACAAAGCTGATTTCTTCAGTGAGGCTGTCAGCAGCACCCTGGCAAACGCATTTTCTGAAGTAAATCGCTTAAAACAATTCGTCGGCTTATTCGGTGACCTGTCAGATAAAGAGCTGCAAGATGTGATTGACCTTCACTTAATGACGGTTCTCAACCAAATCAAAACGGCTGAGGCGGCGGCTGAAGCTGCCTTTCAGGCTCTTTTAATGGTTGGACGAACCAGCCGGTAATCTTGCCTCCCCTCCCCCTGATATGCATCTTAATTATAACTAAACTAAATAGTTCTTTAGTTTAGTTATAACAAGATGCTCAGCTTTTCACGGTGAAAGCCGATTGAGCGCCAGAAGGATCGTTCAGAAATTTAGCTGCTAAATCGACAACGTGTCGAGCCCGAACTAAGTCGAATCAAGCCCGTGCTAGCATCCAATGAAGCACAGCTAAAGGCAGCAATGATGAGCCAACAAAGCCAGCCGGAAAGTAGTTTCGCTGAAATCTTGGACGGCAAGAAGAAACGCCGCGAGGCGTTAATGCTTGCTGTTAGCGTCGCGGCGCCGTCTGACATTGAAGGCCCGTCCCAACTCCTAAAAGAAGTGATGCGAAAACCAGACGACGAAAAGCGCCGTCAACGCATCCCTCCTCCCCTATTTACCCCTATGAATGTACCCGTAGGAGTGGTCAAGTCCTCGCGCTGACGCGCTGCGGGCATGTCCGCTCCTACGGGTTCTGACTACGTGAAGCACCCTGCCCTCACATCCTCATCATCTGGATAACCAATAAGATTTCCGACTTGCTCGACTCAGTAACCCTGGAACGGAAAATAGACGGCAGGAAAGATAGGCCAGTTTGCGTTTCTGAGGTTTTTTCCTCGGTCAATCCATCCAAAATGAGGACCTCGGCGTTACGCATCTGCACGTTTGTCGTCAATTGCCGCTTGGTCAAAGTCGGGCTTCCATTTACACCGGTAGTGGTCTGAACGAAGTCGGAAAGCTGCTGATCAATAGTGAGATCGACAACAGCCTGGCGCACCTGGGGGGTGATGGTAAAAATCACCCCAGACCATCGTATGTTGTCGAGCAAGTGCTGCGTCCTGACGAGCCTTGTCCTCCACGACCGCGACTCGCTCGCGCTCGGCGGCCAAGACCTTACGCTGTTCGGACAACGCCTGCTCAGCAACGCCCTGAGCCAGACGGATCGCCTGTTGCCACACGGCGACAAAGGCCTGCGACCCCCCCCCGCCGGCAATGTCGGCAGGCGAACCTCCCCACTCAGCCTTTCGGTCAGCCTCGCCCACCATTGATCGAGCAAACAGTCCTCGGAAGCAATTCTTGATTTGGAACGTGAAGTAATCGTGAGAAATGACGCATTTTACACGGGACCAACGAATTGCTTCCGAGCCTTGAGCGCACATCTGGCCAAAATGTCGTAGTAGTCGAGCATGTCCACATGATGTGCGCTCCGACGGTCAGCGGTCGACGTGAATGGGCTCTTGAGAAGCTTGAGAGCATCGTTGTCTTTCAGGGGGGCGCAACTAACGCAAACGCGGTTGTTTACCGTACCTCCATCGCAAGCTACAAGATCGGCGACCCAGATTTGCGGAAAAAAAGAGCTCACGAGTTTTGTATTCGCCTCAGCATCTCCAAAACCACACACCATCGCGTGAGCTGAAAAGGTTCCAGGGCAATAGCCGGAGCTTCTACGGTCCTCTATGGCGGGAGTAGCCGATTCTAAGGTTGGGACTCGGGAAGGTTAGGAAGAGGCTATGAGGTCCCGCATTACCTCGAAGAATTCGACGCTCAATAGACCAGTCACATGATCGAAACGAATCTATGTGTCTTAACGCGTCGAACCATAGCCTCATACCCGGATAAAACGCTACCTTGGAAGATCCGATTGATCAGCACCACGCCTCAGTTGGTATGCGGTCAGTAGCCAGCTACTTCACTACTGATGAATCCTTTGCGATTACAGCGGCATGAATGGCTTCGGTCATCGTGTTATTGACCTCAATGAGGCGCTGCATCTCATCCTGAATTTTCAAAAGTGCTTCAGCGTCCTTATAGGTCTGCAGCGCTTGCTTGTCTGAGGCGGCGGCCGCTACTTTTTGGCCCACCATGATGACGGAGAGCAAGACTAACTGTAGAAATGTCTGGGCAATCCAGGCAATCAGCGTCGAGATCCCCCCCTCGATGGCTGAGGGTAAGCTGATAAGGGCAATCACCCCAAAAATGTAGGCACACCACATGGTGCCAACCGCATTGGTGATGAGCAGAGCGATGCGCCCATTTAGTCCCAATTGCTCTTGTGACGTCAGGTGCGGTCCTGTTTTTTCGCGCTCCTTAATTCGTAGAAGTGAAAGGCGTTCGAATTGCATATTTAACCTCCAATAGACATTCAGCGATGTACGATTGATGAAACCCACTACAGAGATTGGTAGCTAATTACCTTGGCAGCTAGCCCGAATTATCGGCGCAGGAGGTTCGCCCTACGATCCGCAGCCTCTTGCGCTTCTTTAAATGCCTGATCGTAACTTCCCCAGTGATCACCTTCTACAAAAGCCATGAGGTGAGGCTCTACATGTGACCTTACCAAAGTCAACGTTGACCCGACAGGGATATCGAGTGGTGGGCTCCAACTGAAACCAATCTGCACGATGACACCCTTTTTAGTCTTGTACTCAACGGGATGCGATTTATCAATGCGTACCGACATTTGTCTGTCCTCGATCCAGCGCTAGGCGTGAGTAACAACTAGTAGCTGAAATTCAGTAAAAGATTCGGCGCTAACGTCAGTGCCGGATCTTTACCCTGTAAAACTGACCTTCAATGGGTGGTCATACCAGCCATATGCACCATCCAGCGAAAACTGCAATCACACTGGCTAGCCAAATAGCGACCAGCCACGACACCCGCTTGTACTAGGGTCCAAGTTGGCAGAAGGCTCCATGGACCAACTCCATCATTAGTGCTGTTGCGGCTGCCAGCATGATCAGCGATCCTAAATACAGTAGGCTTAACCGCGCCACCTGCTTGTAAAAAGGTAAGTTTTTTTCAGCAGCTTGATGTGGCGCTATTAATGGGAGCCATCGCCGATCCTCACTTTCCCGCGGAACACGAAGTAGCTCCAGCAGTTGTGCATCAAGATGATCGGCAGGATGAATAAGGTGCCAATCAGGATGAACAACTGGCTGGAAGGCGCGATGCATCGTCCCACAAGCTGATGGACGGTGGGACGATGGTCGGCCGGGTGCTGAACGCAAGACCGATGGGCAAACCTGCGCATGGCAATTTCCGGGTGTAGTCACAGCAGTTTGGCGGTTGCATCTTCCACTGACATGAGTGGTGCCTGACTCATCCCCAACCCCTGCAGAGTTGCACAGATTTGAGATGAGGGTCTATGACGCGCGTCCAACTGTTCTGTCAGGATTCCTTTCCAAGCAGTTCTACACGCGCCTGTCGAGCCGGGCAAACAGCAGACCAGTGTGCCATTTGCTAGTCCAGCCAACGCTCGACTCGACTCTGCACGGTAGAAGTGCAAATACTGAGGATGGATATCACCCTAAACAACTCACCAAAACCATCGATTTGCTTATCTAGCAAACAGCTCAATGCCTCAGGCGTACTATCGCGGCGAGTTAAGCCAGTTCCCCCAGTAATCAACACAACCTGAATCTGATCGTCAGCGATCCACGTTGCGACCTGAGCACGGATTTTGTACAGATCATCTTTGAGCAGGTTACGCTCACTCAGAATATGAGCCGCTTCCAGCAATCGACCAACAAGCAACTGTCCAGATGTATCGTTGGGATATTATCGAGTATCACTGACAGTCAGCACCGCTATACTTAACGGTGTAAACAACGCATCCAATTTCACACTAACTTCATTCTCCGCCAGGCGGCAATGAAAACAATTCCCACAGAATAAAGCGCTAAAGCAGTCGCTGTCTAATCGTTCTGACCAACCATTCCATCGAACGCATCTATCGAGATGTTTTTTCAGAAAATGACTGAGCCATAAGCGATTTTTCACTGATAGGGCCAACTGATTGATTGGTCGAGACTTACTATTGGACGGACACGAAAGGCAGTGAGATCCTCTACAAACCTAATTATCCGTACTCTAAACAATGATACTTACGCACTCCATCGCAGCATCATGTGCTCCCTGCTCAGTGTTACTACTTGCTGGTGGGCGTGGGGCGCGTATGGGCGGGCAAGATAAAGGGCTGCTGCCTTGGAAAGGCAAACCGCTCATCGAGCATGTACAGGCTATCGTTCGCCCCTTCACCGATGATTTGATCATCTCCTGCAACCGTAATGACATTACGTATCGGACCTATGCCGATCAATTGGTCAAGGACTCACAGAAGAACTTCCCAGGACCTCTGGCTGGTGTCCTGGCGGGTCTGGCTGCTGCGCATCATGGCTGGCTATTGGTTCTCGCCTGCGATGCACCGAAAATAGACGCTCCCCTAATCAAGGCCCTGCTTGAAGCCCGCTCTGCATTCGCCTCACCGCTGATGGTGCAGCAGGGCGAAAAATGGCAACCCATGTTTAGTATGATCCCCAAGGTATTATTGGCGGGGCTACAGCAAGACTGGAATGATGGCGAACGAAGCTTATTACGTGCTCTTTTGAGGCGCTACCCAAAGGCGTTGAGATGTGCCGAGGACGATCCACGCCTGAGTAATTTCAACACCCCCGAGCTACTTAGTTAAGCTCTATCTGTGCCCATCAAAAATTGCACACTATTTCCCTAAAAGGGGTCGGCTCACGCTTTTCAAGCACTCCGTAGGCCCTGAACACCTGAGTCAACACTGAAATTATTTTTATCCCTCAGTAGATGCTATTTTGGACATCAAACAGCTCAAGTTTCTCATCGCATTGAAATAGACTCGTCACTTCGGACAGGCTGCTACGCGTTGCACACTACTCAGCCGACACTGCAATGCGCCTGTACAATCTTGAGGACGAACTAGGTCTGAAACTTGTCACTTGAGGTCAGCGCCTTGATGGTTTCACCAAGGCTGGTGAACGAGTATTAGCACGGGTAAGAACACTGCTGGGGGCCCACGATGCCTTGTTCGCCGAAGCCGCTGCGTGCCGTGGCCAGTTAGTAGGTAATTTACGCCTAGGTCACGCCCCACTTAGCGGTTTTAATTCCAATACGTTTACCGAGCTCAAGTTCAGTCTGTCATCTATTAGTTCAGACCGCCTCATCGAGGGTGTTGGCAATAATCGATTAGATCTTGGTATCTGTTATCTTGAACATGTGAACCCGGCCTATTTTGACTGTTCTTGAAATAGGAAAGACTCACGTAGGCTTGCTGTATGACACTCGCCACTTCCATTTCGAAGGAACAGAAATGAGCTGGCGGGGATTCCACCGAGTTGCCACTGGGGACGATCAGCAATGGGATGCACTATCGAAGATTCGTCGACCTGAGTTTCCGAAGTCGCGAGCTTAACCTACAACCAATGCTCGAAATCGACTCGTCCTTTCAGTTGTTCCAAGCAGCTCACGAAGGCTTTTGCTGTGCCAGCATGCCACTCGACACGGGCTGGGCAAGCCCTCTTCAGAGCTTAGCTTTCATCGATCTGCCAGATGCAAGTGCTCTCGTACCATCGGGCGTCGTTATGCGTAAAACCGAGCCTCGCTCAGTAATCGCCGAGAATTGTTTTGCCGAAGCAAGAATGCTTTTCACACTAAAGAACTGACAGAAGGTGAATTTGGTTTTATTTATACGCTGCTGCCTGGCAGCCAGCGGCGTAATTTTTAACGTTCAGATTGAAAAAATGGCACTATAATTTCTTTAAAATTAATGACTTATGAATACTTTCGATGCTTGATAGATAACAACAATCACTATATCAAAACAAGCGATTGGACGCGATGCTCGGCTGTTCATAACGTGATCAGAATCTAGGGTATCGAGTGTTTTGACATGCCTTACCGAATCGATGAGCCTTCTGATCAGAACGATGCAAATGCACCGGCACCTAAGCCTCTGACCGTGAGGTATCATGAGTATGGTTCGCCCGCACTTGTCTTAGACGCGGCCTTAGAATCTGAAATCGCTTTAGCCATCACTTATAATGGTCTGAATCAGGCCGTAATGATGGTGTCCCCTGGCAACATCGGGGATTTCATCCGAGGTTTCAGCGTTAGCAACGACTTCGTTGAAGGTCTGAACGAAATCTACGATATCCGTCTCTCTCATTTTGATCAGGGTTGTCAGGCAGATGTACAGATCTTAAGTCGCGCGTTCTGGGCACTGAAAGACCACCGGCGGCAATTGGCGGGCACTAGTGGCTGTGGATTATGCGGAGTTGAGGCGCTGGAGCAAGGACTTCCAAAACTTGATATTCTCCCCCTCACCACCCGTCCTCCTGCAGCACACTTCATAGGCCTACGTGAGCGTATAGAGAAAGCGCAGATAGTGGGTAAAAGCAGTGGCGCTCTGCATGCGGCGCTATACTTCGATGCTAACGGCCTAGCACTTTTATGTAGAGAAGATATCGGACGCCATAACGCTCTGGATAAATTGATAGGTGCTGTACAACATACGCAAATCGATGCTCGTTGCGGTTTCATTGTAGTGACATGCCGATGCAGCCTTGAGCTAATTCACAAAGCGGCAAGGTTTAAATTTGGAACCTTGGTCAGCTTGTCAGCACCAACGTCATTAACCGTGCAATGGGCTCTAAAGTACCGCCTCAATTTAATTCATGTCCCTTATCGAAGCGTACCTCGGATTCATAGCCCAATAGAATTTGGGTCCGCCAATAATAAACGCAGACTTAAATTTAACTTTCAGCATACCTAACCAAGCTCAGTCTGATGATTTTGACATGACCTGAGTATATTCAACTGGTGATTGGTGAAAGGTTTTCGATCCGTTTGAATGCACCAACCTAGTCGTTGGCCTCATCAGGAAAGGGGTGTTTATGCTTATCAGTAGTTATAACAGCGTTTTAGTCGCTTTTTCTCTGATTGTTGCCATTCTTGCCTCTTACACGGCTCTCAACATGGCGAGTCGCGTATCCAGTTCAACCGGAGGCTCATCAGTTTTATGGCTGATCGGCGGATCGTTCGCGATGGGGTTTGGTATCTGGTCGATGCATTTTATCGGAATGCTCGCATTTAATCTGCCAATATCCTTAGGGTATGACGTACCACTTACACTGCTGTCGTTACTGATTGCCATAGCCTCATCAGCTTTTGCCCTCTGGCTGGTCTGTCTGGAGGATCTACCTTGGGCTCGGCTCTGCTTAGGTGGTTTGCTTATGGGAATCGGCATTGCTGCCATGCATTACACCGGGATGGCAGCAATGTTGATGACGCCGAGTGTGATCTATGTACCCTGGATATTTTTCCTATCTATTGCTATTGCGATTCTTGCTTCGGGGGCCGCCCTTTGGATTGCTTTCCGTCTACGTAAAATGTCAAAAGGGACTGCGTATGCACGTATAGGTGCGTCACTCTTAATGGGTTGCGCCATTGTCGGTATGCATTACACCGGGATGGCGGCTGCGCAGTTTCCTACTGGCAGTTTCTGTGGCGCGTCGAACAACGGGATCGATACTAAGTGGTTAGCAGTACTGGTGATCGTAGTAAGCCTGGCGGTATTCGCCATCGCGCTGATAATTTCCATGTTGGATGTACGCACTAATCTGTTAGCAACCTCACTCGATAATGCCAACAGTGAACTGATTCAGCTAGCATTGCATGACAATCTTACCAAGTCACCCAATCGTGTCCTGCTGAATGATCGATTAGGACAAACTATTCAAAAAGCTGGGCGAGAAAATCGCTATTTCTCAGTGTTATTCATGGATTTGGATGGTTTCAAGACCATCAATGATGTGTACGGACATCACGTTGGCGACCTGCTCCTGATAGAAGTCTCACGGCGAATTTTACACACCAAACGCTGCGAGGATACCGTCGCACGCTTAGGTGGCGACGAGTTCGTGCTATTGATTGATCCGGGGGATCCTGAAGATACAGCGGCGCTGGCACAAAGGCTGATTGAGAACATTGGCACCCCCTATAATATCTCTCATCATACCCTACACATATCAGCGAGCATTGGTATTGCATTGTTCCCTAATGATGGACTTACCGCGCACGAGTTAATGATCAGTGCAGATGCTGCGATGTACCACGCTAAGGAAATGGGTCGGAACGGTTACTGCTTCTTCGAAAGCGCGATGAACATCAACGCCCATGAGCAGATGCAACTTCAACATGACATGCGCAAGGCACTTGAGCAAGACGAATTCCTGCTGTACTACCAACCTAAAATGCTCGCCCCCAACGGTCCGATGATCGGCGTCGAAGCTTTGTTACGTTGGCGAAGTCCTGAACTCGGCCTAATCCCGCCCGATCGATTTCTACCACTTGCGGAAAGAACCGGTTTGATTATTCCCATTGGAAATTGGGTAATTGACGAAGCCTGTCGACAAATACGTGAATGGCACGACGAAGGCCATCAGGACTGGAGTATTGCGATAAATTTATCCACAGTTCAGCTGGGGTATCCCGGTCTAGTGAAAGTCGTGCGTGAAGCACTGGAGCGTCATTCGCTTAATCCCCAACACCTGATTCTTGAGGTTACAGAATCTACGGCCATGCGGGATGCTGAGGCTAACCTGGTGATATTAGAGCAACTATCAGCATTGGGACTGAGCATTTCCATCGACGATTTTGGGACTGGCTACTCAAGCCTGCTCTATTTGAAACGATTACCCGCCGATGAACTGAAAATCGACCGCGGATTTATAACCGAGTTGGCTCAAGGTAATGATGACGCAGCGATTGTTTCAGCAATTATTGCACTTGGGCATACGCTAGGACTGAAAATTGTTGCTGAGGGTGTGGAGACAGTAGAGCAACAGGAGTTACTTACCCGTTTAGGTTGCAATACGTTACAAGGATTTTTGCTTGGCAGTCCTTTACCAGCTGATCTGCTGCTCAAAAGCCTGACTGTAGCGACACGTGCCGACCACGCAGTGAAAGATTGAACTGCTTCAAACTAGTTTTCACTTCAAATCGCTTAGGGGCTAGCCCAACATAACGCTATACCATTTGGGACTGCCCCCATCCATTACCCAGCGCTGCAGTAGGAGCGGCAGTTACCTACTCCACATCGATCCTTAAGTGCGAAACTGCCGCATACTGCCTCTGCTTAGAGCTTGTGACGCGACATCTTCCTCTGGGTACGGGGTGTCTTGGGATTTAGATTAACCGGTAGGCAAGTCATCGCCTGTGCAGAGTCACAGCCTAGCGTTAGGCTACCGCCGCTGACCAGTCGTCGTAGCCCCAGCAGGACTGGGCTCCCTGCAAAACCACTAAAAGGAGACACATCTGCAACCGTTCTAGACTAAAGAAAGAGCGCACCAACCAATCATGGACGCTTGACCAGAAATACTACGTACGAACACAGGAGAGCGTTATGCCTTGGTATGCCTGGTTGATTATTGCCATTGCGTTTTTATCGATCATCGGAGGTTTGCTGATTCTGCGAGATACCGCGCATAGGATTGAGTTGACCGTTGAACAGCGTAAACGAGTGGAGGAGCGTAATGCCGAAATGGACGCTAGGGACGCTGAAAGCGTCGAAAAGCGCTAACGAATCTTGAGCCGTCGAACCTGGAATACCGTGCCGTTTGACGCCTCTCGGACACCTGCCTATGCTTAAATTTCACCCCTTCCTCTCCTAGATTGGCTCCAAAGCATGCTTTCGCCTCGACACCGATAATCACAATGAAAAGGTACGGCAAAAGTGGACATACCAAACAATGAGCTGGTCGACAGCTTCAATCGCAAAATCACGTACCTCAGGATGTCGGTGACTGATCGCTGTGATTTTCGTTGTGTTTACTGCATGGCAAAAGACATGCAATTTCTACCTCGTCAGAGCATTTTGACGCTGGAAGAACTATTCCAAATAGCACAGCAATTCGTGGCTTTGGGCGTGCAGAAAATTCGACTGACGGGCGGAGAGCCACTGGTACGAAACGGTATTGTTAAATTGAGTGGTCAGATCGCCGCGTTACCAGGTTTGAGAGAGCTGTGCATGAGTACTAATGGCTCACAACTCCCCCACATGGCGAAGCCCTTGCGTGATGCTGGCGTATCTCGCCTGAACATCAGCTTGGACAGCTTGAATAGCCAGCTTTTCAAATCACTGACAAGAACAGGCGATCTAAGCCGTGTGATTGCTGGAATCGACGCCGCCCTTGCCGCCGACTTTCGCCACACCAAACTTAACTGTGTAGTGCTCAAGGGGCGTAATGATACGGAAGTGGTTGACCTGGTGCGATTTGCCATCGATAGACAGCTAGACATTTCCTTCATTGAAGAAATGCCACTGGGCGTCATCACTGAACACCAACGCAATGAGTCCTACTGTTCAAGTGACGAGGTTCGAGCGCGTCTGAGCGAAGTCTTCACTTTGATCGAGTCAGCCGAATCCACCCAAGGCCCATCCAGTTACTGGCGGATCGCAGAAGCACCCAATATCAGAATTGGCTTCATTTCACCCCATAGCCATAACTTTTGCGGGAGCTGTAATCGAGTGAGAGTAACGGTCGAGGGGCGACTGCTGCTGTGCCTGGGTAACGAACACTCAAGCGATCTGAAACAGATTCTTCGCAGCCACCCCGCAGATGGCGAACGGCTCGACAGAGCCATCCGTGACGCTATGAAGCTGAAGCCCTACAGCCATCATTTCGAGACCAATGGCGACGTGCAGATTCTGCGCTTCATGAACATGACGGGTGGTTAACTTCCAATCCTTTCATTCGCTTGCGGGGCAACCATGATCGTTCATCCCAAACCAAACATGCTAAACGTTCTGGTTACGTTGAAAGGATCTATCGCTAAACGTATCGTTCGGCGAAGCATCATGGTCACCGTCCTGGCTTCCATCATCGTATTGATTGAAAGCATGCATCCTGCTTTCTTCTCAGGCGTCAACGCCACACCTTTCACTCTGCTAGGCCTGTCACTGTCCATCTTCATGAGCTTTCGCAATTCCGCTTGTTACGATCGGTGGTGGGAGGGACGCAAGGAATGGGGAAGAATCATCATCGAAGTACGCTCTTTCATCCGCGAGAGTTGTGTCATTCAGGACACTGAGTTAAGGGAAAGGATGCTGTTGGGATTGTGTGGGTTCGCTCATGCGCTTAACGCAAGGCTTCGCAATGAAGATGAGCTGAAAGCTGCTCGACCTTGGGTACCAGGCCTTCTGATCAAGATCACCCCGACCTTCAACATCAGCGATGGCATTTTGCAAGAAACCGGAAGGGAGTGTTCACGCCTGGCTCAAGAAAACATAATCAGTGAATGGCGATATGTGACGCTGGAGCAGCGATTAACCGGCTTGTGTGAGGCCCAGGCAATTTGCGAGCGTATAAAAAATACCCCCCTTCCCTTTCCATACACATTGCTCCTGCACCGCACTATCTATCTCTTTTGCATACTGCTGCCCTTTGCGCTGGCCGAACCTTTGGGGTGGATTGCGCCAATTTTCACTGCGATAGTCAGCTATACATTTTTTGGACTCGATGCCATCGGAGATGAGTTGGAGGATCCTTTTGGACGGGATGAAAACGATCTCCCCACTGATGCCCTCGTTCGAGCGATTGAACGAGATATCTTGAGTGCCATTGGCCGTACCCATGTCCCCCCTCCACTCCAACCTGTTGACTATGTCCTAAGCTAAAAGGCGGTCTGTGAACCACCTGAATTTTTCGGCTAGCAATACCTTGATGAAAAGCGAAGCAGGCCTGTGATCAATACATCCTCAGGCCCGCTCCTCAGTCGATATTGGTTTTACGTCAAGTTCCAGTGCCCGCCGTAGGAGCTAAATCATCGGGTTGCTTTGGCTGATCTGCCGGCGGGCTAGTCTTTTCAGAAGCCTTCGGTTCATCAACCTGCACCTTGTTGAAGATCACTTCATCGCGCCCCTTGTCATAACCCAGCTCAACGCTGTCGCCGGCTTTGAGCTTGTCAGCAAGCATCTCTTTGGCAAGTCGCGTTTCGACGGTTTGGCGAATCTGCCGTTTCAATTCGCGTGCGCCAAATTCGGGCTGGTAGCCAACATCGGCCAGGTGGTCAACAAGCGAGTCATTGATTTTCAACGTGATGTCCTGCGCTGCGGCGGTTCGAGTCACACGGTCGAGCTGGATGCCCACGATGGCCCGGATATTGTCGCGGCTCAAGGCATGGAACACGATGATGTCGTCGATACGATTCAGGAACTCGGGACGGAAATGCCCTTTGAGCACGTCCATCAGCTCATCGCGCAAGGCTTTATCAGTGAGACGCTCATCCTCCGGACGTTCCAGGTTCTGCATGATTACAGAAGAACCCAGGTTGCTGGTGGCAATGATGATGGTGTTGCTGAAATCCACGACGCGCCCCTTGCCATCGGTCAATCGACCATCATCGAACACCTGCAGCAGCACGTTGCTGACATCGGGATGCGCTTTTTCGATTTCGTCGAGCAGAATCACGCTGTAGGGCTTGCGGCGCACGCGCTCGGTCAACTGCCCGCCCTCGTCGTAACCGACGTATCCGGGTGGTGCACCGATCAGCCGGGCCACCGCATGCTTCTCCATGTACTCGGACATATCGATACGAATAATCGACTGTTCGTCGCCAAATACAGTCTCTGCCAGCGCCTTGGCCAACTCGGTTTTACCGACCCCGGTAGGGCCGAGGAAAAGAAACGTCGCAATCGGCCGATTGGCTTGCCCCAACCCGGCACGCGATAGACGCACGGCGTCACTGACGGCGAGAACAGCGTCCTCCTGACCCACCAGGCGATCACGCAGAGTGTCTTCCATCTTGAGCAGCTTTTGCCGCTCTTCTTGCGTCAGCTCGCTGACAGGGATGCCCGTAAGGCGCGAAACAACATCAGCAATCGAGGCCATCGTGACCTCCAGGGTTTCAGACCCGGTCTTGCGCTGCCAAGCCTCGGTTTCCTCCTCCAGCTGTGCTTGTTTCTGGTTGATGCGCTCCTCAAAACCCTTAGCCTCATCAAAGCGTTTGCGCGAAGTCGAATAATCCTGCTCGCGTTTCAACTGGGTGATTTCAGCTTCGAGTTCCTGGATGCTCGCGGGTCTTGAGCTGGAGCTGATGCGAACACGCGCAGCCGCCTGATCGATCAGATCAATCGCCTTGTCCGGCAAGAAGCGCGAAGTGATGTAACGATCCGATAGTTCTGCCGCAGCGACGAAGGCTTCATCCGCAAACGTGACCTGATGGTGCGCCTCAAGCTTGTCGCGCAGGCCACGCAAGATAATGATGGTTTGATCGACCGTAGGCTCTGGTACCAGCACCGGTTGAAAGCGTCGTTCAAGCGCGGCATCTTTTTCGATGTGCTTTTGGTACTCATTGAGCGTCGTCGCGCCGATAAGGCTGAGCTCGCCTCGAGCCAATGCAGGCTTCAGAACGTTGGCAATGTCCAGGCCGCCCTCTTCTGCCCCAGCCCCGACGATGGTGTGCAGCTCGTCGATAAACAAAACCAGCTCCGAGCTTTTCGCAGTTACCTCATCCAGCAGTTGCTTGGCCCGTTCCTCGAACTCCCCACGGTATTTGGAGCCCGCCACCATTGAGTTCAGATTCACCTCAACCAGTCGTCGACCACGCAGAATCTCAGGAACATCACCTTTTACGATGCGCTGTGCGAGGCCTTCTACAATTGCTGTCTTACCGACTCCGGGTTCTCCAATGAGCACCGGATTGTTCTTCCTACGGCGGGCGAGCACCTCAATGGTGTTTTCGATTTCCTGCGCACGCCCAAGTACCGGATCAAGCTTGCCCTCACGGGCCAACGCCGTTAGGTCTCGACCGAACTTGTCGAGCGTCGGCGTCCCAGTCGGGGTATCTACCCGGCCATCCTCGGCACCTTTGCCCACGACCTTGACCACTTTCTGCCGCAAGGCTTCGGGGGTGACTCCATATTTTTTTAACAGTGTGCCGGCGATACTCTCCGGTACCGCCGACAACCCAATCAACAAATGCTCCGGGCCTACGTATGAATGTCCGAGGTCTCGGGACGCCTGGAACGCAAAATTGAAGACTTTCTTCAGACGTGGTGAAACGGTCATCTGATCGACTGGCGACTCGGCACTGCCGCGCTGCGCGTGTTGGTCGATGTAGCCCTTGATTTCGTCGGGAGAGAGCTTCAACTCCTTGAGCAATGCCGTGCCCACATCGGTATCCGCTAACACATACAGCAGGTGCTCGGTGTCGAGTTCGCTGCGGTTGAGTTCCTGGGCCTTCTCTGCAGCGCGCTGGAGGATTTCCATCGTCTGGGAGCTGAAGGCGTCGGTTGCGTCTACGGACTCTCTGGGCACCTGTGCAGAAAGCCTTAGATCATCATCTCCTTGATCCGAGCGGCCGCCCACGCTGTCAAAGAAACGGGACATACCACCGCCCAGCAATGAGTCAAACGGATTGAGCATGCTTTGATGACGGACGAGTTGGCGGTAATCGTGATCGCAAATGGACATTGTTTTTGCTTGGCCATTTTGCGATACCGTCACCCGCGCAACGGCTGGTCTCGCATTACATATTTCGCAGAGTGTAGCCATGATGAGTTGTCTCCAAGGGTGGATAACACGGGCTCAATCAAATGGATCTACTTCCTTGTAAAGGTACCTACCGAATCCAGGTATGAAATCCGCGTTGCAGTGAGATTATTCATAAACCCTTTGCAGGGAGTGGTTGCATCATTTCTTGAGGAGCAGCCACCCGATCAAGATAGTAGGGTTCTCATCAAAGCGCTCTATGAGTCATCAGCGATGCCGACGAACGAGATTTTTAGACGTTTTAGCTCTCCCAGCACGTTGAGGGTCAGATACGCGATTGACCCGCCTTGGAGCGAGCAACGCTAAAAAGGAAAGAAGGTTTTCCGTCGAACCTATTTTCAAGCATCAGTTCGAGTGGCTCAGGTGAGCGCGTGTAACCGCTGAAAAGAGTCCCAAACCCACCTGCACCAGGCCGTCCAAACGCCATGTTGTCACGCAAGATTTTCACCTCCTCGCCCTCCTTCGTAATCGTCGTCAAAGAGCTGTGCGAATTGCTCACACACCACATAGTCCCAGCTACTCTTGTCAAGTAAGGTGCGGGCCTGCTTTTTTGCGCGCCTGAATCCATAGAAGTGAAAGGCATTCGAATTGCATTTTTTAACCTCTATTAATAGATATTGAGGCCAGACTCGGATCAGATCATTCGCCTTACCAGCATCATGGATACTCCCCTGGCAACCCAATACCCGTTATCGAGACAGAAAGCTCACCCAGCGATCAGCAGCATCTTGCGCCTCTTTAAACGCCTGCTCATAACTCTCCCAATGAGCTCCCTCGACAAAGGCTTCGGGGGAAGTTGACCCTGTCAGGGTCAGCGTAGCCCCGACCGGTATATCGAGCGGCGGACTCCAACTGAAGCCAATCTGTACCACAATTCCTTTTTTTGTCTTGTATTCAACGGGATGTGTTTTATCAATACGTTCCGACATGTTGCTCTCCTTGATCCGGCGCCACCTTGAGCGCCGGACTTTTATGGGGTGAAATGCCCTCTTAATGGCTGGTCATACCGGCCATGTGCATCATCCAGCGAAAACCACTGGCTACGATGCCGAGTGCGACCACACTGGCGAACCAAATAGCGATCAGCCAAAACACCCGCTGGTACCAGGGGCCTGGCTTATGTTGGTTTTGCGACACTTCAGAGCGTTCCATGGGTCAACTCCATCGTCAGGGCCGTCGTGGCGGCCAACATGATCAGCCCACCTAAAAACAGCAGGCTCAACTGCGCCACCTGTTTGTAAAAAGGCAGCGGTTTTTCAGCCTTAATGGTAGCCATCGCCAATCCTCACTTTTCCGCGGAACACGTAGTAACTCCAGCAGGTGTACATCAGGATGATCGGCAAGATGAACAGGGTACCGATCAGGATGAACAACTGACTGGAAGGTGGCGATGCGGCGTCCCACAGGCTGATGGACGGCGGCACGATGTTCGGCCAGATGCTGAAGGCCAGGCCGATGTAACCCAGGAAGACCAGCACCAGGGTGAATACGAACGGCCAGTGGGAGTGATGTTGACGCAACGTCTTCAGCAGCCCGACCAGCGCGAGTACGCCCAGTAGCATCAGCCCTCCGAAGACCACGATGTGCGCATGGGAGAACCAGCGCGTGGCGATTTCTGGATGCAGCCAGGGTGTCCACACGCACAGCACGGCCACCACTGCCATCAGGGCGAACGCCAAATAGCGGCTGAACAGGCGCATCCGCGATTCAAGCATGCCTTCGGTCTTGACCAGCAACCAGGTGCTGCCCAGCAGTGCGTAGGCCACTACAAGCCCCACGCCGCAGAACAGCGGGAATGGCGACAGCCAGTCCAGCGTGCCTCCGGCAAACTGGCGATTCAGTACCGGGATGCCGGCAATGTAGGTGCCGATCACCACGCCCTGGCAAAAGGTTGCCAGGAACGAGCCGCCGATGAACGCCATGTCCCAGATGTGCCGCTTCTGCGGGCTGGCCTTGAAGCGAAATTCAAACGCCACACCGCGAAAGATCAGCCCCGCCAGCATGAAGATCAGCGGCAGGTACAGCGCCTCCAGGATCACCGAATACGCCAGTGGAAACGCACCGTACAACGCTGCCCCGCCGAGGATCAGCCAGGTCTCGTTGCCGTCCCACACCGGCGCAACGGTGTTCATCATCACGTCGCGCTCCTGCTCGTCCGGGATCAACGGAAAAAGGATGCCCAACCCCAGGTCGAAGCCATCCATGATCACGTACATCATCACCCCGAAGGCAATGATCACGCCCCAGATCAACGACAGGTCTATACCTTGAATGCCCATGTGTAATCCCCTTGATCAGTTGATGTGGTCGCCGGACGCCAGCGTCTCGGTGACAGCGGACAGGGGACGGCGTGGCGTGCGCTCCTGGCCGGGGCCGCCCTGAGGCGGATGGTCGTGATGGGGCTGCGGGCCCTTGCGTACCAGCTTCATCATGTAGCCGATACCCACGGCAAATACCGAGAAGTAGATCACCACAAACAACGCCAGCGAGATGCTCAACTGCGTGACGGTGTGATTGGACGCCGCATCGGCAGTGCGCAGCAGCCCGTAGACCACCCACGGCTGGCGACCGACCTCGGTGGTGATCCACCCGGCCAGCATTGCGATAAGACCGGTTGGCCCCATGAACAACACCAGGCGCAGGAACAGGCGGTTGCGATACAGCGCGCCATTTCGACGCAATGCAAGCCCCAGCAATCCGGTGAAGATCATCAACATCCCGAGCCCGGCCATGATCCGGAAGCTAAAGAAAATGATCGTTGAGTTCGGCCGATCCTCTTTAGGGAAGCTCTTGAGCGCCGGGATCTGTTTATCCAGGCTGTGGGTCAGGATGAGGCTGCCCAGGTAAGGGACTTCGATCGCATAACGGGTCTTTTCGGCGTCCATGTCGGGAATGCCGAACAGCACCAGCGGCGTCGCCTCGTTACCGACGTTCTCCCAGTGCCCTTCGATAGCGGCAATTTTCGCCGGTTGATGCTCCAGGGTGTTCAGGCCATGGGCGTCACCGACCACCGCCTGGATTGGCGCCACGATCAACGCCATCCACATCGCCATCGAAAGCATCTTGCGCACCGGTGGCGTGTCGTTCTTGCGCAGCAGATGCCAGGCGGCCGACGAACCGACAAAGAACGCGGTGGCGACAAACGCCGCAATGGCCATGTGCGCCAAACGGAACGGGAACGACGGGTTGAAGACGATGGCGAACCAGTCCAACGGCATGACCCGTCCGTCAACGATGGAAAACCCCTGTGGTGTCTGCATCCAGCTGTTGGAGGCCAGAATCCAGAACGTGGAGATCAACGTACCGATGGCAACCATGACCGTGGAAAAGAAGTGCAACCCACGCCCTACTCGGTTCCAGCCAAACAGCATTACGCCCAGGAAGCCCGCCTCTAGGAAGAATGCAGTCAACACTTCATAGGTAAGCAACGGCCCGGTGATGCTCCCGGCAAAGTCAGAAAACCGACTCCAGTTGGTGCCGAACTCGTAAGCCATGACCAGGCCCGACACCACGCCCATGCCGAAGTTGACGGCGAAGATTTTCGACCAGAAGTGATACAGGTCCTTGTAGACCGAGTTGTTGGTTTTCAGCCACAACCCTTCAAGCACGGCCAGGAAACTGGCCAGGCCGATGGTGATGGCGGGGAAGATAATGTGAAACGAGACCGTGAACGCGAATTGAATTCGCGCCAGGTCCAGCGCCTCAAGATTGAACATGACGATACCCTCATAGTGGTCAAGCCCGGTTGCCTTGGGCCTCGCGGCCCGTGACGCACGGTGTCCAGTGATCAGCAAAACCCGGGGCGACGCTCAGGCCACCCCGGTCCGGCTCAAGCGCCGAGGGACTGAATCAGGTTGCTGGCCGGCGCAGGTTCAAGCCGAATGGCGATGAACTTCGACGTCGGGGTATAGGTGCGGTCGCCATAGCTTTCCAACGGCACCAACGGGTTGGTTTCCGGGTAATAGGCAGCGGCCTGGCCGGCTGGAATATCGTAGGCAATCAACGTGAAGCCGCTGACCCGACGCTCCCGGCCATCGCCCCACAGCGACACCATGTCGACCTTTTGCCCTGGCTCGTAGCCCAGCTTGCGAATGTCCTGCTCATTGACGAACACCACATCGCGCATGCCATAAACGCCGCGATAGCGGTCATCGAGCCCGTACAACGTGGTGTTGTACTGGTCGTGGGAACGCATGGTCTGCAGGATCAGGTCCGGCTTGACGTCGAGGTTGCGTACGCCTTCGCTGACCAAGTGAGCGGGCAGCACGCTAGAGGCGAACTGGGCTTTACCGCTGGCGGTTTTCCAAATGCGTTGCGCCGCGTTGTTGCCCAGGTGGAAGCCGCCAGGGTGCTGCAGTTTTTTGTTGAAGTTTTTGAAGCCGGGAATGGTGTCGGCGATTAAGTCACGGATACGGCTGTAGTCAGCCACCGCCCAAAGCCAGTCGATCGGATGCTTGCCCAGCGTTGCATTGGCGATCCCGGCGATAATGGCCGGCTCCGAGCGCATCAATGAAGACTTGGGTTTGAGCTGGCCATGGGAAATGTGCACCATGCTGAAGGTGTCTTCCACCGTCACGCCTTGCGGCCCCTCTTCCTGCATGTCGATATCGGTACGGCCCAGGCACGGCAGGATCAGGGCTTCGCGACCGGTCACCAAATGGCTGCGGTTGAGCTTGGTGGCGATATGCACGGTCAGGTCGCAATTGCGCAACGCGGCATGGGTGCGTGGGGTGTCCGGCGTCGCCTGCGCGAAGTTGCCGCCCAGGCCAATGAACACTTTGGAGCGCCCATCTTCCATGGCTGCAATCGCCATTACCGTGTTGTGGCCATGGCGACGTGGCACCTTGAAATCAAAGCGTGCTTCCAGCGCATTGATCAACTCCGGTGGCGCCAGCTCGTTGATTCCCATGGTGCGGTCGCCCTGCACATTACTGTGCCCACGCACTGGCGACAGCCCTGCCCCCGGCCGGCCGATATTGCCGCGCAACAGCTGCACGTTGATGATTTCCTGCACGGTCACCACCGAGTGCGTGTGCTGGGTCACGCCCATCGCCCAGCACATGATGACGCGTTTGGCGCGGCGGTACATGCGCGCAGCGAGCTCGATGTCGGCGAGGCTCAGGCCGGATTGCTCGACAATGTGTTCCCACGAAGTGGCGTCCACTTCCGCCAGGTAGCTCTCGAGGCCCGAGGTGTGTTCGGCAATGAATGCACGGTCGAATACGGCCTCGCCATTGTTCTCCAGCGCATCACGCTCCCATTCCAGCAGGAACTTGGCGATGCCACGAAACGCGGCCATGTCGCCCCCCAGGGCCGGACGGAAGTACGCCGACGAGGTGGGTTCGGAGCCGTTGGTGAGCATCTCCAGCGGATGCTGCGGGTGCTGGAAACGTTCCAGACCACGCTCTTTGAGCGGGTTGAAACAAATCACCTGGGCGCCCCGCTTCACCGCCTCGCGCAGTGGTTCGAGCATGCGTGGGTGATTGGTGCCCGGGTTCTGCCCGATGACGAAAATCGCATCAGCCTCCTCCAGGTCATCAAACGTCACCGTGCCTTTGCCTACGCCGACGCTGTCGTCCATGCCCAGGCCGCTGGCCTCATGGCACATGTTCGAGCAATCGGGAAAGTTATTGGTACCGTAGGCGCGAACGAACAGTTGATACAGATAAGCGGCTTCGTTACTGGCGCGGCCCGAGGTATAGAACTCTGCCTGATCCGGCGACGTCAGCTCCTTGAGGTGCTTGGCGATCAAGGCAAAGGCGTCGTCCCAACTGGTTTCGACATAACGGTCCAGCGAGGCGTCGTAACGCATCGGGTGCGTCAGGCGCCCCTGATATTCAAGCCAATAATCACTTTGCGCCGCCAACTGCGACACGGTGTATTTATTGAAGAATGCCGGGTTGACCAGGCGCCCGGTGGCTTCCCAGTTAACCGCCTTGGCGCCGTTCTCGCAGAACTTGACCATACCGTTTTCCGGCGACTCGCCCCACGCACAACCCGGGCAGTCAAAGCCGCCATTCTGGTTGGTCTTGAGCATCGCGCGGATGTTCTTGAACGCGTTTTCACTGCCCAGCCAGTTTTTCGTCACCGCAATCAGTGCGCCCCAACCTGCAGCCGCCCCCTTGTACGGTTTATAACGCTCAACTTCGCTCATGGTATTTCTCCAAGACTTCACACGTAGGCGGCGGCCTAACTTAAAGCCCTTATTAATGGTTTTTTTTCAGGCATCGCAAAACGCAAAAATATTTATAAATAACTAAACATCATTTGCGCCGACCCGTTTCACGGGCTCTACTTCGGGTTACGCGTTCAGACTATGCGCGCCTAAATTCCCTGTCTAATCATAAATAATGACCACATCATCGAAGCCATCTATCAATATGAATAGTCTGTTTTTTCAACAAGATACAACCATAAAGCCGCAGCAAAAATACAAATAAATCTTCATAGATTTCGTCGATCAGCCGGTTACTAATAGTGATTAGACGAACTTCAAAAACAACATTAGCCTCAACACAAACAAGGCTCTTATTCCTATCGAGCCCCCAAAAACCAGCGCCCTGACTACGCTCAATGAGTCGCTGCCGGAGGTTTTAATGACCGACCAGATCTTGATGGATAGTTTTTCTCGCCGGGTCGACTACCTCAGGATGTCGGTGACCGACCGCTGCGATTTCCGCTGTGTGTATTGCATGGCTGAAGACATGGAATTCCTGCCGCGCCAGCGCATCCTCACGTTGGAAGAGCTTTATCAGTTAGCTGAAAGTTTTGTGACGCTTGGCACGCGAAAAATCCGCCTGACCGGCGGCGAACCCTTGATCCGCCCGGGCGTGGTTGAGCTGTGCCGGCGCATCGCGGCGCTTCCCGGCCTTCGCGAGTTGTGCATGACCACCAACGGCTCACAGCTGGGCAAGCTGGCCGCACCGTTGTTCGATGCCGGGCTCAAACGCCTGAACATCAGCCTCGACAGCCTGGACCCAAAGCGCTTTCGCGAACTGACGCGCACCGGTGACTTGGCCAAGGTTATCGCCGGTATCGACGCGGCGAATGCGGCGGGTTTTCAACGCACCAAACTCAATTGCGTGGTGATGAAGGGGCGTAACGATCACGAAATCAACGACCTCGTGGCGTTCGCCATCGACCGGGGCGTGGATATTTCGTTTATCGAAGAAATGCCCTTGGGCGTCATCAGCGAACACAGCCGTGCCGAGGCGTTCTACTCCAGCGCGCAAGTGCGCGAGCGTATCGCCGAGCGCTATACCCTGATCGACTCTGCGGAATCGACCCAAGGCCCTTCACGTTACTGGCGCCTGGCCGAGGCGCCGCATATTCGCCTGGGCTTCATTTCCCCGCACAGCCACAACTTCTGCGGCACGTGCAACCGCGTGCGACTGACCGTTGAAGGCCGGCTGCTACTGTGCCTGGGCAACGAGCATTCGGTCGATCTCAAGGAGGTCCTGCGCCGTTATCCAGGTGAGCCGCAACGACTGGAGAGTGCCATTCTCGACTCGATGAAACTCAAGCCCTACCGGCATAACTTCGAGCTCAACGATGAGGTGCAGGTTGTCCGTTTCATGAACATGACGGGCGGTTAACCGCCCGGTTTTCCCTCTTTTTGCAGAAGGCTGTAGCGCATGATCGTCCGAGCCAAACCCAACCTGATCGGTGTCTTGATTTCGCTAAAGGGCTCCGTCGCCCGGCGCATCGCACAACGCAGCCTGCTGGTGACACTGCTGGCCTCGGCGATCGTGCTGGTCGAGACCCTGCACCCAGCCTACTTTTCCAGGGTCAACGCCACACCGTTCACGCTGTTGGGCTTGTCACTGTCGATCTTCATGAGCTTTCGCAACAATGCCTGCTATGACCGCTGGTACGAAGGGCGCAAAGCGCTCGGCGTGATGGTGACGCAGGTGCGCGCAATGATTCGCGAAACCCAAGTCATTAAGGATGCCAGCCAGCGCCGTGACATCCTGCGCAACCTGTGTGGATTCGCCCACGCGTTGAATGCCAGGCTGCGTCATGAAGACGAGTTGAGCGTGGCGGAGCCTTGGCTGGACCGGCTGCCCTCAGTCAACACGCCCAACATTCCTGAAAGCATCATTGGCCGCGTCACCCAGCAATGCTCGACGCTGGCCGAGTCGGGGAACATCAGCGAATGGCGCTACCAGGTGATGGCCGGGCACTTGAGCGACCTGACCCGTACACAAACGGTTTGCGAGCGCATCAAAAGTACCCCGCTGCCCTTCCCCTACACGCTGTTGTTGCACCGCACCAGCTACATGTTTTGCATCTTGCTGCCCTTCGCAATGGCCGAGCCATTGGGTTGGCTGACGCCACTCTTCACCGCGATCGTGAGTTACACGTTTTTTGGCCTGGATGCGATTGGCGATGAGCTGGAAGACCCCTTTGGCTATGACGAAAACGACCTGCCGACCAATGCCATCGTGCGCACTATTGAACGCGAAGTCCTCCACGCCAATGGCGCGACAGAACTGCCTCCCGTGCTGCAACCCATCGATTTCATTCTGAACTGATCCGAGGTCCCCCATGCACGAACACCCACACTCACTGACACATCTGGACGCTGCCGGCCGGGCTAGCATGGTCGACGTCACTGACAAGATAGCCACCACCCGTGAAGCCCAGGCCCAGGCTTGGGTGCGTATGCAGCCGTCGACCTTGGAGTTGATCCAGCACAATGGACACCCCAAGGGCGACGTTTTTGCGGTCGCGCGTATCGCCGGGATCATGGCGGCAAAGAAAACCCATGAACTGATCCCGCTCTGCCACCCGTTGATGCTCAGTTCGATTCACCTCGAACTGCAGGCCGTCGAACCCGACCGTGTGAGGATCGTCAGTACCTGCCGGCTCACCGGCCAGACCGGCGTCGAACTCGAAGCCCTGACCGCAGCCAGCGTGGCAGCCTTGACGATCTATGACATGTGCAAGGCGGTGGACCGGGGGATGATCATTGACCGTATCCAGTTGCTGAAGAAAGAGGGCGGCAAGTCGGGGACTTTTATCGCCGGTGAAGCCCAATGATCCTGGTCAACTACTTTGCGCGTTATCGCGATCAACTGGGCAGCGGTGGCGAAAAAATCACGCTGGATGAGTCTTTGCGCACCATTGAGGACGTCAGGCAACGACTGTGTGCCCGAGGTGAGATCTGGCAGCAAGTGCTGGGTGAGTCCAGCCTGATGTGCGCGCTGAATCAAGAACTGTGTACGCCAAACGCGGTGATAGAAGACTTCGACGAAATTGCGTTCTTCCCACCCGTGACCGGAGGTTGATCCATGCCTGTGCAGGTTCAGACGGCGCTTTTCGATCTGGGTGAACTGACCCACAGCGTCCACGCCGAAGACCCAGGCGTCGGCGCCGTGGCCACGTTCGTGGGTTATGTGCGCGATATCAACCAAGGGGACCAGGTCAGCGAATTATTCCTTGAACATTACCCGGGCATGACCGAGCACTCCTTGCAATTGATCGTCGATCAAGCCCATGAGCGCTGGCCATTGCAACGGGTGAGCATCGTGCACCGTGTAGGCGCGTTGAAGGTCGGTGAGCCCATTGTCTTTGTCGGCGTGGCAAGTGAACATCGGCAGGCCGCCTTTGACGCCTGTGCATTCCTGATGGACTACCTAAAGACTCGCGCGCCGTTCTGGAAGCGTGAACAGACGCCGGCGGGTGAGCGTTGGGTCGAGGAAAGGGAAAGTGATCGGTTGGCGCAGGAGCGCTGGGCGGTCTAGAGGCTTGTTGTGGCGAGGGAGCTTGCTCGCCACAGTCAGCGCACCTGACTCGCCTTAGAACAAGTCGCAGAACGGAATAAAGCGTGCCGTGTCACCCGCTTGCAGCGTTTGGCCTTCAGGAATTTCAACCAGCCCATCTGCCCACGAAGCGCCCAGCAACACGCCTGAACTCTGGTTGGGATATAACACTGCCTTGCCCTCCTCCAGCCTGGCCCGCAGGTATTCCCGGCGATTGCCAGCTTTAGGCCAGTCAAAACTGATGCTAACCATGAAGCTCAGTGGCGTGACGTCCTCGACCCCCTGGATACGCAACAGGTATGCCCGCGCCAGTAGCCCGAATGTCACCAACGCCGAGGTCGGGTTACCGGGCAGGCCGATCATGGGCACATTGCCAAAGTAGCCCACGGTCAAGGGTTTGCCCGGCTTGATCGCGAGTTTCCAGAATAATGGCTTGCCGCATTCGCGCAGCACCTGACCGAGGCAATCGGCATCGCCGGCCGAGACGCCACCGGTGGTGAGGATCAAATCGGTGGCATGTTGCAGTTGTTCCAGCTTGAGCCGGGTGCGTTGCGGCTGGTCGGGAAGAATGCCGCCATCGATGACCTCGCATCCCAACGCACCCAGCCAATGGCTGAGCAAGGTGCGATTGCTGTTGTAGATGCAGCCGGGCTTCAGGGGCGTACCCGGCTCGGCCAGTTCGTCGCCCGTAGACAGCAATGCCACCCGTGGCCGCCGTACCACCGGCACATGGGTACAGCCCTGCGCCGCCGCGATGGCCAACTCGAAAGGCCCGAGCCGCTTGCCGGCCGCGAGCAACACCTGGCCTGCCCGGTTCTCCTGGCCTTGCGGGCGGATGTTCTGGCCCACGCTCAGCGGCTGCGTGAAGCGCACGCGGCCATCTTCCAGCACTTGGGCGTTTTCCTGCATCTGGACGCAATTAGCCCCGGCAGGCACCGGTGCGCCGGTGAAGATGCGAGCGCAGGTGCCAGGCAGCAGCGCCTCAGGTGCAACGCCGGCGAAAATCTGTTGCGACACCGCCAGCGGCTCGCCCGTCCAATCGCCGACGTTCAGGGCATAGCCATCCATGGCACTGTTCGGCCACGGCGGCAGATCCAGGGTCGCAATCAGGTCATTGGCCAGCACGCGTTGCCGTGCTTCGCTCAACACCACCAGTTCGCTGTCTTGCAGACGTTGCACCTGCGCCATGGCCAGCAGCGAGGCAATAGCCTCCTCCACCGACATCAGCGGCGAACGGCTCACCCTCGTGTCCCGCACAATGCCACCGACTTGAGGTGCGGCACGAAATTGCACGGCCGGTGGCGCGCATCTAGTTGCTCGGCGAGGATGCCTTCCCATGCCGTCCGGCAGGCACCCGTCGAGCCCGGTAGACAGCACACCAGCGTACCGTTGGCCAGCCCGGCCAAGGCACGGCTCTGTACCGTGGAAGTGCCGATATCGAGGATTGAGATCGCGCGGAACAACTCACCAAAACCATCAATCTGCTTATCCAGCAAACAGCTCACCGCCTCGGGCGTGCTGTCGCGGCCGGTGAAGCCGGTGCCGCCGGTAATCAACACCACTTGAATCTGCTCACTGGCGATCCAGGTCGCGACCTGCGCGCGGATCTTGTACAGGTCATCCTTGAGCAGGTTGCGCTCACTGAGGCTGTGCCCGGCTTCCAGCAGCCGGCTGACCAGCAGTTGCCCTGAGGTATCATTGGCATATTCCCGGGTATCACTGACAGTCAACACCGCAATATTCAACGGTACAAACAATGCATCCGACGTTACGCTCATGTCATTCTCCGGCAGGCCATCATCAAAATAATTGCCTGAGGCTAAAGCGCTCAAACGATGACTGTCTAATCGTTACGGCTTACCGGGTTATCGAGCCTCTCTATCGCTGGTTTTTCTGCGTGCCTTTGGTTGGTTATCGAGTGAATCGATCATGCCTTCAATACGGGTTATTGGACGCGCTGGCCCTACAATGAGATCGTCTGCGTATCTCTTTCGCTGTGGTCCGCGAATATCGACACTGGCACTCATTAGGACCTCTTACTTTTTCCCTGGCAGGTGCCTTAAATGGACATAAAGCAACTCAAATTCCTGATCGCGTTGGAACAGACCCGCCACTTCGGCCAGGCCGCTGCGCGTTGTCACATCACCCAGCCGACCCTGTCGATGCGCTTGCGCAACCTGGAGGATGAATTGGGCCTGGAGTTGGTCAGCCGAGGCCAACGGTTCGAAGGTTTCACCCAAGCCGGTGATCGTGTGCTGGCCTGGGCCCGCACCTTGCTCGCCGCCCATGACGGGTTGTTCGCTGAAGCCGCTGCGTGTCGTGGCCAGTTAGTGGGTAACTTGCGCCTGGGTCTGGTGCCGCTTAGCGGCTTCAACCCGATCAGTTACATCCAAAGGCTCTCTCACACCTTCCCGGAACTCAAGTTCAGCCTGTCGTCCATGAGCTCGGACAAGATCATCGAAGCCTTGGGCACCAACCAGCTGGACTTGGGCGTGTGTTACCTGGACCACGTCAACCCCAATTACCTGGACTTTTTCGAACTGGGCGAGACTCGCGTCGGCCTGCTATACGACACCCGCCACTTCCATTTTGAAGGCACGGAAATGAGCTGGGAAGACGCCGCCGAATTGCCTCTGGGGATGATCAGCAACGGCATGCACTATCGAAAATCCATTGACCTGAGTTTTCGCAGCCGCGGCCTCGACCCCCAGCCCATACTCGAAAGCGATTCGACGTACCAACTGTTCCAGGCGATCCACGAAGGTTTTTGCTGCGCGATCATGCCGTTGGGCAGCGGCCTGAAAAACCCCATCGAGAATCTAGCGTTTATCAACCTGCCGGATGCGAGTGTGCTCGCACCACTGGGCATGGTGATGCGTAAAACCGAACCGCGCTCGGCCATCGCCGAAAAGTGTTTTGCAGAAGCTAAACAGCTGTTTGCCACCCAGGGCTCAAACTAGCGTATCGGAGGTTTACTCATGATTTGCCGAATCGAGCAGTCCGTTGAACCAAGCGATGCCAATGCCCCGGCCCCACAGCCGGTCAACGTGTCCTATCGAGAATATGACGAAGACGCCCAGGTTGCCCAAGCGGCGCTGGCGGCGGAAATCGCCCTGGCCATTATCTACAACGGCTTGAGCCAGGCGGTGATGATGGTTTCACCCGGCAATATCGAAGACTTCATCCGGGGCTTCAGCGTGAGCAACGCAATCGTCGATAGCCTGGATGAAATCTACGACATTCAACTCACGCACTTTGACCAAGCTTGCCAGGCCGACGTACAGATCTCGAGCCGTGCGTTCTGGGCGTTGAAAGATCATCGACGGCAAATGGCGGGCACCAGCGGTTGCGGTTTGTGTGGAGTGGAGGCGCTGGAGCAGGCCCTGCCGCAACTGGAGAGTCTGCAGCCGGCGCCCCTGCCGCCAAAGCAACACCTCAAGGGCCTGCGGGAGCGTATCGAAGAAGCCCAGATAATGGGAAAAAGCACGGGCGCCCTGCACGCGGCCTTGCACTTCGGTGCTGACGGCATAGCCCTGCTGTGCCGTGAGGATATCGGTCGCCACAATGCGCTGGATAAATTGATCGGGGCCATGCAACACGCCGGAGTCGATGCCCGCAGCGGCTTCACGGTGGTCACCAGCCGTTGCAGTCTGGAGCTGATTCACAAAGCGGTCAGGGCCCGCTTCGGCACCCTGGTCAGCTTGTCGGCGCCCACCGTGTTAACGGTGCAGTGGGCGCGCAAGCACCACCTCAACCTGATCCATGTGCCTCACCGAAACGCGCCGCGGATCTACAGCCCGGCCTAACTCAATTGAGCTGCGAACACACGACACTCACCGGTATCGATTTGTAGGACGGCGTGCCACTGCCCACGTCGATTTAGTCCAGCGGCACCAATTGGTTGGCCTACGGGTTTACGGACACCAGGTACCTTGCGCTTAATCTCCAGGATCACTCCACAGACAAACTCGTCACCGAAGGGCGGGAGCCGATAGATGCCTAGGTGCTGCCACGACAGAGCAGCCTTCTACGGAGTATTGACTCACGTCTGATGATGCGTGTTCTAGAACCTAGGCCGCTTGCAACAAGGCGTCAGGGCAGACCCTGAAGCATACGCCTGGCATCGGTTTCACTCAGGGTGTAGTCGAAGAATTGCTGATAGAAGGTGATCGTCCTTTGGACCATGTCGATGTCACTGAACAGATCAGGGTGAAGCTGTTGCGCCGCCCATTCGATTTGCAGCGCCACTTCGGTGCCATAGCGGTCCCACGGGAATACCCCTGCCGGGTTGCGCAGCACGCGGCGTTGCTGAACGGCCGTCAATTGAGCCAATAGTGAGGCTTGCGCGGCTTGCTTGAGTTCCCCCGCGCCGGCCGCCACTATCACCACATCCGGTTGCCAGGCCAGCAGTTGCTCAGCCGATACCACTTGCAGGTTGCCCTTGAGCCCAACTGCCGCATTCCGCCCTCCGGCCAGCTTGATCCAGTCGTCGATCAACGTGTCGCTGCCGTCCACTTTCAGCGGGTTGATCGAATTGATGTGCAACACCCGCGGGCGCTGCTCGGTGGCAAGGCCTGCGACCTTGCGCCCTACTCTGCCAAGTTCGGCATCGAGGTAGGCGTTGTACGCCTTGGCGCGCGCGAGGGGCCGGGCACCACCGAGCGCCTGAGCAGTCGTCAGGAGCGAGTGCTGCAAGCCAGGCAAATCGGTGAACCCCATGCGCATGACAGGCAGGCCAGCCTGCTCGTAAGCCCGCGCCTGTGGATCGCTGGCCAAGGTGAAGACCAGGTCGACACGCTCGGCCAACAGGCTCTCTACGTTGAATGCCGTGGCGTCTACGCTGAGCGCGTGGTTCAGGCTCGGCAGTAGCCTGAACATCCAGGGCTGGCTGCGCGCATGGTTGACGGTGGCGACGATGCGGTCACCGGCGCCCAGTGTCATCAGTAACACGTGATGGGCGTACCAGGCATCGGCAATACGCCGGGGCTTGCCCGACAGGCTGACGGACCGACCACTGTCATCGATGACCTGCCGGGCCTGTGTCTCGGCTTGTTGGGCTTCAGGTGCAGGCGCCGCGCGAGCCATCAGGCTGGTCATTAGCAGCCCGATAACCAGCGTTTTGCACCGCGCCATGCCCCTCAACTACAGATCCACCTGAATAGAGGCTTGTACCATTCGTGGTAGACCGGGTGAAGCGCTGGACTGCCCTGCCCCGGTGTAGCCGTTTAAACCGCCAGGGACGATGTTGGTCCAATAATGCTCATTGCCGACGTTGGTCATTTCCAGGCGATAGACGGTATCGCGCTGCATGAAACGCGTGCTGTAACTGGTACCGATGTCAAACGTCTGATAACTGCCGACCCAATGATCGTTGCTATCATCGGTTGGGCGGGCACCGGCGTAGCGGGCGTTGAGGTTTACGGCCAGCCCGGGCACCTGATCAATACGGTATTCGGTCAACAGGCTGGCGGTTACTCGTGACAACCCGACGATACGAGTATTTTCCGTATTGGCATCCCCCGTTGATAGCAGCTTGGGGTCCAGCCAGGTGATACCGCCATACATCTTCAAATCGGTGGTGATGTTACCGTCGGCCAGGAATTCAAGACCACGATTGCGCTGCTCACCGGCGACGGCATAAACGTTATCCGCTTGCGTGTAGGCAAAAGGACGCTTGATCTGAAACGCCGCGAGCGACAGGTTGACGCCACTGACCACCCATTTTCCGCCCACCTCCCACATCCGGCTGCGATACGGAGCCAAAATACTGCCGACGTTGCTACTGCCCGCGGCTGCACTGTCGCCTTGTTGCAGGCTGTCGGCGTAAGTGAGGTAGAGCGTGAGGTCGTCGATGGGTTTGTAGATCAGGCTGCTGGCGCTGCTGATGCCCGAGTCTTCGGAAGACGTGTGCACCCCTTTCAACGTGTAGTTATCCGCCGTCAAATGGCTTTGGCTACCGCTGAGCATCAGGCTCCATTGGGGAGTGAACGTCAGGGTGTCGGCGACGATGAGCGAGCGTTGTTGAGTGTTGGCCGAATGATAACGTTGAGTGAAATCCGGGTAGTCGGGCTCGGCAAAGTTAGCGGGGTTGCTCAGGGAGCCTGTGCCCAGCGTCTGGGCGCTACCGGCGACCGGGTTGTAGTTGTCCCAGTCGAACCCGGTCAGGCCAAAGGTCAGTTCATGCCGGACCGGCCCGGTATTCACGCTGCCGTTGAGGCTGGCCAGGTAACTGTTGATCGTGAAGCGGCTGGCGGTGATGCTCGAGACCGAGGTGCGGTAAACACCGCTGTTATTGATCAGGGTGTTGGTCACCCCGGTCGATTCACGGTCGGCGATCTGGCGCAGTGCGCCAACATCGAGCTTCCAGTTGCCATCGAAGTCGTGCTTGAAGTGTGCGCTGGCGGTGTCGGTGGTGTTGTTGTCACCTGCGTAGCTCTGCCCCAGATTGTTGCGCGTAGGGTCAGGTGCGTTGGGCAATGTCACACCGGAAGCCACGGCGAACTTCCCCGGAAAACCTTTGGCGAGGTAGTTGTAGTGACTGAAGTTAGTCTCGATAACGCTGTCGTCGCTGAGCTGGAAATCCGTCGCCAAACTCACCAACTGCCGCCGCAAGGTACTACCAGGCGCGTAGCCATGGCCTTGTTCGTCGACAAGATTGACGCGGTATTTGATCTTGCCAGCGGGGTCGAACGGGCCACTGAGGTCGGCGGTTTTCAACCAGCTCAGGCCGGTGCCGACCCCGACAGTGACGCGGTTAAGGGTGTAATCAGTCGGGCGCTTGGAAAGCAGGTTGAACGTTCCGGCCGGGTTCGCCGGGCCATACAGGGAGCCGGAGAGACCACTGAGCACTTCAACGCCGCCAAGTTGTTCGGCTGGGTAATCGGTGGTCGAGACGATATTGAGCCCATCAAGCCGGCTGTTCTGCACCACGCTGCCTTGAAAGCCTCGGGTCTGGGGGCGTACGCCATCAGCCTGCACTGACGGCAGATAACGGATGATGTCCTTGAAGCTTTTCAGTTGCTGGCTGTCGATCAGATCGCGAGAAACCACGCTGAGCGAATACGGCACATCCTGTAGGCGCCGCTCGCCCAGTGGACCCAGTGTCGCACTCTTGTCTCGAGCCTGCTGGGTGAGAATGTCGTCGGCATTGATGTCGATGGGCGCCAGTTGCAGTGTTTCAGCATGGGCAAACGGCACCGTTACGCTGAACAGCAACGGGACCACCGTCAAGTGGGGTGAGGTAAAGCGTTGCATGGATAAATGACTCAACAGGGAAGGAAAAAACGGTGGCCGGCGGTATCGATCTGCCGGACTGCGACCTGGTAAAGGCGCTGCATGAGGTCGCTGTCGATGACGGCACTGGGCGGCCCATCAGCAATCAGTCGCCCCTCGTGCAACACCAGCACGCGGTTGGCCGACGCCAGCGCTTGCTCTGGGCGGTGGCTGCTCGACAGGACGCTCAGGCCCTGGCCAGCGAGACGTTGCAGCAGCGCGAGCAAGCGCAGTTGATGGCCGTAATCGAGCCCGGTGACGGGCTCGTCGAGGATGATCAGGCGCGCCCGTTGCACCATGGCGCGGGCAATCAGCACCAACTGGCGTTCGCCTCCGGACAACTCTGTATAGGGCCGCTCAAGCAGGTGCTCGATCCCCAACTCGTTCAAGGCGTGCTGAACGGCATCTGCGTCGACAGCGCCTGGGGCCTGCCCAAGCCCCGTGACAGGCAGGCGCCCCTGGGCAACGATCTGCGCGACGCTAAAAGGAAAGCTGGGCACATGACTCTGGGGCACATACGCAAGTTGCCGAGCCACGGCGCGACGGCTCAAGGCCGTAATCGGCTGACCGTCCAACAGCACCTGGCCCGCAGCGGGTTTGAGTAAGCCCAGCAGCAGGCGTAGCAAACTGCTCTTACCGGCGCCGTTAGCCCCCAGTAACGCAATATTGTCCCCCGGTTCGATGCTCAATGAGAGGTCATCGAGAATGAGACGACGCCCTATGTAAAAGCTCAACCGGTGTGTCGCCAACAGGGTCATAGCCAACCTCTACGCACGCGATGCAACACCAGTACAAAGGCAACGGCACCGAAAAGTTCGGTCACGATACCCAGCGGGATTTCCCCGCTCGACACACTCCGTGCAGTACCGTCGGCCGCGAGCAGGAAGACTCCACCCAGGCAGGCGCTGACGGGCAACAAACGAAGATTGCCGGGGCCGACCAGTAACCGAGCCAGGTGCGGCACGAGCAAGCCGATCCAACCGACCATCCCGGCCAGGCTGACGGTCATCGCACAGATCAACGTGGCCAGCACAATCACGCCGTAGCGAATCTTCTGAACCGGCACGCCCAGGCTGTAGGCCTCGTCATCGCTAAGAGACAGGGCATCAATGACACGCCCTCCCAGGCACAGCAGCCCGATTGCCAGCGCCAGCACCGGTGCAATCCAGATGAGTGTGTGTTGGTCGACCGAGCTGAGACTTCCCAGTAACCAATAGACAATGCCTGGCAGTTGATCGACCGGATCAGCCATGTACTGAGTGATGGACAGCAACGCGGTGAACAACGCGTTGGCAACGATGCCACCGAGCACCAACAGCAGAATGGAAGAGGTCTGGAACAGATGTGCGATCCCCACGCCCACGGCCACGGCGACCAATCCGGTCGTACAGGCGAGCAAGGCGATGGGCAACGGATCCCAGTGCAGGAGGATTCCCTGGGCGGCACCGAAAGCACAGCCACTGAGTACCCCCAGCAAGCCCGGCGACACCAGCGGGTTACGAAAGACGGCCTGATACGCCGCCCCCGAGACTGACAGCCCCGCTCCCACCAATAGCCCGGCAAGGACTCGAGGCAGGCGCGCGTCGATGATCAGGCTGTGTACCAACTGATAACGTTCGGTGGGCATCTCGCCAAGGCCAGCCATCGTCATGACGAATTGGCACAACTCACCCACTGAGATCGCATAGCGCCCTAACAATAAGGCGAGCAACGTCGCAGCCACCAATAGAAGGAAACTGAGCCAGGGTAGAGACACACGGGGAAAGTAGAACATCAGTCACTCGATATTTCGCTATGTAGAAAAGTATATAGCGATTGACGTCCTTCCACTCTGTGAAATCCCTGTCATGGAACGTTTGCATCCCGTGACAGAGCGGGACGTGGCCGATCGCTTGATGCCCAGTAGTGTCAAGTTGTCATGCTTTGCGTCAAACCTTGAACCGCGCGACCAGCGCTTCCAGCTCATGCCCCAGCCGCGCCAACTCGATACTTGACGAAGCGGTCTGGTCGCTGGCACTGGCTGTTTGTTCGGAAATATCGCGCACCGTGATCACGCTGCGATTGATCTCTTCGGCCACTGCACTTTGCTGCTCGGCAGCCGCAGCAATCTGCTGATTCATCAGCTGGATGGTCGATACCGTACGGGTAATATTTTCCAGCGACGTACCCGCTCGGCGAGTGAACTCAACACTGTGCTCACTCAATAGCAAGCTCGCTTCCATACTTGAAGACACCGCGTGAGTGCCACTTTGAACACCGGCCACCAGGCTTTCAATTTCCTCAGTGGAGCGTTGGGTACGCAAAGCCAGGCTACGCACTTCATCCGCTACCACGGCGAACCCGCGCCCCGCTTCACCAGCCCGAGCCGCCTCGATCGCAGCGTTGAGCGCGAGTAGATTGGTTTGCTGGGCGACAGCCTTGATGACGTCCAGCACGCCTCCGATTTTATCGCTTTGCTCTTTCAGATGAGCTACCGCCTCGGCTGAACGTCTCACCTCCAAGGCCAACCGCTCGATCTGCTCGATGGCTTCACCCACGACCTGATCGCCTTCCCGTGCATGCTGATCGGCCATCGTCGTAGCTTCACACGCCTCTTCGGCATTCAGTGCCACCGCTTGCACCGTGGAGGTCATTTCGTTCATGGCAGTGGCGACATGATCAGTCTCGACTCTCTGGCCGTTGACACCAGCACTGGTGTGTTTAGTGACAGCGGACAGTTCCTCCGCCGCACTGGCAATCTGGATAACGCTGCCGCTGATACCTCCGATCAGCTGACGCAAACGGCTGGTCATCTGTTGCAGACCGCTCTGCAACTGTCCCAGTTCGTCGCAACGGTCGACCACGACGTCCTGGCTCAAGTCGCCAGACGCAATCCGATCAACGTTTGTCAGCACGTGCCGTAGGGGTGTGACAATCTGCCGACTGATGACCCAAGCCACCACCACGCTTAGCAGCAACGCCAGCAGCGCCACACTGACGAGCAGGGCTTTGGCAAACGACGAATCGGTATCACGCTGCCTGTTTTGTGAGGCGATCAACTGGCCCGTGGTGTCGAGCAGGATGTCACCTTGTGCACTCATACGCGCAAACACTGGCGCCAGATCAACGCCCGGCTGACTCACGGTACCGAGTGCCTCGCGATACGCTTTGACGGCCGCAATCTGCTCATCAATCAACCCCTCATCGCGGGGGGCTGCCAGCAGCACGCGAGCAGCGCTCAAGTGCCCAGACAGCTTATCGAGCGTCTGTAGAATCAAATGAACACTGTCCCCCTGGGGGTTGAGCTCCATGCGCACACGATGAACACGCAGCTCCATCGTCATATCACTGACGCGAGCAATGCTCTCTACTTTAATACTGCGTTCGGTGAGTACATTAATCGCGACCCAGCCAGTAACGACCAGTAACAAGGAGAACCCCAGCACCAGGCCGAACCCCCAACTCAGCTTAGCGCTGACGCGGATGTTACGGATCCAACCAGACATAAATACTCCAGACAATGAAAAAAACGCGCTTGGATGGCCGAAGACGCCCGCTCATGGGCAGACAACTAGTCAACTTCAGAGGGCGCTGAACGCGTATTACAACTCTATAAGACAAACGCCCCTGCAGCGCAAAGGCGTAACTTTAGTATTAATTTAGTACTTGGAAGTGCTGTGGCAAGGGGCGGTTATTAGTAGAGATATGACAGAATGCAAAATCACTGATCGATAATAACTGGCATGCCCTCGGCAGTGCCTCAAGTTCAGAGTGGCCACGAATGCCAATTGACTTCCAGCCCAGTATCATCGTAGAACTATTGCGATGTACAAGGGCGACACCCGTGTGCGCACTATTATCTTTTTCGCACCATAGCGAAACGGCAGCCGCCATGACGGCATCTAAATGCTTCCCCCCCAAGGCCTTTGCGTAAGAAGAGCGCTCTAGCCAACGATATAATTTGAGATGCTGTGCCCAATCAAAAATCTGGCCACTGTAGTTGACGTGACGAATAAAGTCGCGAAATAGCTTCTCGCCTTGTGCGTCATCCAGCGTCAATAACTCCGGGCACAAATCAAATAGGGTGTTCTGATACATCAGCAAGCCCTTTGCTTCTCGATATCTAGCATCTCTCATTAACTACCACCTCTTGGGCGAACCGATTGCCGCTAATGATCAATCGCACTGTAATTTTTACCGCCCCCCATTCGCCACTTGTGTCGGCGTTAAGGAGGGGCGAGCTGAGTGCGAAAGTGCCCGCCGATCGTCATTCGGAGGCATCACTGATATATTCTCGAGCATTACAAATGGTCAGTATAAATATTCAACGTCGCAAATAGCTAGTACGCAATATTGCCTACCGACAAGGAAAACAAAATAATATCTCTAGGTTAATACCCTGCAACCATACTGTCTAATCATTCTGATCGACCAGCCTATCAATCGACTCTATCACTCCCTCGTGCAGCACTTCGGATCAGTGATAGAGCTGGCTGATCGCTTGTTAAACATTAATGATTAGACGTTCAAGAGAAGCACTCGAATTATATAAAGATATCTCAATGGAACTCACGCCTTGAAAGGAGCCCCTGAATTTCGGTTGCCCTCCTGTCTATTGGCTTAGCGTTTTGGAAGCGCGACATAAACAATGAGGGCGTGCTTGTAATAATTATTGTCGGCCACCTATCATTGTACGTGCTCGTGGAATTGCATTTTCGCTCAGAAATCTATCCACTCAGAATACTTTTCGGCTCCTGACTTGCAGGGGCCGATACCGTCAGCTAGTCATCCTGAAGTCTGTTAATCGAGGTGCATTTTACTGTGTCAGGGAGATACCGATGAGTCCCGATTTAAAATCCCTATGGCGGCGGGAACGTGCACGACGTGAAGCATTGTTGCATTTGAAAAGTCTATGTCCCGGTGATGCTCAAGCGTAACCGTATTTGGCAGTGCTCGATGAAATCGGTAGCCAAGACTGAGCACAGCCGATTGGTGAGGCATATGTAATGTCGATTAATGAGCTTCGTGAGCTTGTGTCAGAATCACAAGTCGACGGAGTTGATGGCTACCCTTTCGTGATTGTGCGTGACCAGCATATCCCGCAGCCTTGGCGAATGAGATTTGAAGCTGCGAGTACGCTTTCGAATCGGCTGCGTGATGGCTGCTATGCCCACGATTGACACCGCTTCCTGCGGCTATGGTTACACGAAACGAATCACTTGGCTGCTCACAGAAAAGAAGCCAGGAGTGATTGAGTTCGACTTGAACATAAAAGATTCTGAGGCGCCGCGTTTCCTGCCAAACCGAAAACGTATACAACCGACGCACCGTCACCCCGCTTTTGCGAGTATCCAACACACATTCATTGATCTGCGAAGCCCGTAAACGCACCAGCGCCAGCATCGCGTTCATGGCGTCAGACGAAACGGTGTAAAGGTCAGTACGCGTTTACATGATTATGCTCCCAAGACCGTAAGAAGTGATGCCCCGCTTAGTCACCCCACTGTCCTAGACTAATAGCCAGTTCGGTAATCCCCGGCGTTAAGTCAAATTACGCAACCACTGCAAGAAGCCCTTTTTCGTTGGCACTACCGGCGCTTCCTGAGTCAGGTTCTGCGCCGTATGTAGTCTGAAGTCCAGCAGGTTTTTCATCGCCTCACTAATGTCGTTGCGCACATCCAGGTAAGGCTTGAGGTACTCCTTCTCAATCCGATACAGCGTGCAATAGGTCTTGGCCGTGAAGTCCGCCGATACCGCCAGGTCAGACAAGACCCCACCCTCGCCAATCACTTCCTCCGGGCCCATGCGCCCAGCTTCGAATTTGTGCCCGTCTTTGCTCAACATCACCGAGACCACGCCGGATTCAATGATAAACAGATGGTCACTGACCTCTCCGGCTGGCAAGATCATCTCGCCGGCACGGAAGGTTTGCAGGGTCATATTCTGGCTGAAGTTTTCCTTCTCCTCCTGACGCAAGGTGGAGAAGATATTCGAGCTTTCCAGCAGTGCCCGTGCCCGCGATGTGGCTGCCGGTGTCGCCCCCTCGGAGGCCGACAGCAAGCTCACACCGGCCGCCGCAAGATGCCGATAGGCTAGGTCGTAGAGCTGGTTGCGCACTTCACGTTTCTGCCCCCTGGCCAGCACAAAACCACTGATTTCATATTCCACCCCGTCGCTGGTGGAGGTCTTGAAAGCGACACTGGGCGCCGGGTCGACCAAGAGTGGCCGGCAACCTTGCATGGCCCGCTCCAGGGCTTCTATCACCACTTGCGGTCGTGCATGGGGGCTGACTTGCACGCTGACCACCAGACCGAACATATTCGCCGGGCGCGAGAAGTTGATGATTTTGGCCTTGGCCGCCAACGAGTTGGGAATCACCGCCATGCTGCCCTGGGAGGTTTGCAGCCGCGTGGCGCGCCAGTCGATGTCAGTGACTCGGCCTTCGGTGCCATCGATGGAGATCCAGTCATCCACTTGATAGGGCTTGGTGGTGTTGAGCACGATACCGGAAAACACGTCATTTAACGTGCTTTGCAACGCCAGGCCGACGATGATCGCCACGGCGCCGGAAGTGGCTAGCACGCCCTTGACCGGCAGGTCGAGTACGTAGGCCATGGCGGCGACGATCGCAATCAGGAAGATCGCCGCGCCCATCAGCTCTTGCAGCAACCGCCCACCATGTTCGACCCGCTGCATCATCACCACGCCCAGTAACACCGTAAGGGTACGCGCGGCGTACAGCCACCAACCGATCTGCAATGCCGTGGCCGCCAGGTGCAACGACACGTCCTCCGCCCAGGGCGCAACCTGCATTGGGTTCATACCCTCGTTGAACAGCAAGGTGCTAAATACGGCGAAGATCACCAACCGTACCGCCAGCTTCAAGTTGCTGGCATCGGCGGCGATCAGCCGCCACAGGAGAATGTCAGTCAGGATCAGCGTCAAAGCGCAGAACATCGGGTGATCAGAAACAAATGAGAGCATTCAGGCGACTCTTGAGTGAATGAAATTCCGGCATGCGGGGATGAAAGGTACATCGATTGCAACACCATAGCCCTTAAGAAAACTTGAGACTAGACAGGGATGGATCTCGTCGAGCACCTCCATCAGCGCCCGCTGCGCGGGTTTTCTAGGCCGGTCCAGGCCACACAGGCCAAGAAAGGTAACTAATACTTCTTCGGGGTGAAGGCGTATATCGGCGCCGATGTAGAGTCGGGACTAGTTCATCATGTTCAGGGCACTGCGGCGAATGTGGCCGATATCACGCAGGTCGCCGAGCTGTTACATGGAGAAGAAAACGCGGTTTATGCAGACGCTGGATACACCGGTGTCGAGAAGCGTAAAGAGCATAAAAATCGTGAGGTCATCTGGCAAATCGCGGCGCGGTGCAGCACGTAGTCCATGCTGAATAAACGCAGCATGCTCTACAAGGCCAAGCGCAAGATTGAGTACTGCAAAGCTCAGATACTGGCCAAGGTCGAGCATCCGTTTCGGGTGATGAAGCGTCAGTTTGGCTACGTGAAAGTGCGCTTCCATGGGCTGATGAAAAACACGTTTCAACTGAACACGCTGTTCGCCCCATCGAATCTGTGGATGGCTCGAAAACAGCTGATGGGTAGGGGTGAGTTGCGCTCTTAACACTGGAGAGCGGGCGAAAACGCCCTCCCTGTACGACGCATCATTCGATTTTCAGCGAATAATGCTGTATGTCGAGTGAATTTTCGACTTGCCGCACACGCGGAAAGTTGATCGGAGCATCCTTAGAAGTGGAAATATTATACTAAATCGCAGTGCTAATAACCCCGACCTTTGCAGGGAGTGCTTGCGTTATTTTCCTGAGGAACAGCCACCCGATCGAAATAGTAGGGCGCTCATCAAAGCGCTCTATGAGTCATCAGCGATGCCGACGAACGAGAGTTGTAGACGCTTTAGCTCTCTCTGCACGTTGAGGATCAGATAACGCGATTGACCCGGCTTGGAGAGAGCAAAGCTAATAAGGACAGAGGGTTTTCCGTCAGCTAGCGATCAGCCAACTCCTCAAGTAAATCCAACGACGGCACGAAAAAAAGGTTGCCTGTGACAGCCGTACTGAAGTCGAGCAGCCTGTCGTAATTCCCTGGTGGTTTGCCGACGAACATATTTTCAAGCATCTGTTCAAGTGGTTCGGGTGAACGAGCATAACCGATGAAAAAAGTCCCAAACTCACCTGCACCAGGTCGTCCAAACGGCATGTTGTCACGTAAGATTTTCACCTCCTCACCATCCTTCGTAATCGTCGTCAAAGAGCTGTGCGAATTGCTCGGTTTGACCGACTCATCCAGCTCGATGTCGGAAAGCTTTTTCCGCCCGATCACATGCTCCTGCGCTTCGACAGATAACTGATTCCATGCCACCATGTTGTGCAGATACTTCTGTACCAGCACGTAGCTTCCTCCACTGAAAGCAGGGTCTTCATCCCCCACTATCGTAAAGTTGGCTGCCTTGCGACCTACTGGGTTTTCGGTGCCATCAACAAATCCAATGATGCTGCGCATGTCGAAATATCGAAATCCATGAACCTCATCAATGACCGTGATGGCATCGCCTAGCACAGAAGTGAACTGCGTCACCAACTCAAAACAAAGATCCATCTGATCTGCACGAATATGCAAAAGGATATCGCCCGGAGTGGATATAGCGCGTCGCCCGTCGACACCAAACTCGCGAAACCCATGCAATGAAACTGGACGCGGACTTGCGAACAAAACGTCCCAAGCACTGGAGGAAAATCCACAGACACACGAAAGATTGCCCGCAGGGACTCGCTTGCCGACAGAGCGTGTTATCGCTGCAATATCAGCGCACCAGTTCTTCACTTTTTCTGCGGACTCTTTTCCAGCCTTGAGGGTTGCCACGATGAAAATAGCGCTGCTGGTAGTCGGGCTACACACCGCTTGTGGTTCAGGAGCATCGGTGCTCATCATTGAAATATTCCCCATAGAAGCTTCACCTAGTGGAGCAAAAAAAGGAGGCGCAAAACGCGCCTCCTTCAATTTGAGAAAGACCAACCGGATACCGTTACGTGATCAATTCAGCTCCGAGCGTATCACACGCACGGGCACCGACTTGTACGACGGCGTTCCACTGTCCTTGTCGATGTAGTCCAAAGGTACCAGCGTGTTCGCCTCGGGATAATATGCTCCCACTGAACCAGCCGATATTTTGTACTCAATAGCCGTTATTTTTTCGTATCGCAGCTTACGTCCAGAAACGACCGTTTCGATATCCACCAAATCCCCATGAGCCAAGCCTCTCGCCGCGAGGTCGGCTGGGTTCATGAACAACACATCCCTACGCCCGAAGACGCCACGATAACGATCGTCCAGCGCATAGATCGTCGTGTTGTATTGGTCATGGCTACGCAGAGTAATCAGCCGTAACACATCATCACCATCGACCTGCTTATCCTCATGTAAGCCAGGAAACACGAAGAACTCGGCCTTTCCCGATGGCGTCATCCAGATACGCTCCGTAGCCGGTAGCGGCATGCGAAAACCACCGGGAACGCGAATACGTTCGTTGTAGTTATCAAAGCCTGGAATGGTTTTTTCAATCAAGTCGCGAATCTTGTCATAGTCAGCCGAGAGCTCCATCCACGGCACTTTGCTATCAGGCAACGCGGCCGTCGCCATACCCGCCACGATGGCTGGCTCTGAACGCAAAAATTCGGACGCCGGCGTCAACTTGCCGGCTGATGCATGAACCATCGACATCGAATCTTCGACGGTAATTGATTGGCGCTCTCCGTTCTGTACATCGAGTTCGGTGCGGCCCAGGCAAGGAAACAGATACGTTTCCTTGGAAACCAGCAAGTGGGTGCGATTGAGTTTTGTACCGATGTGCACAGTCAAATCCAGTTTACCCATCGCCGGGAAACACTGGCCTGGATCAGGCAATGCGACGACAAAGTTTCCTCCAAGACAAAGCAGTGCTTTTGACTCGCCGGCAATCATCGCTTGCATGGCCTGCACTGAGTCGTGACCGTGCTCCGTCGGAGGTTTAAAACCCAGCACTTCTTCAATCTTGCCGAGGAACTCACTGGAAGGTTTCTCGGTAATACCTACTGTTCGGTTTCCTTGTACATTGGAATGCCCGCGCAGCGGACATATGCCTGCGCCGGGCTTGCCGATGTTGCCTCGCAGCATCAGAAGATCGCATATCAGTCTTACATTGGCGGTTCCTTCGTTGTGCTGGGTTATCCCCATTCCATACGTTACGATGGTGGCATTGGATTTCGCATAGGCCGCCGCGACTTTTTCCATGTCAGCTTTGATTAATCCGCTGGCAAACTCGATATCGGGCCATTCGGTGGCCAACAAGTCTGCCTTGAGCGCCTCGAAACCGTTGGTATGCTTTTCAATAAAATCATAATCAAGCACTTGCCCTACCGACTCTTCCATTTCCAACAGTGACTTCATTACACCTTTAATCGCTGCCGCATCACCACCGGCCTTGACCTGCAAATAAGTAGAGGCAATACGTGTTGAACCATAAGTTGCCATTTCAATCATGTCTTGCGGGTCGGCAAATCGCTCTAGTGCTCGCTCTCGCAATGGATTCATTACCATGATTGGAACTTTACGCCGGGAAATTTCGTGCAGCGTCCCCATCATTCTTGGGTGGTTGGTGCCTGGATTATGTCCGATAGAAATAACCAGTTCACACAGTTCGAAATCGTCCAATGACACGGACCCTTTACCCATGCCAATTGAGCGCGGCAAACCTACACTAGTTGGCTCATGGCACATGTTCGAGCAATCTGGAAAGTTGTTGGTACCTAAATTACGTGCAAACAGTTGCCACAAGTAGGCCGCCTCATTGGATGCTCTGCCTGACGTGTAAAATTCGACTTGGTTGGGTGGCAGTCCGCGTAATATTTCACCGATTCGCGCAAATGCGGTCTCCCACTCGACCGGCTGGTATGTATCAGTCGTCCGGTCGTAAACCATCGGGTGAGTCAGTCGCCCTAAATCCTCCAGTTCGAAGTCGGTACGTTTAAGCAGGGTGGCAACCGGATGTTTGGCAAAAAACTCAGGGGGGACACGTTTGTTGGTGGCCTCCCAAGTGACTGCTTTCGCGCCGTTTTCGCAGAACTGGAAGGTTGATTTGTGCTCTTTATCTGGCCATGCACAACCAGGGCAATCAAATCCATCTGGCTGATTGGTTCTCATTAACGTAAGAGGAGCCTTCAGCGTATCCATCTGCTCACGCACTGCCGTCGCAGTAGCCTTAAGTGCACCCCAACCTCCTGCAGGGCCATCGTAATTTCGAACACCGGGTACTTTTCGCTTAATCGCCATGATCGCTCCACATACGACTCATAACCAAGGAGGTGAGAGCCAATAGATGCATATTTCCTGCCGCTATAATACGGCATTACGTAACTTTCACCCTCTTAGCGAGAGGTAAACGTCACAACCACACAGCACAAAACAAATAGACAACTCAGAACCCTACTTGAGAGCTCCTCTCATTAGTCAAGAAAAATATTTGCTCATGATTTTCGACAGTGATCTAGAATCTAGGCGGCATGCATCACCATGTCAAGGCAAAGGAAAGCCAATAACCCGGGCCAGCGTAGTTGCCTTCCCAGCTGTATTCCCAGGCAAATTTGCACCCTTCCTGAGAGGCAGAAAAGCATGGACATAATCGATTCGACTGCAATTGATTTAGCGCGAATTCAGTTCGCGTTTACTGTTGGCGTCCACATCGTTTTCCCTGCAATAACAATTGGCTTGGCCAGCTTCCTTACGGTGCTGGAGGGTTTGTGGCTTAAAACCGGACGAGATGTATATCAGGATCTTTACACTTTTTGGGTAAAGATCTTCGCGCTGAATTTCGGTATGGGCGTGGTTTCTGGACTGGTCATGGCCTATCAGTTCGGAACAAACTGGAGTGGCTTTTCCTATTTTGCCGGCAGCATCACTGGGCCTTTGTTAACGTACGAAGTACTCACCGCCTTTTTTCTTGAAGCAGGTTTTCTAGGCGTTATGCTCTTCGGCTGGGAAAAGGTTGGCCGTGGACTGCATTTCTTTGCTACGGCCATGGTGTCGTTGGGTACCCTCATTTCAACGTTCTGGATCCTTTCATCTAACAGCTGGATGCATACGCCACAGGGATTCGAAATCGTTGGTGGTCGTGCGGTACCTGTGGACTGGCTGGCGGTGGTGTTCAACCCCTCATTCCCGTTCCGACTTGCTCACATGGCCATCGCAGCATTCTTGGCGACTGCTTTTTTTGTGGGTGCATCAGGCGCCTGGCACCTGTTGCGCGGTCACGACACGCCGGCAGCGCGCACTATGTTGTCGATGGCTGCGTGGATGGCACTGATCGTGGCGCCGATTCAGGCGGTGGTCGGAGACGCTCACGGATTGAATACGCTCGAACACCAACCTGCGAAAATCGCCGCCATCGAAGGCCACTGGGAAAACGTTCCTGGTGAGCCCTCGCCTCTTATTCTGGCGGGATGGCCGGACATGAAAGCGGAAAAAACCCGCTACGCGATTGAAATTCCAGTGCTGGGCAGCTTGATTCTCACCCACAGCCTCGACAAGCAGATTCCGGCGCTCAAGTCATTCCCGCCAGAAGACCGACCTAATTCAACCGTGATTTTCTGGACGTTCAGATTGATGGTCAGTATGGGAATGCTGATGATCCTTGCCGGACTACTGAGCCTGTGGCTGCGGCGCGGACAGAAGCTATACACCTCACGTCCGTTTTTGGCATTTTGGCTCTGCATGGGCCCCTCTGGACTCATTGCGTTGTTGGCAGGATGGGTGACTACCGAAATGGGCCGTCAGCCATGGGTGGTGTACGGCCTGCTGCGAACGGTTGACGCGGTGTCCCCACTGACCGTTTCACAAGTCAGCATTAGCTTGGTGCTGTTCGTCCTTGTTTACTTCGCCCTCTTCGGTGCAGGCATCGCTTACATGCTCAAACTCGTGCACAAAGGGCCGCAGGCTCACGGGGCGGAACCCGCGCCTGAAGGCGGCGCAGGTCAACAACGAACACCTGCCAGGCCACTATCGGCTGCAGATGAAAAATGATGTTCAGACACCTTTCCGAGTTTGAGGAGCGAGCGCTATGGGCGGCATCGACCTGAGTTTGATTTGGGCATTGATCATCATCTTCGGCGTCATGATGTATGTCGTGATGGATGGCTTTGATCTAGGCGTGGGATTGCTCTTTCTTGCGATCAAAGACAAAGAAGAGCGAGATGTCATGATGAACACGGTTGCACCCGTATGGGATGGCAACGAGACGTGGCTGGTACTCGGGGGCGCCGGGCTTTTCGGAGCGTTTCCCTTGGCTTATTCAGTCATTCTCAGCGCGCTGTATTTGCCCCTGATCATCATGTTGCTGGGCCTGATTTTTCGGGGTGTCGCCTTCGAGTTCCGGTTCAAGGCCAGTGAGCGCAATCGGCATTGGTGGGATAAGGCTTTCGTCGGCGGTTCTATCGTTGCCACTTTCAGCCAAGGCGTTGCGCTCGGTGCCTTCCTTGACGGCATCCCAGTCGTCAACAATGCCTACGCAGGTGGCAGTCTCGACTGGCTTCGTCCCTTCCCGCTGTTTTGTGGTTTCGCACTGCTGATAGCCTATGCCCAGTTGGGAAGCACCTGGCTGATCATGAAAACTGAAGGCAGATTGCAGGAGGATATGTACCGATTTTCGTCCTACTTCATCTATGCCCTGTTGTTCGTCATTGCAGTGATCAGCATCTGGACCCCGCTCGCCCATCCGGAGATCGCGCAACGTTGGTTCACGATGCCTAACCTGCTCTATTTCCTGCCTGTACCACTGCTGTTGCTGTTCTGTTTCATTGCCACATTGATCACGCTGGCGCATCGAGCAACCGCAAGTCCGTTTCTGTTGACACTGCTCGTAATTTTCCTTGGCTACAGTGGCTTGGGCATCAGCATTTGGCCCAATATCGTACCGCCGTCCATTTCTATGTGGCAGGCGGCCTCGCCGGTGGCAAGCCAGCTGTTTGCGCTGATCGGAGCACTGTTTACGCTTCCCTTCATTCTGGTCTATACCGCGTGGAGCTATTACGTTTTCAGAGGTAAAGTTAAATTGGGTGAAGGCTATCACCACTAGGTGCCAAGCTTGGTAGGTCCGGGTGTCCAATTTTGAGTGCGCGGCTAAATAGATGGCCTCAGTTGGACACCTTCCCCCTTTCACTGCCCTTCGCTGACATACAACCCAATCGCTTTATCCTGGCTGAACAGAAAGCCACACGACACACGGCAGATAAAGTTCATGGCAAAATACTATGTGTTCTTTATCCCGACCCTGTTGATGGCTATCCACCTCGTTACGCAAGAGATGAGATTCCAACCATCACTACGTATGCCAATGGCCAGACAACGCCGACACCAATGGGGCCTCTCGGGTTAAAACCCGGTGAACTGGTGGGCTGTGTTTCAGGGGAGTTGGGGCTTCGCAATTATTTGGAACGGGGCGGCCATGAGCTCATTGTGATCAGCGACAGGACGGGCCAAACTCTGAGTTCGAACGTCTCCTGCCTGACGCCGAGGTGGTTATATCTCAAACATTCTGGCCTGCTTATTTGACCGCCGAAAGAAGCAAATTGGTGGAGCGCGATGCTCTTGTCAGAGCTTTGGAGTCAGGACATATCGCAGGTTATGCAGCAGACGTCTGGCTTCCTCAGCCGGCATCACCCGAACATCCCTGGCGGACTATGCCGTTCAACGGTATGACACCTCATATGTCCGGAACCTCGCTCTCGGCGCAAGCACGTTATGCTGCGGGCACACTGGACGTTCCAGCCACTGGGCGTAGGAGATGATCAACCCCCATCCGAAATCTCGGGCATGGCTGAGTTTCTCGGCACCCGGGACTCTGAGAGGGCCCTTCGATTGACCACGGTGTCGATTGGCACTTGATGGGTCATTGCACACTGCGTGAAATTTTCCGACCTGGGGTCTCTCAACTTCCAGTGCATTCGTCAATTTTGGGAGGCTTTCCGAATTTGGCTTGGGGTGGACACCATCGCCTTAAGCGATGGCATAAGGGTGTGTTGGCCGGACGGTTAGAGCGCCAGTTAAAGCTGGCGGAGGATAGTCGATGAAAGCTCGATACTGGTAAGAAATGGCGTATCAACCAGACTCCGAGTCATGCATGTTGCACCGTGAGGTGCAGGGTGAAACCGATGGGCCAGCCATTGAGCCGCGTAATCAGGAATTCGGGGTGCCGATGCTGTTAACCGAAGCAGAAGGCAATACGGAGCATGGCGCTATACGCCAGTCATGCTCTGATCCCGCGCGGTCGGAGACCCTGTGCACGTCAGGAAGTCCTTCGCACAGAAACTGGGAGATATCAGCGGTGCCCGGTGCGCAAGTATCGGGCGGAGCAGGAAAGGCCAAAAGCCGTAACCCTGCTGTTCACGCCGCTGAGAAGTCGGATACGTCCGTAGTACCTGAGAAGCCGTTGAACAAGGGGCTAAGCCCTGCGGAGATGGTGGAGGAAAGGGACGTAGCCAAGGGAAACACCGACACGTTCCCCGCGCCCCGGACACAGAGCCGGATCAGTTGCGCGTCGATGGGACTTGAAGGTGTACGGGAAGCAGCCCGAAGGAACAAGGGCATGCAGTTCACGGCATTGCTGCACCACATCACACCGCAGTTATTGGCGCAGAGCTTCTATGCACTTCGCCGTGATGCTGCGGTGGGTGTGGACGGCATGTCGTCGCGAGAATATGAGGAAGGTCTTCTCCAGCGGGTGACCGATCTGCACGCAAGGCTCCACAGCGGGGCCTATCGAGCAACGCCTCGGGGCGAGTCTATATCCCCAAAGCCGACGGCAGGCTACGTCCGCGGGGTATTGCCTCTCTGGAGGATAAGATCGTACAGCAGGCGGTCGTTACCGTTCTGAATGCGATCTATGAAGAGGACTTTCTGGGATTCTCGTATGGGTTCCGGTCGGGACGTAGCCAGCACGATGCGCTGGATGCGTTGACGGTCGCGCTCAAGGGTCAGAAAGTGAACTGGATACTCGATGCGGATATCACGGCGTTCTTTGATGAGATCGACCAACATCAAGAAGTCAAGCATAGCCCGCCTTTGAGCTGTGTAAGACTCATGTTTTCAATAGGATAAAGCTTTCGAGACATTAATAAATCTCGACAAGTGCCCGTCAGATTTCAACGGGCAAAACCCCTGTTGGCGTCACACCTGGGCAAATCCTCCATCCACGAACATTTCACTGCCGGTCATGAAGCTGCTCTCATCCGATGCCAGGAACAATGCTGCGGCCGCAGCTTCTGCTGCCTGGCCGATTCGTCCCAGTGGAACCTGTGCAGTCATGTCGTCAATGATCGCATCCTTCTGGCCAGTGCCTGACAACGCCAGGTCCAGGCCAGGCGTCGCGATCGGCCCGGGCGAAAGTACGTTGACACGAATGCCAGTGCCTTTGTGGTCCAGCGCCCAGCTTCTGGCGAAATTACGCAGCGCGGCCTTAGTGGCGCTGTATACGCTGAACGCCGGTGTGCCCATGGTGCCTGTGGTTGAACCGGTCAAGATGACAGAGCCTCCAGTGCTCATCAGTGCCAAAGCCTTTTGCACGGTGAACAACGTGCCCTTGACGTTGATGCCGAACGTACGGTCAAACGATTCCTCCGTGATCGAACCAATCGGCTGAAAATCCCCCAGGCCCGCAAAGGAGTTGGAGCGTGATGAGATCATCGCCCGCGTCGACTACCAGGAAATCCCGCCGAAGGTTGAATACTCGCTGACGCCATTCGGGCGCTCGCTGGCCACGGCATTGGGGACGCTGTGTGTGGGGAACAGAACACATGGACGCTGTGGAACGCATCAGCGAGCGTCGCATGGCTGCCCTCGCCCGTCTTGAAAGCCGCTCCTCGATATAATCTAATTGCATAACTCAACTAAATGTCTATTTTGTTGAGTTATATAAGCGCCAATCAATAACCGCTCGCCGCCGTCGTTGCCCCACCGACTATCGCAATGCCCGAACTGCTGCCCAGACGCGTAGCTCCGGCCTCGATCATCTTCACCGCCGTCGGATAATCACGCACGCCACCGGAGGCTTTTACGCCAACGCCGGCGCCCACGGTTTTGCGCATCAGCGCCACGTCTTCTGCAGTCGCACCGCTACGGCTGAACCCGGTGGACGTCTTCACGAACGCCACACCCAGGTCCCGGCAGATTTCACACGCCTGGACTTTCTGTTCGTCGCTCAACAGGCAGGTTTCCAGGATGACCTTCAACGGCACAGCGCCGCAGGCCCTGTGAACCGCGGCGATGTCTTCACGCACCGCCTCAAGCAGCCCTTCCTTCAGCCAGCCGATATTGAGCACCATGTCGATCTCCCCTGCCCCGGCGGCAATCGCCCGTTCAGCTTCAAAGGCCTTGGTGTCGCTCAAGCCGGCGCCCAGTGGAAAGCCCACCACCGCACAGATCACCACGTTGTTGTCAGTCAGGCATGAGGCGGCGTAAGGCACTTGCGCGGAGTTCAGGCACACTGAATAAAAACCATGCTGCATGGCCTCCTCGCACAAGGTGCGAATTTGCTCACGGGAGGCGTCGGGCGCCAGTAAGGTGTGATCGATGTACTTGGCCAATGCTGCGGGTTGAAGAGAGTTCATTTAACGTGCCCTTGCCTGTATGTTGCCAATGATCGTGGGACGCGCTTGTCACAATGCCCACATTAATGCGTTACAATAATATCATTAAATGTTACTTATCTAACACAAACAATCAAGCCCTGGAATACGCGTGGACAGTAAAAAAGCCGAGCGACTCAAGCTTATCCAACAAGCTTTGCAGGACCAGAACGCCATCCACCTGCGGGAAATGGCTGCGCTGCTGGAAGTGTCCGAGATGACCCTGCGCCGCGATCTCAACCACTTCACCGAGCACGTACGCCTGCTGGGTGGCTACATCACCCGGGTCAGCGGCGAGGCCGGCGATTACCGCGTAGCCGACCAGGACACACGCCACGTCGAGGAGAAACGCCGTATCGGCAAGCTCGCCGCGCGGCTGATACAGCCCGGCGACACGGTGTTTTTCGACTGCGGCACCACCTCGCCCTTTGTTATTGATTTCATCCCCGATGAGTTGGAGTTCACCGCGGTGTGCAGTTCGTTGAACGTGCTGCTCAAACTGCAGAACAAAGCCAACTGCCACATCGTGTTGTGCGGCGGTACCTTTCACCGCAAGAACCAGGTCTTTGAAAGCAGCGCCGAAAGCAGCATCCTCGACAGCGTGCGCCTGACCTGGGCCTTCGTGACTGCCGCCGGCGTCAGTCAGGCGTTCGGCGTGACGTGCTTCAACTTCAATGAAGTCGAGGTCAAACAAAAGGTCCTGCGCCAGGCCCAGCAGCGCGTGTTGCTGGCCGACTTCAGCAAGTTCGACACGGTGCGCACCGCCCACTTCGCCAACCTGGAAGACTTCCAGTACGTGGTCAGCGACAAGAAAATCCCGCGCGCTTATAAAGAAGCCATCCAGGCCAGCGGCGCGCAGTTGCTGATCTAACCCAGTAATGTCTGCCGTTCCTGCGCATTCAAATAGCCGGTGGTCACGCTGAACGAGGCGCTGGCCCCGGCCGCCAGGCACCTTACGTGGCCTTTGGCTTTCTCGGCGTTATAGCCCTCGGGTTCGCAGGTCGATGGCAGCACGAACGCCGCCACTTGCTGATCCGGCGTGTACAGAATCCAGCGTGCAGCGTGCGCGAATTGTTCGGGGCGGTAACGGGTGTAGAACGCCGTACCAGCCGGATGATCCAGTAAGAAATGTGCGTAGCCCGTGGCGTCTGTGCCCACGTCGTCGAAGAAAAACACGATCTCAGGGTCGTACAGCGCAGGCGTGTCGAGGCTGGCCAACTGGGTTGGATGCTCGGCCAGTTGCGCCATGTAGGCGCTCCAGTCCGGCGTCGGCTTGACGTGGTCCGGCACACTGGTGCGCAGGCGCAAGCGCTGCATGCCCAGTGGCTCGACGAATCGAGCGTCGTCCACGTACGCGTAGTTCATGTGGGCCATGTACATCAGGTCCATCGGCTTGCCGGCCAGGTTCGTCACGTCCATGTCGATATCGAACAAGGCTGAGTCGGCGCGCAGCGTTACGCTCGGGCTCGCCCGGTACCGATCGCCGAATCCCTTGGCATAGTGATACGAACCGCCCAGGCGCACAAAGCCCTCGCCGAGTTCCAGCCAGGCCGAGTCCATGGGCGCGCAGGGCATTTCACCGTGCAAGGCATGCGTGTCATCCGGCGCCGGGCATCCGTTGCGCAACAGGCCACTGTGAAACATGAAGCAACCGTAAGTGTCGATGACCGTCGGGCTTGGCCTGGGCTCGTCGAACAGGTTGCGCATGGTCAGGTCGCAGCCGTCAAATTCGGCCGACCAAATCATCTGCCCTTGATACGGCAACACGACCAGACGTCCACGGCTGTTCTCCAGGCTCACCGCCAACACGCCAGACGCATAAGTCCAGGCGCTGACCTTGAAATCCTCAGACTGCAAAAGCACCCTTTCCTGCTCGGCAAACACCGCGCGGTACAACGGGATACGCGTATTCATGAGGCCACCGCCGCGGCTGCACTTGAGGGCAACGCGTCCGGCTGGCGCAGGCATTTGACCGCGTACATCACAATCACGATAAAGCACAGCAGCGGTACGCTATAGGCCAGCTGCATGTTGCCGCCACTGGCGTCGGACAACAGGCCCTGGAAGATCGGAATCACCCCGCCGCCGACGATGCTCATCACCAGCAATGAACCGCCGACACCCGTGTCCTCACCCAGGCCATCGATGGTCAGGCCGTAGATGGTCGGCCAGCACGGGCCGAGAAAAATACTCACGCCGACCGCGGCGTACACCGCAGAAATGTTCGGCACCAGAATGGTGTAGGCCAGCAGCACAATGCACAGCACCCCGTAGATCGCCAAGACCTTGGCCGGGTGCAGGCGCCGCATCAATAGATTGGCGATCAACTTGCCGACAAAATAGGCGGCAAAGGTGGTCAGCAGAAACCATGAAGCGCTGCGCTCATTCATGCCGCCCATTTGCATGGCCAGGCGAATGGTGAAACTCCACACGCCCACCTGTGCGCCCACATACAGAAATTGCGCGAGCACGCCAAAGGTAAACCGCGGGTTACGCCACAGCCGCCCCAGGCTTTTGCGCAAGCTGCCAGACGTATTGTCGACAGGTGCGTTGCCCTTGCAGGCCGGGAAACGAGTAATAGCGATCAGGATGAACATCAACACCAGCACGGCGATCATCCACTTGTAGGGCAACAGCGTGGACTGGATCATTTGCAATTGTTGCACCGCCGCATCGGTGACACTCATCTGCTTGAGCTGTGCAGTGGTGGCATCGGTGTCCTTGAACATCACAAAGCTGCCCACATAAACCCCGGCCATGGCGCCGAACGGGTGAAAGGTCTGCGAGATGTTCAAGCGCCGCGTCCCGGTTTCCCGTGGGCCCATCAACGTCGAGTAGGTGTTGCAGGCGGTTTCCAGGAACGACAGCCCGGCCGCGATCACAAACAGTGCCAGCAGGAACATGCCGTACTTGGCCGTCGACGCCGCCGGGAAAAACAGCAAACAGCCGAGCATGTACAGCGACAGGCCGATCAGGATCGTACTTTTGTAGCTCAGGCGGCGCACCACCATCGCTGCCGGAATCGCCACAAAAAAGTAGCCCAGGTAAAACGCAGACTGCACAAAGGCGGTTTGGAAATCGCTGAGCAAAAACGCTTTCTTGAAGTGTGCGATCAGCACGTCGTTCATGCTCGCCGCCGCGGCCCACAACGCGAAGATGCTGCACAGCAGAATAAAAGCGAACCAGGGCGTGCGGTTCAGGTAGAACCCATCGGGTGTCTGTTGCAGCGCAGGTTTGTTCATTATTGTTCTCCGGGCTGGATTAAGGAGCCGAGTTAGACGGCGTGGCGCTGTTGCTGGAAGCGCGTGAACGCTTCGCTGTCGGGATAGGAGGTCTGCGTACCCAGCGCCGTCACCGAGCACGCGGAATACGCCACCGCCTGCTCCATGGCATGGCGAATATCGCCATCGCGGTTCCAGTGCTGAATGAAACACCCGATAAAGGCGTCGCCAGCACCGGTGGTGTCACGGGCGACCACCCGCTGGCCCGGCACCTGGAAGGTGCCCTCCTCGCCCACGTACAACGCCCCCTGCTCGCCGAGCGTGACGATGACGTGGCGAACGCCGCTGGCCACCAGGGTTTGCGCGGCGGCGCGGGCCGAGTCCGGCGAGTCCACGGTGAGGCCCGTGATCAGCGCCAGCTCCGATTCGTTAGGGACCAGAAAATCCAGTTTTGCCAGGTAGTCGGCATCCAGGCCAGGCAGCGCCGGCGCTGGATTGAGCAGCACCGCAATGCCATGTCGGTGGGCGAATTCGATGGCGTAGTAAACCGTCTGCAGATTGATCTCCAGCTGCAACACAATCAGCGTGCACTCACGCAAATCAGCCGCCGCCGCCTCGATGTCCGCCGGCGACAAATACGCATTGGCGCCTTTGACGATCAGAATGCTGTTGTGGGAGTCGGTGCGCACAAAAATCGGCGCCACACCACTGGAAACGCCAGGCACCCGTTGCACATAACGAGTGTCGATGCCAAAGCGCTGGAAGTTGGCCAGGGTGTTGTCGGCAAACATGTCGTCGCCGACCTTGCTCAGCATCAATACATCGGTCCCAAGCTTGGCTGCCGCCACCGCCTGGTTGGCACCCTTGCCGCCGCAACCGAGGGCAAACCCCGGCGCTTCGAGGGTTTCGCCCTGGGCCGGCATGCGGTCGATGTAGGTAATCAGATCCACCATATTGCTGCCGATGACTGCGATCTTGCTCATTGCTATTCCACCTTGTTGCAGCACGACCAGGCAGGTCGTGGCGCTTTTGTTTTGTTATTTAAATAACATTAAGTGTGATTATTCAATCTATTTTTCAGCGCAAAGATCAATGGTCAGCCCGAATGGGCGGCCTCGGCAGGCTCAAGGCCAAAAATGTAGCCCCTGTGTAAACGCCACCTTGTAACCCCTCGGGCGGCTCTCTAAGCTGGCCGATCTTTCGCCGTCACCCGGAACACCCCATGTCTCGAAGCATCGCCCACCTCGCCCTGTTGCTGGGGTTGATCACCGCCATCGGCCCCTTCGCCATCGACAGTTACTTGCCCGCCC
>NZ_CAWPSZ010000017.1:0-83351 GCF_963890955.1 Pseudomonas sp. MF6747
GATGTGTTTGATTACATCGAGATGTTCTACAACGTAAAACGCCGCCATGGTTTCAACAATCAGCTGTCACCGGTAGAGTTTGAAAAGCGTTACGCAATGAGCTTGCAAGGTGTCTAGAGAATCCGGGGCGATTCACTACTGATCTGACACCTATCCCACTTATTCCGGCCTCAGGCAACCGCTAGATTGCACGCTGACTTGATCCACCTATCAGCGAGGCATTCATGAGCATATTTCTGACAGGCGCCAATGGGTATGTCGGGGGCACCGTCGCCCTGCGACTGATCAACGCCGGCTACGCCATTCGAGGCCTGGTGCGCGATGAACAAAAAGCGCGCCAGGTGCAGGCACTGGGCATCGAGCCGGTCATCGGCAACCTCGATGACCTGGCACTGCTGGCCAAGGAAGCGCGCGCCGCCGACGGCGTCATTCACACGGCTGACAGCGACCATCTCGGCGCCGTCCAGACCTTCATCCAGGCGCTGGCAGGCTCGGGCAAACCGTTCCTGCACACCAGCGGCTCCAGCGTGATCGGCGACGATGCCCAGGGTTTAGCCGTCAACCCTGCCGTATTTGATGAAGACAGCACCTTCGTGGTGGCCGCCTCCAAACAACCGCGCCGCGACATAGAGCTCACAGTGCTCGGCGCCGCCGCGCAAAACATTCGCGCGGTGGTGATTTGCCCCAGCAGCATTTATGGCACCGGCACCGGCGTGCACACGCAAAGCGTGCAGATTCCCTGGCTGATCACTCAGGCTCAGGAAAGTGGCGTGGTGCGCGTGGTCGGCACTGGCGTCAATCGCTGGTCCAACGTGCACATCCACGACGTCGCCGAGCTTTACCTGCTGGCCCTGCAAAACGCCCCGGCCGGCGCGTTCTACTTTGTCGAAAACGGCGAGGCGTCGTTCCTTGAGATCGGCCAGGCGCTAGCCCGTCGCCTCAAGCTCGAACCGCTGGGGTTCTGGAGCGTGGAGCAAGCGACCGAACGCTGGGGCTATTTGCACGCGCACTACACCTTCGGCACCAACAGCCGGGTCACGGCCAAACGCGCACGCCAGGAGTTGGGTTGGGCGCCCATCCACGCATCGGTCCTGGAGTGGATTGAACAGGACATGGTGCTATGAGCAAGGTCTGGCTGATTACCGGCAGTGCCAGCGGCATTGGCAAAGGTATTGCGCACGCGGCGCTGGCAGCGGGCGACCAAGTGGTGGCAACCGACCTTGACCTTGCGCGCTTGCATGACGTCTTCGGCGCCTGCGGCGACCAGGTCTTGAGCCTGCATCTGGATATTCGTGACCAGGCCCAGGCACATGCCGCCGTCAGCGCGTGTATCGCGCGCTTTGGCCGCCTCGACGTGCTGGTCAATAACGCCGGGTATGGCCAGTTCGGGCCTTTCGAGGAAATCGACGCCGACGCCGTCGAGCGCCAGTTCGCCACCAACGTACTGGGCACCTTCAACGTGACACGTGCAGCCCTGCCGACCCTGCGTGAGCAGCGCAGCGGGCACATCCTGAACATGTCGTCCAATGGCGGCTTCAAAGGGGTGGCCGGTGCGTCGATGTACTCCGCCAGCAAATTTGCCCTCGAGGGTTTCTCTGAGTCGCTGGCGCAAGAGATCGCCAGCCTCGGTATTCGCCTCACCGTGGTCGAGCCCGGCGCCTTTCGCACCGACTTCCTCGACCCGCGCGCGCTGAAGCTGGCCAGCGGCAGCATTCCCGACTACGACGACTACCGGGCCAACGCGCTGGCCGTGTTCGCCGCGCGCAACCACCAACAGCCCGGCGATCCGGCCCGCCTGGGCAACGCCCTGGTGCGCCTGGTCAATGAGCCGGTGCCGCCGCTGCGGTTTATCGCCGGCGCCGACGCGCTGAGCGTGGTCAACGCCAAGCTGGCCGCGGTCGCCAAGGAAACCGCCGCGTGGCTGGAACTCAGCCTGAGTACCGATTTCCCCACCCATCAGGAGCCAACAGCATGAGCCTGCAAGCATTGAGCGCGCGCCTGGATAACCTCGAAAGCCACATGGCGATTCAACGTCTGATTGCCGAGTACGCACACGCCTTTGATCGTCGCGATGAAGCGTTGCTGCGCAGTATCTGGCATGCAGATGCCGTGCTGGCGTTGGGCGCTGCGTTCGGACACTTCGTGGGTGTCGACGCGATTGTCGACTCCGCTCACCAGAACTGGGCGCACATGCCCCACATGCATCACTGGATGGCCAATACGCTGATCGAGCTGCAGGGCGAAACGGCCACCGCCCAGGCTGCAGTGGATTGCATGGTGTTACACCGTGAGCTGGGGCAGGTGCAAATCAGCGGCCATTACCACGACCGGCTCGAACGTCGGGGTGGGCGTTGGGCCTTTGTCGAGCGCCGATTCGACCTGCACTACCTCACGCCGCTGCCCCACTGGAAGCCGGTGGCCGGTAGCGAGGCGCCTGCCGATACTGCCTCGGCGTAAAGCCGGTCAATGCCTTGAACTGGCGAGTGAACGCGCTGTGGTCGGTGTAGCCGCATTGCAGCGCGACTTCGGTGATCGGCAGTTCGGTATGCAGCAACCGGTGCGCGTGTTCCAGACGCACTTTCTGGATCATCTGCCGTGGCGTCAGGTGGAACACGCGTTTGCAGTAGCGCTCCAGCTGCGCGACGGAAATGCCGGCGATGCGCGTCAGTTCACCGAGGCTGACGCGCCGGTTGAAATGCGTGCGGATGTGCGCGTCGACAGCGGCCAGGCGCTGATACGCCGGGTGCGTTTCGCTGGCTGACTGCAGGTCGACGGAGATGCCCGCCAGGCCGATGATCTGGTTGATATCGCTGTACAGCGGCCATTTGTGCGTCAGGCACCAGCCGGGTTCGCGCGTGCCATACAGGTGCAGTTCCAGCTGATCCTCAAGCACAAACCCCTGTTCCAGCACGCGCCGATCCTGTTCGGTATAGCCCGGCCCCAGTTGCGCGGGGAACACCTGCGCACTGGTCTTGCCCAGCAGCGGTTGCAGCTGCTTGAGGCCGCAGCGCTGCACCAGCGTGTGGTTGGCGAGCACGTAGCGCGCCTCGATGTCCTTGATGAAGATCGCGGCATTGGGGATCACGTCGAACATCGGCAACAGCTGCGCCACCCCGGCCAGTAGCTGCTGCATGTCGTGGGGACGATTGGCCTGAAAAAGGCTCGCTAATGCGCTCGGCAGCATGAACTGGACTCCCCTGTTTTCGAGCAGATTGCCGCATGCCGATGTGACTGTCGAGCGCGGCCAACTGTGCCGAATTCGTCATCCACGCAGGCGCAAAACATCAATCGCCACGCCCTTGATGCGTTCAGGATAGCGCCACTACCTGCCTATCCAATAACTCACAAGAAGGCGCCGCCATGTCTGCTCAAGGCAAGTTCAAGAAACAACTTTCATTGATGGACCTGACCTTCATCGGGCTGGGCGCCATCTTCGGTTCGGGCTGGCTGTTTGCGGCCAGTCACGTCTCGGCCATCGCCGGGCCGGCCGGAATTTTTTCCTGGCTGATCGGTGGGTTCGCCGTGCTGCTGCTGGGCATCGTCTATTGCGAACTCGGCGCTGCCCTGCCCCGTGCCGGCGGGGTGGTGCGTTACCCGGTGTATTCCCACGGCCCGCTGTTGGGCTACCTGATGGGTTTTATCACGCTGATTGCGTTTTCAAGCCTGGTGGCGATTGAAGTGGTTGCCTCGCGCCAATACGCCGCTGCCTGGTTTCCCGGGCTGACCAAGGCCGGCTCCAGCGACCCCACCCCCTTGGGCTGGCTGATGCAATTGGCCCTGCTGTGCCTGTTCTTTGTGCTTAATTACCGCAGTGTGAAGACCTTCGCCATCGCCAATAACCTGGTGAGTGTGTTCAAGTTCATCGTACCGCTGCTGGTGATTGGCGTGCTGTTCACCTTCTTTAAACCGGCGAACTTCCAGGCCCAGGGTTTTGCCCCGTTCGGCCTGTCGGGCATTGAGATGGCGGTGTCGGCCGGCGGCGTGATTTTTGCCTATCTGGGCCTGACGCCGATCATCTCGGTGGCCAGTGAAGTGAAGCACCCGCAACGCACAATCCCGATCGCGTTGATCCTCTCCGTGCTGCTCTCGACGGCGATCTATGTGCTGCTGCAAACCGCGTTCCTCGGCGGCGTGCCCACCGAGATGCTCGCCAACGGTTGGGCGGGGATCAGCAAGGAACTCGCGCTGCCTTATCGCGATATCGCCCTGGCGCTGGGTGTGGGCTGGCTGGCGTACCTGGTGGTGGCGGACGCGGTGATCTCGCCCAGCGGCTGCGGCAATATCTACATGAATGCCACGCCGCGCGTGGTGTATGGCTGGGCGCAGACCGGCACGTTCTTCAAGATCTTCACGCGCATTGACGAGAAATCCGGCATTCCGCGCCCGGCGCTGTGGCTGACCTTTGGCCTGTCGGTGTTCTGGACCCTGCCGTTCCCATCCTGGGAAGCGCTGATCAATGTGGTGTCGGCCGCGCTGATCCTGAGCTACGCCGTCGCCCCGGTGACCGTCGCCGCGCTGCGCCGCAATGCACCGGGCATGCCACGGCCATTTCGGGTCAAGGGCATGGCGGTACTCGGCCCGCTGTCGTTCATCATCGCCGCGCTGATTGTGTACTGGTCCGGCTGGAGCACCGTGTCGTGGCTGCTCGGCCTGCAAATCCTGATGTTTGGGGTGTACCTGCTGTGCGCACGCTGGGTGCCGACCGCACACCTGAACATCAAGCAGCAAGTGCGCTCGTCGGCGTGGCTGATCGGCTTTTACGCGGTGACCCTCCTGCTCTCCAAACTCGGCAGCTTTGGTGGCCTCGGCGTGCTCAGCCACCCGTTTGACACGCTGATCGTCGCGGCCTGCGCCTTGGGCATTTATTACTGGGGCGCGGCCACCGGCGTGCCTGCTCACCTTGTGCGCCTGGAACACGAAGACGACGAAAGCGAAGCCGTCAGCCAACCCCGGCACAGCGCACCCTTGTCCCCGGCCACCCACTGAATGGAGCGTTTTATGAAACGGTTGCACGTGATCGACTCCCATACCGGCGGCGAACCCACGCGCCTGGTGCTGGACGGCTTTCCCTCGTTGACAGGCAGCAGTATCGCCGAGCAACTGCAGAACCTGCGCACCGAGCACGACCGATGGCGCCGCGCCTGCCTGCTGGAACCGCGTGGCAATGATGTACTGGTCGGCGCGCTGTACTGCGAGCCGGTCACTGCGGGTGCGACGTGCGGGGTGATCTTCTTCAACAACACCGGCTACCTCGGCATGTGCGGCCACGGCACCATCGGGCTGGTCGCCTCGTTGCACCACTTGGGCCGCATCGAGCCCGGCGTTCACAGCATCGACACGCCGGTCGGTCCCGTAACGGCCACACTGCACGAAGACGGCGCCGTGACCCTGCGCAACGTGCCCGCCTATCGCCATCGCCACCACGTGGCGGTGGACGTGCCGGGCCATGGCGTGGTCCACGGCGACATTGCCTGGGGCGGCAACTGGTTTTTCCTGGTCTCGCAGCACGGGCAAACGCTTGAGATGGGCAACGTCGATGCCCTCACCGACTACACCTGGACGATGCTCAAGGCTTTGGAAAACCAAGGCATCCACGGCGCCGATGGCGCGCTGATCGACCATGTCGAACTGTTCGCAGACGACGCCAACGCCGACAGCCGCAATTTCGTCATGTGCCCCGGCAAAGCCTACGACCGCTCGCCGTGCGGCACCGGCACCAGCGCCAAGCTCGCGTGCCTGGCCGCCGACGGCAAGCTCGCGCCCGGTGCAACCTGGGTGCAAGCCAGCATCACCGGCAGCCAATTCGAAGGCCGCTATGAATGGGACGGCGAGCGCGTACGCCCCTTTATCACCGGCCGCGCCTACATGACCGCCGACAGCACCCTGCTGATCGACGCGCAGGACCCTTTCGCCTGGGGCATCTGAGCCCCGATTTTTACTGAACGCTGCAAGGAGTTAAAACAATGAGCGACAACATTTTCACCGGTTGCATCCCCGCGCTGATGACCCCGTGCACGCGTGAGCGCAAGCCGGACTTCGACGCCCTGGTGGCCAAGGGGCGCGAACTGATCGATATCGGCATGAGCGCCGTTGTTTACTGCGGCTCCATGGGTGACTGGCCGTTGCTCACCGAAGTCCAGCGCCAGGAAGGTGTGGCGCGCCTGGTGGCTGCCGGTGTGCCGACCATTGTCGGCACGGGCGCGGTGAACAGCCGTGAGGCCGTGGCCCACGCAGCGCACGCGGCCAACGTCGGTGCCCATGGCCTGATGGTGATCCCGCGCGTGCTGTCACGCGGTGCGTCGGCGACCGCGCAAAAGGCGCACTTCTCGGCCATTCTCAATGCCGCGCCAAACCTGCCGGCGGTGATCTACAACAGCCCGTACTACGGCTTTGCCACCCGCGCCGACCTGTTCTTCGAACTGCGCCGCGAACACCCCAACCTCATCGGTTTCAAGGAATTTGGCGGCGCTGCCGACCTGCGTTACGCGGCTGAAAACATCACCTCCCAGGACGATAACGTGACCCTGATGGTCGGCGTCGACACCCAGGTGGTGCACGGCTTCGTCAACTGCAACGCCACCGGCGCCATCACCGGCATCGGCAATGCGCTGCCACGTGAAGTGCTGCACCTGGTGGCCCTGAGCAAGCAAGCCGCCAAAGGTGACGCCAAGGCGCGGCGCCTGGCCCGCGAACTGGAAGCGGCGCTGGGCGTGCTGTCCTCCTTCGACGAAGGCTGCGACCTGGTGCTGTATTACAAACATCTGATGGTGCTTAACGGTGACCACGGTTACGCCCTGCACTTTAATGAAACCGACGTGCTCAGTGATGCGCAGCGCCATTATGCCGAGCACCAATACGCGCTGTTCCGCCAGTGGTACGCCAATTGGTCCGCCGAACAGAACCTCGCCTGAGCCCTTGCGCGCCGCTGTGCTTCTCACAGCGGCCAACCCTCATTTTTCCAGGACGACCCCATGACTCTGACGGGCAAGATGCTGATCGGTCAGCAAGCCATTTCCGGCCATCGCGAAGCGATTCGGGCCATCAACCCCGCCACCGACGCGCCGCTGGAACCGGCTTACGCCGGCGGCGGTCGTGAGCATGTCGAGCAGGCGTGCGCCCTGGCGTGGGCTGCGTTCGACACGTATCGCGAAACCTCGCTGGCCGAGCGCGCCAGCTTTCTGGACGTCATTGCCGACGCTATCGAAGCCCTCGGCGATGAGTTGATCGAACGCGCCATGGCCGAAACGGGCCTGCCGCGCCCGCGCATCCAGGGCGAACGTGGCCGCACCTGCGGGCAGTTGCGTACCTTTGCGCGCACCGTGCGCGCCGGTGAATGGCTGGGCGTGCGTGTGGACACCGCGCAGCCCGAGCGCCAGCCGTTGCCACGTCCAGACCTGCGTCAACGGCAGGTGCCACTGGGCCCGGTGGCCGTGTTTGGCGCGAGCAATTTCCCCTTGGCGTTCTCGGTGGCGGGCGGTGATACCGCCTCGGCCCTGGCGGCCGGCTGCCCGGTAGTCGTCAAGGCACACGGTGCCCATCCCGGCACCAGTGAACTGGTCGGACGCGCGGTGGCCCAGGCGGTGAAGGCCTGCGGTTTGCCCGACGGGGTGTTTTCACTGCTTTACGGCGCAGGCACGGACATCGGCATGGCGCTGGTCGCCAACCCGCACATCAAGGCCGTGGGCTTTACCGGGTCGCGCAACGCTGGTATCGCGTTGACCCAGGCGGCGCAGGCGCGGCCGGAGCCGATCCCGGTGTATGCCGAAATGAGTTCGATCAATCCGGTGTATCTGTTTCCTGCCGCGTTGCAGGCACGTGGCGAAGCGTTGGCGCAGGGTTTTGTCGCGTCGTTGACTCAGGGCGCCGGGCAATTTTGTACCAACCCTGGGTTGGTGATTGCCGTCGCAGGCAGCGCATTGGATGCGTTCATCGCCACCGCAACGCAGTTGCTGCGCGGTTGCGCGGCCCAGACCATGCTGACGCCGGGTATTTTCCACGCCTACCAAACCGGTGTGAGTACGCTGGCCGAACATGCCCGGATTGCGGCAAAAGGTCAGGCGGCCAACGGCCCCAACCAGGGGCAGGCGCACGTGTTCGTCACCCCGGCCCATGATTTTTTGCGCAATCAGCACCTGCAAGCAGAAATCTTCGGCGCCGCATCGCTGGTGGTGGTGTGCGCCAGCGAAGATGAAGTGCGCCAGGTCTCGGAACACTTGGACGGCCAACTGACGGCCACACTCCACTTGGATGATGGCGACGTTGCAAGTGCCAAAGCCTTGCTGCCGGTGCTTGAACGCAAGGCCGGGCGCTTGCTGGTCAACGGCTGGCCCACGGGTGTGGAGGTGTGTGACGCCATGGTCCACGGCGGCCCCTTCCCTGCCACCTCGGACTCACGCAGCACCTCGGTGGGCACGGCGGCAATCCTGCGGTTTTTGCGCCCGGTGTGTTACCAGGACTTCCCCGATGGCTTGTTGCCTCGCGCGCTGCAACAGGGCAACCCGTTGCAGTTAAGGCGTTTGCTCGACGGTCAGAGAGAGGCCTAGGCCATGTCCGACTCCAATACCGCGGACACCGTGGTCATCGGCGCCGGGATAATCGGCGTGGCCTGCGCGTTGCAATTGGCGCGTCAAGGCCGGCGCGTGGTGGTCATCGACCCGCAGCCGCCCGGAATGGGCGCCTCCTATGGCAACGCCGGGCACCTGGCGACCGAGCAGGTGTTTCCGATTGCCGACGTGTCGATCCTCAAGCGCCTGCCGGCGATGCTGATGGACCCCAGGGGCCCGCTAAGCCTGGACTGGAAATACCTGCCGCGCGCCCTGCCCTGGTTTGTGCGCCTGTTGCTGAACCTGCGCCCGGCGAGCTACCGGCGCACGGTCGCAGGTATTCGCGCGCTGAATGAAGCCAGCCTGGCGGCGTGGCAACGGTTGTTGCAGAGCATTGACCGGCCACAGTTGCTGCGCCCAGACGGCTCCTTGCTGGTGTTTGAACGCGCCGCGTCAGCTGAGGCGATCAATGCATTGCGCCTGCGCATGCAGCAGCAAAACGTGGCAGTGGAATTCTGGCCAGGTGAGGCTATACGCCAGGTGGCGCCGCAACTGAGCGAGGCTATCCGAGGCGGCCTGTTTTTCCCCGGCACCGGGCATTTTATTGACCCGTACACCGTGGTCTGCGAACTGGTGAGCGCCGCCAAGGCCAGTGGCGTGCAGTTTGTGCAGCAGCGCGTGCTGGATGGGCGGGTGGATGGCGCCGGCGTGTCGCTGATGACCGATCAAGGCGTCGTCGCCGCGCGCCAGGTATTGATCGCCTGCGGTGCCCATTCGGCCAGACTCACCGCGGCACTCACGGGTAAAACAGTGCCACTGGACACCGAACGCGGCTATCACTTGATGCTGCCAACGGAACAGAACCGCCTGCCGTTTGCCGTCACCTCGTTTGAGCGCAAGTTCATCATGACGTCCATGACCGATGGCTTGCGCCTGGCCGGCACCGTCGAGTTCGCAGGGCTCAAGCGCCCGGCGAATATGCAACGTGCCTGGCAATTGCACCGGCTGAGCCAAGGCTTGTTTCGTCAGGACCTGAACGCGCAGGACGCGACCGCCTGGATGGGATTTCGCCCTTCCCTGCCCGACTCATTGCCGATCATTGATCGGCTGTGCGACGGTAAGGTGCTGCTCGCGTTCGGGCACCAGCATTTGGGCCTGACGCAGGCAGCGGTGACGGCAGAGATCGTGGCGCAACTGGCCGACGCACACCCCTCGCTGTCAGGGCTGCCCACGCTTGCGCCCTACCGACTGGGGCGATTCTGAGCAACGCTGCCGGGTGCGGGCCTCAGTGGCCGGCCCTGGAGGCGTCTGATAAGGCATCCGCCATCTGCTGAATCTCAGCGCGCATCCATACTTTTTCCAGCCAGCCTGCGGGAATGCCCTGGACGCCATAGTGGGCGCCCGCCAACTGGCCCACGATGCCGGCCGTGGTGTCCGCATCGTCACCCAGGTTTGCAGCGGCGAGCACGGCATCGGCAAAGCTGTCGGTGTGGTGAAAGCACCAGAACGCGGCTTCCAGCGAGGCAACCGAATAGCCGGAACCGACAATCTCGCCACGCGACTTGTCACGGTATTCGCCGGCGGCGACAGCCAGCACTTTGGGCGCTGTCAGCGCAGCGTCCGAGACGCGCAATACGTCGTCTTTGGGCATGCCGCTCAAGGCATTGCAAAGCGCCTGCGCGAGTACCACACAGCATTCGATGGCCTCCGGGGCTGCGTGGGTTGTGCGTGAACTGTCGATGGCAAAGGTGCGCACACGTTGCCGGTTCGGGAAGAAGAACAACACCACAGGCGCGAGGCGCATCATCGAGCCATTGCCGGCCGAATACGGGTGCGTAGAACCCGCAAACGGGTCGCCATGCTGCTGGAAAGCCGCCAGGGCCTCGCGCACGGTCATGCCGATATCAAAGCAGTCTCCCGTGGCACTCAAATAGCCCCATTGCCACCAGTTCAGGTACCGGCCCATCTGATCCTTCGCGTCAAAGCCGCCCTTGCTCAGCAGGCTTTCGGCCAGACACAGGGCCATCGATGTGTCGTCGGTCCACTGGCCAGGCTTCAGGCTGAACGGCCCGCCTCCGACCATGTCCGTCACGGCGGCAAATGTGCCGCGGGGCATGAACTCAACCGTGGTGCCGACCGCGTCGCCACAGGCCAGCCCAAGCAAGCTGCCGCGGTAGCGGTCTGGCAGTGTTATAGGCATAGCTACTCCTTGATAAAACGTCGTCCAAATAGAAAATCAACGCGCGCAGCCTACTTGATCAGCCGCTTCTCCTTGGAGGGGCGATAGCCGAAATACGCGCTGTAACATTTGCTGAAATGGCTCGGCGAGACAAAACCGCACGCCACCAGCACGTCCACCTGGGACAGTTCGGTGTGCTGCAACAGGCGCCGCGCCTCGGTTACCCGCAGTTCCATGTAATAGCGCTGCGGCGTGGTACCCAATTGTTCCTTGAACAGCCGTTCCAGCTGACGGCGCGAGCGGCCGGCGTAAACGGCCAATTGGTCGAGTTCCAGCGGTTCTTCAAGGTTGGCGTCCATCAGCTTCACCACTTCACGCAGTGGCGCACTGACGCAGACATTTTCCGTGGGTTTGATGCGTCGGTAACGCGACTCCTCGAACGCCAGAATGTCTTCAATGCCCTCGACCAGCGCCTTGCCGTGCAGGCCCTTGATCCAGTCCAGGGCCATGTGAAACGCGCCCGAGGGGCTGGAGGCCGTCAGGCGGTCACGGTCGATCACGTAGGGTTCGCTGGTCACCTGGGCGGCCTTGGAGACCTCCGCCAGCGCCGGGCGATGTTCCGGGTGAATGGCGCAGCGATAGCCCTGCAGCAGGCCGGCACGGCCGAGAAACCAGGCGCCGTTCCACAACCCGGCAAGGGCGACAGCCTGTTCGGAGGCGCTGCGTAACAAGTGGCTGAATTCGTCATCAGCCTTGAGTTCGGTACGAAAGCCGCCGCACACCACCAACAAGTCCAACTGCGGCAACGCCGACACGTCCAGGCGCGCATCGGGACGGATGACCAGGCCCAGGTCGCTGATGACCTCGCCGTTGCCGCAACCGAACGTACGGGTGGCAAACAGTTCGGGACGCAACAGGTTGGCGGTGATGAGCGTGTCCAGGGTCTGGGTGAATGCGGGCAGGGAGAAGTGTTCGAGCAGCAAAAAACCCACGCGGGTAACCGGCGGCGACTGCTGGGGGGTGTCATTCAGGTAGCGCAGGTTCTTGCCTTGCATGCCACCGCTGAATTGGCGTCTTTCCATCGAGGGTTGGCCCACTCTTATTGTTGATGCAGTGGGCGCTATCTTAGGGGCAAATGCAGACGCTGTCCCCCGGCATTCCCCAGGCGTGGTGCCTGAGCTTGCAGTTGCACCGGCGGCGCTGTTGGACGCCGCCGCGTGCCTGATCTTGAGAAAACAGTGTGCCTTCCAGGCCTGCTACCGGGCAGTCGCGGGGCCATCTGATACGGTTTTTTCTTTGCTATCTGCGTCTGTATCGAAAACGCCTCGAAGCGGACAATGGCGCCATCCCGACATTCCTGTCGTCCCCTTCCCTTCGGAGGCCTTATGACCAAGATGGCACTTTTCCTGTTCGGCTTTTTGGTGTTGACCATCGGCATCGGCTTGCTGGCGACCATCTCGCCCGTGTGATTGCGTCACCGCCTGGGCATCCGCCGCGCTGCGCGCCGCCTGTGTGGCCAGCTCGCTCATGATCAGCGCAGTGGCCGGCCAACCCGTCCATGACTGAGTGGGTCGGCAATACTCGAACAGCGCCCCGACCGCCGCTGCCGCTGGCGCCTCACCTCGTCATAGCGGTCGCCGGCCCGCAGCTGCAACACCTGTGACGTCACCCGGCTCTGTCAACTCGCAAAGAGCATCGGGTACAGCGATACCACCAGCAACCCGGCCATCGACACGTTGAACAGACGCAACCAACGCGGTTCACGCAGCACAGTGCGCAGGCCAGTGCCGCAAACCACCCATACACACACGCTGGGCAAGTTGACCACCGCAAACACCAGGGCAATCACCAACACGTTGGTCACATAACCTTCGGCCGGCGTGTAGGTGGTGATCGCCCCCAACGCCATGATCCACGCCTTGGGATTGACCCATTGAAACGCCGCCGCCCCGAGGAAGGTCATGGGTTTGGCGTGTTCGTTGTTGCTCTCGGGCATGCCGCCCGAGGTTGCAATCTTCCACGCCAGGTACAACAAGTAAGCCGCGCCCACATACCGCAACAGGGTGTAGGCCCATGGAAATACCTTGAACACTTCGCCCAGACCGAGCCCCACCGAAATCACCAACAGCATAAAGCCGATGCTGATGCCCATCGCGTGGGGCATCGACCGGCGAAACCCGAAGTTCACGCCTGAAGCCAGCAGCATCGTGTTGTTGGGGCCGGGTGTGATCGAGGACACGAAGGCAAACAGCACAAAGGCTGAGAGCAGGCTGGTAGACATGAACATGGCGCGGCATCCCGACGGCAGTGGTATGCCTGCGACAGTAATCGGTTGCAGCCCTGGCTGCCCCGTACAGCTAGGGGCGGATCGAGGAATACACTTTGGCTTTGTCGAGAAATTCGCGACAGTGCGCGACGGTCTGCTGCGTGGCCTCCACCATCGGCAAGTGGCCGATGCCTTCAAGAATTTCCAGGCGCGCATGCGGGATCCCCTCAAGCCAGGTTTGCGCGCTGGCAACGGGCACCATGCGGTCCTCCCGGCCCCACAGGATCAGGCTTGGCACGCGTACGTGCGGCAACCAGGGCTCCATGCGCGGGCTGTCGGAGAAGTTCGCGAAAATCTCCGCCAGCTCAGCGCGGCGCTTGATGTAGCTTTGCGCCTCGGCCGCCAATAACACTTCGGGGATGAAAGGCGGTGCCGCCATGGTCATGGCGAAAAACCGGTCGAATTGCTGACGGGTGCGAATCAGAAACGGGTTATCGCCACTATTGACCAACGCTTCAACTTCGTTGGGCTGCGGCAGATTCACGCCCGCGGCGCCAATCAAACCCAGCGACAGCACGCGCTCCGGATAATGAGTGGCCAACCAGCTGGCGACATACGCGCCCATGGAACTGCCAATAACGTGCACTTTGTCGACCTGGCAGGCGTCCAGCAGCGCCACCATGCGCCGCGCCTGGGCCGCAATGCTGTAGTCGCCGCCCGTCACAAAGGCAGTTTTACCGTGGCCGGCCAGATCCGGAATGATCACGCGGTAAGCATCGACAAAGTGCCGCGCAAACCCCAGCCAGACGCCCTTGTCGGCGCTGAAACCGTGCACCAGCAACAGCGCCGGCGCATGCGTGTCGCCCCCCTGATAAGTGGCGAGGGTCATGCCTTTGATCGGTACGTTGAGGGTCTTCAATCGAGACCGCCGCGCTTCTACCCAGGCGATGAGCGCAAACAGCACGTTGCCAACCCGGGGGTAGGTCCACCAGATCCACACGGCCACGATGGCAAGTACGCCGACGATCACAAGCATCAAGGTTTCTCCGGCAGTGACGACTGGATTGCTTTCACTGACCGGTATAGTTGCTCATGTCGCTTGAATCTGCGCTGAACGCATCACAAAAGGCCAAGCCATGAGTGGCGGCACAGCGCGGTGGTTGAGTTGCGGGGACTGAATGACACTGACCGCCGGTCAAGCACAAAACGGTCCCCACTGACGCACCGGGAACCGTTTTTGGCGTGGCTGACAACCTGCGGCCTCAGTTCTGCGGCCGTTGTTTGGTCGAGTCCAGTTCGGCTTTTTTAGCGGTGGAAATTTCAGTGATCTGCGCCGACTTGGCGATGGCCATGTCGAACGTGTCCTGCATGTTGGCGATGGCATCGGTCGCGGTGCCCTTCAGCCCGCCATTGGCCGCCCAGTCGAAGTTCCACACGCCGGACAGGTTATCGGCGCCGGCCACGTCGTGGGTTTCGATGGCGGTGAATACATCGGGGTGTTTTTCCATGTACTTGGCAGCGTCGGAAACGTTCGCTGGCACCTTGCCTGAGGCATTGCTGGCCAGTTGCGACAGCTCCTGCTTGGTGATGGCCGACTTGCCGGTCTGGCGCATGTAATCGGCAATAACCTTGCTGGACTTGGCAATGTTCAACTTGTCGTCGAAAGACGACGGCGAGGACTTAGGCGTGTTCGACCCGCCAGACGCGGGCGTTACGGTAGTAGACATCGGCGCTGCTCCCTCAATGGAACGAATGAAATCGTCGTGCTGACGATACCCCGATGCGGACGTTAGCATGGGCAAAGGGCCATTCCCCATGCTTCACAACATTTCACAACGGCTGGCCGATTTTCGCAGCCTTTGGGCACAGGCCATCAGCGCAAAAGCGCGGCTGCAGATGCTCGTGTCGACACTGCGCAGCACCACAATCGCCGCCGTCCTTAACGCTGCGTTCAGCCCTGACGCACATACGCGAACATGTGCGGCACATAGTCCGCTTTGCCCAGCGGCACGCCGTTATGGCGCAGGATGTTGTAGGCGGTCATCAGGGGAAAATAGAACTGCGGCGTGGCCCAATTGACGGCGTATTCGTTGCCGGTCATCTGGAAGGCGATACCACCGGGGAGTTCAATGGCGATGGATTCATCCGCACGACGCTCAATCACGCTACGGTCAGCGTCGGCGAGCACTGCCAGCGTCTGGTCGATCAGTGCAAGCGCCTCAGCCATTGAGGTCGGGGCCTGCAGCGTCGACAGCGGATGCCCGCTTAGCCGCTCAACCGCCTCGCGCGCCTGGGTGCAGGCGTAGCGAACCTGAGTCGCCAGGGGGTGCATGTCGGGTGCCAGGCGTGAATCGAGAAGAACTTGCGGGTCGAAAGCCAGTGCTGCAGCGTGAGCGTCACCCTTGGAGAGCAGGCCTTTGAGCGAGTTCAGCATCTGGGCGAAGCAGGGAATGGTAATGGTATAGAGCGACATCGTTGCGTCCTTTTCTGAAGTTGAAAAAAATCACATCACGTAGCGACCATGCCGCGTTGCTTGACCAGGCCTTCCAGGGTAAACCGGGCTTGCATCAGCACCACGTCGCGTACCAGTTCCATTTCCTTCTGGTTGACCTCTGCCCACTTCAACGCCTCAAGCAGCTTGGGTTTTTGCACCCGGAATGCCAGGCCTTGGGTGAACAGTGCCATCGAGTGAATCACGGTGCGCTCGTCCTCCACCGCAAAACCGGCCAGGCGCGCGATCAGTTGGCGGATAACCCGGCCAATGCGCGCCTTGAAGCGATCCTCAAACGCTGTTGTCGCGCTTTCTGGACACAGGCCGGCCTGGTGGCGGTCTAGAAACGCACGCCAGGCGGTGGTTTGCGGGCTGTCCTGGATGGTGGAAACCACCGTACCGAGGATACCCAGCGACACGTCGATCAGGGTTTTATCGTCCGAAGCCTGATCGGCCAACGCGCATTCGGCGGCCTCCACGCAAGGCGCCATCTTGCGCCACAGCAGTGCGATCAAGTGCTCGACACACTCCAGATAGATGCCTTCCTTGCCGTCAAAATAGTACTGAATCGCCGGGGCGTTGACGCCCGCGGCCGTGGCGATGTCGCGGGTCGACGCGCCGTCGTAGCCGCGCTCGCCAAATACCACGACCGCCGCGTCGACAATGCGCGCGCGGGTTTCTTCACCACGCTGATAACCACCCTCGGCGGCAGGTTTATGTCGTGCCATGTGCAGCTCCTTTCGAATACCGGACCAAAATATACCAGTTGACAAAAATTCGCGAAAAATAGAATTTATTCCATCTGTTATAAATCTGGAGTGACCCGATGTCCGCTGCACCTCCCTCGCCTCAGGTCATTCCTGAAGACACCGTCAACCGTCAACGCGGCAAGGCTCGACGGATCCTGCTGACCATCGCCACCGTCGCACTTTTGGGTGCTGTAGTTTGGGCCGCCTGGTGGTGGCTCACCGGACGTTTCATCCAGACCACCGACGACGCCTACCTGCAAGCCGACAGCATCAGCGTGGCGCCCAAGATCAGTGGCTACGTCGCCCAAGTGCTGGTCAGCGACAACCAGAACGTAAAGCGCGGCGACGTGCTGGTGCGCCTGGATGCGCGCAAATACCAGGCCGTCAGCGATGAAGCCTCGGCCACAATCGCCGCGCGCACGGCCGATTACGCCAAGGCCCAGGCCGACCTGGTGCAGCAGGACTCGACCATTGCCGAAGCGCGCGCGCAGTTGCAAGGCGCCGAGGCCGATGCGAAACACGCGCAGGCCGAAGTCGCGCGCTATGCCCCGCTGGCGCGTTCAGGTGCCGAGCCCGAAGAGCGCCTGGCGCAGCTCAATAACCAATTGGCCCAGGCCCGCAGCACCGTGGCAGCCAAACAGGCCGCCTTGCGTTCCAGTCAGACCCGCTATGGCACGCTTGAAGCGCAGCTCAAACAAGCCCAGGCGCAACTCGGCGTGGCCAAGGCCAGCGAGGCGCAGAGCCAGCTGGACGTGGATGACGCAGTGATTCGCAGCCCGCTGGACGGGCGCGTGGCCGACCGCGGCGTACGTGTCGGTCAATATGTGCAGCCCGGCACCCGCTTGCTGACCGTGGTGCCGATCAGCGCGATTTATCTGACCGCCAACTATAAGGAAACCCAGATCGGCGACATGCGCCCCGGCCAATCCGTCAGCGTGCACGTGGACGCGCTGCCGGGGCGTGATCTGCAGGGCCATATCGACAGCCTGTCCCCAGGCACCGGCGCGCAGTTCGCGCTGCTGCCGCCGTCGAATGCCACCGGCAACTTCACCAAAATCGTGCAGCGCGTACCCGTGCGCATCTCGCTGGACATACCCGATGAGGTGCGCGAGGCGTTGATGCCTGGCCTGTCGGCAACCGTTGACGTCGACACGCGCACACCTGCCGCGGACGCCAATCATGGCTGAAGCGCTGATGGCCGAGGTGGCCGCAGAAAAACCACGCAACGCCTCGCTGACCGACTGGATCGCCGTGGCTGCCGGCGCACTCGGCGCCTTGCTGGCGACGCTGGACGTGTCGATCACCAACTCGGCGCTGCCGCAGATTCAGGGGCAAATCGGCGCAACCGGCACCGAAGGCACGTGGATCGCCACGGGCTATCTGATGTCGGAAATCGTCATGATCCCTCTCGCCGCCTGGCTGACCCGCGTGTTCGGCCTGCGCCGGTTCCTGATCGGCACGGCCTTGATGTTTACGGCGTTTTCGATGTTCTGTGGCCTGTCCTCCAGCCTCGGCGCGATGATCGCCGGGCGCATCGGCCAGGGGTTCGCCGGCGGCGCGATGATTCCCACCGCGCAAACCATCGTGCGCACGCGACTGCCGCCGCACCAACTGGCCATCGGCACCACGATGTTTGGCATGACCGTGATCCTCGGCCCCTTGCTTGGCCCGGTCATCGGCGGCTGGCTCACGGAAAACATCAACTGGCGGTGGTGCTTCTTTCTTAATCTGCCCATCAGCATCGCTCTGATCACGCTGCTGATCACCGGCCTGCCAAGCGAGCGCATGAACCTGCAACGCTTCATCAGTGCCGACTGGTTGGGCATCCTCGGCCTGGCCATGGGCCTGAGTTCGCTGACGGTGGTACTGGAAGAAGGCCAGCGTGAGCATTGGTTCGACTCGCTGCTGATTACGTGGCTGAGCATCGCCACGGTGATCGGCTTTTCCCTGATTGCGGTCGGGCAGTTGCGCTCGAGTACGCCGATCGTGCGACTGCAACTGGTGCTGAACAAAAGCTTTGGCAGCGTGCTGTTGATCGGTACCGCCGTGGGCGCCGGGATTTATGGCACGGCGTATCTGGTGCCGCAGTTCCTGGGCATCCTCTCGGGCTACAACGCGCAGCAGTCCGGCGCGATCATGTTGCTGTCGGGGATACCGGCGTTTTTGCTGATGCCCATTTTGCCGCGCATGCTCGGCCGTTATGACCTGCGCTGGATGGTCGGTGCCGGCCTGTTGCTGTATTGGGCCAGCTGCTTTGTCGACACCCAACTCACCGCCGAGAGTGTCGGGCACGACTTTGTCTGGTCGCAGCTATTGCGTGGTTTTGGGCAGATTCTGGTGATGATGCCGCTCAGCCAACTGTCGATGCGCTCGGTCGAGACCCGTGACGCCGGGGACGCCGCCGGGCTTTACAACATGTCGCGCAACCTGGGCGGCACCATCGGCCTGGCCTTGCTCGGCGTGCTGATGGACCGGCGCAGCCACTTTCATGACGACAGGCTGCGCGAAGGCATCCAGGCCAACAGCCAGTTGGCGCAGGACCACATGGCGAGCCACACCGCCAGCTACCTCGCGCAAACCGGCGATGCCTCAACGTCGCAGGCGCAGGCGTTCGCACAACTTGCCAATGACATTGCGCAACAAGCCTCGGTGATGGCCTACAACGACTCGTTTTATGTACTGGGACTCGCGATGCTGGCGTGCCTGCCCCTGATCTTCATCCTGAAAAAGCGCACGGTACAACGATGATTCCTCGCACCCTTCCCCTCTTGCTGACCGTCGGCCTGTTGTCGGCCTGCACCGTCGGCCCGGACTACCACGGTGCCCCCGACGTCGCGCCAAAGACCCTGGCGGCCGGGCACCTGCCGCACGCTGACAGCGCATCGGCAAGCACTCCTGGTGTCGCGCAGTGGTGGCGAACCCTGGGCGACGCGCAATTGAACCAGCTGGTGGAGCAAGCCCTGCAAAACAGCCCGGACATTGCCACGGCCCAGGCGCGCCTCAAGCAGTCCCGCGCAAGCCTCAGCGGCGCGCAAGCCAACGCAATGCCCAAGGTCACCGGGGACGCCGCGATGCTCAAACTGCGCTCCCCGGACACCTCCGCGCTGGGTGGCAGCAATGGCGGTGGCCGAGGCCCGTTGAGCCTGTACCTCGCCGGTTTCGATGCCAGCTGGGAGGCCGATCTGTTTGGCGGCACACGCCGTGCAGTCGAAGCCGCCCAGGCAGAGGCCGACGCCTCCCAGGCCCGGTTGGCTGACGCCCAAGTGCAACTGGCTGCCGAAACAGTGCAGGCCTACACCGACCTGCGCGACCAGCAAGCACGCCTGGCACTGGTCGACGCCAGCGTCGGCATCGAAAACCAGGCCCTGGACCTCACCCAGCAACGGCGCGAACGCGGCGTGGCCTCGCAACTGCAGCTGGAGCAGGTGCTGACACAGGCCCAAAACACCCAGGCCCAACGCCTGCCGCTGCAAGCCGCTATCGTCGAATCGCTCGACCAGCTCGGCCTGCTCTGCGGCCTGGAACCCGGCGAGCTGGACAGCCAACTGGCCGCCGCGCGGCCCCTGCCCGCTATCCCGGAGGCGGTGCCGGTCGCCGACCCGGCCGCACTCTTGAAGGCCCGCCCGGACATCCGCATCGCTGAACGCCAACTGGCATCGAGCAATGCCCAGATTGGCGAGAAGACCGCAGACTGGTTTCCCAAACTGAGCTTGATGGGCGACCTGTCGTTCTCGGCCGGTGACCCGGGGCACCTTGCACGCAAGGACAACGGCACTTGGTTGATCCTGCCTCGGATCACCTGGAACGCGCTGGATTTCGGCCGCGTTGCCGCCAGCGTCAAAGGTGCAGAGGCTGGACGAGACGAAGCCCTGGCCAACTATAAAAGCGTGGTGTTGAGTGCATTGCGCGATGCCGACGTGGCGTTGGCGCGTTACGGGCACCAGCGCCAGAACGTGCTGCTGTTGCGCTCGGTGGAATCTTCCGCAGTGCGTGCCGCCGACCTGACGCGTCAGCGTTACCGTGCAGGCACCGCCAGTACGCTGGATTGGCTGGATGCGGAGCGCACGCGCTATCAGGCGCAAGAAAGCCGAATCTCCGCGGACGCAGAGTTGCTGAAGGATTTTGCGTCGCTGCACAAAGCGCTCGGGCTTGGATGGACACGGTGAGCAGGCGATTGGCGGCAAATCAACTACCATGAGCCTTCCTTCATGGCTACCGGCTTGCATCCGATGAGAGACTTACCGCCCACCGCCACCTTGCGCGCCTTTGAGGTTGCCACGCGGCACGCTACCTTCACCTCGGCTTCGCAGGAGCTGCATGTCACCCAAAGTGCTGTCAGCCATCAGTTAAAACACCTTGAAGCGATTTGGGGTTTGGAGCTTTTTCAGCGCGGCAAGTCGCTGACGTTGACACCCGCCGGCGCCGCGCTAGCGCCGATCGTGCGTGAGTTTTTCATGAACCTGCAAGCCACCCTGGCTGACCTTCGGGAACACAAAGGCCGGGTGCGCCTCAGGGTCAGCACCACTTACTCCTTTGCGCTCAAATGGCTGCTTCCCAGGTTGCCGAGTCTGTCGCAGCAGCACCCGGAAATTCTGATCACGCTGGAGACCAGCGACAAAGCCATCACGTTTTCCAGCAGTGAGTCTGACGTGGCGATCCGCCTGGGCAATGGTAATTATCCGGGCCTGCATTCGGAGTTTCTGCTCAGGGAACAGATTTTCCCCGTGGCCAGCCCCGATCTCCTGCACCGCTTTGGCCTGCCACAGACGCCTGCGCAGTTATTGCGTTACCCATTGCTGACGCGCGATGGCGCAGACCTGGTGCCGAAGTGGGAGGCCTGGTTCCAGCATGTCGGCACGGGCATCGCGGCGCTCAAGGAAAGTGTGCGCTTTGCAGACACCAATATGACCATCGAGGCTGCGCTGTTGGGCCAGGGCGTCGCGCTTGCCCGCAGCGGGCATGTCGAAGCGCAGATCCGCGACGGCAGTTTGGCCAGGCTGTTTGATGTGCCGTTCGACTCCCCGGTGGCCTACTACTTTGTCTGCCCAAAAGGCATCGAATCACAGCCCCACGTCGTCAGTTTTCGTCACTGGCTGATGGAAGCGTCACAGCAGGCACAACTGAGCTATCGCTAAAGCATGAGCGTTTGCTCATGCCTGGATGAGAGGACTTCGCTTTAGTGCAGGCGCGCCGTTGCTTAGGATGGCGCATGCCTTTTCATATTGTTTTGCTGATTCTGTTCGCCGCCCTCCTGCACGCCAGCTGGAACGCGCTGCTGCGCGGCGGCGCCGACAGGTTGTGGTCAATGACGGTGATGTGCCTGGCGGTGGCCACTGCCAGCGCGCTCATCGCGCCGTTTGTGACGCCGCCCGCGCGGGCCAGTTGGTGCTACGCCGGCCTCTCGGCGGTGCTGCATGTGGGCTATAACCTGTTTCTGGTTCGCAGCTACAAGGTTGGCGACCTGGGGCAAACCTACCCGATTTCCCGCGGTTCCTCGCCTATCCTGATCGCCCTCAGCGCTGCGTTTTTTGTCGGGGAAGCAGTCACCGGCGTGGCGCTGCTGGGCATTGCGCTGGTGTCTGGCGGCATCGTTTCCCTGGCGTTCAACAACCGCAGGCTTGCCGTTCCCAGCCTGCCGTACGCATTAGGCACTGGGATTTTTATTGCGGCTTACAGCGTGACCGACGGTATTGGCGCACGGCTGTCTGGCGCGCCTTTGGCGTATACCGTGTGGATGTGCGCGTTGTGGGGCGTGTTGATGCCTATGGTCTATATCGGTTTACGTGGGACGCGCAGTTTGTTCAGCTGGCGACCCGGTGTCGCGACAGCCTTGGGCGGCGGGCTGGTCTCGCTGCTGGCCTACGCGATCATTATCTACGCGATGTCCTATGCGCCCATGGGCGCGGTGTCTGCATTGCGCGAAACCAGCGTGTTGTTTGCCGCGCTGATCGGTTATTGGTTTCTCGGCGAGGCCTTCACGCTGCGCAAGTTTCTGGCCTGCGCAGTGATTGCGCTCGGCGCTGTACTTATCGGCTGAGGCCGTCCATGGCTGTTACACAGTGAGGTTTACGCGTTATGAGCACCCTTCCCCAGGCCCCTGTCATCCTGGTTACCGGTGGCAGCCGCGGCGTCGGTGCAGCCACCGCGCGACTGGCCGCCGCACGCGGCTACGATGTCGCGATCAGCTACGTGTCCGACGAGGCCGCCGCCCTGGCCGTGGCGAATGACGTGAGAGCCGCCGGACGGCGAGCGCTGGCGGTACGCGCCGATAGCGCAGAGCCAGAGCAGGTCGCGGCGTTATTCGCCGCGATTGACCGCGAGTTCGGCCGTGTCGACGTGTTGGTCAACAACGCGGGCATACTCGGACCACAATCGCGCCTCGAAGACCTCGACTTTGCACGCATGCAGCGCATCTTCGCGGTCAATGCCATCGGCCCGATGCTGTGCGCGCAACAAGCGGTCAAACGCATGTCCCATCGCCATAACGGCCGCGGCGGCGTCGTTATCAATGTGTCCTCGGGCGCGGCCCGGCTCGGCAGTCCGAACGAATATATCGACTACGCTGCCTCAAAAGGCGCCCTGGAGACGTTCACCATCGGCTTCGCCAAAGAAGTGGCGCGAGACGGCATCCGCGTCAACTGCATCCGCCCCGGCCATATCTACACCGACATGCACGCAAGCGGCGGAGAGCCGGGTCGGGTGGATCGGGTCAAGGACTCGATCCCCATGGGCCGCGGCGGACAACCCGAAGAAGTTGCGCGGGCTATCCTGTGGCTGGCGAGCGATGAAGCGTCGTTCATTACCGGGACGTTTCTTGACGTCACCGGGGGCAAGTAAGGGCAGGACGCACGGTTGTTTTGAGGCATTTGGGTAATCCCCCCAGACCTGGCTGAGAGTGGGATGGGGGTTAATGGATTGGACTTCAAGCAACATCAGGTAGGCAGGCAGATGGAAGAATTGATGCAGGGGCTCGACGGGCTCAGGACTGCGCAGCAAGAACTGTTTTATGACCTTGAAGATGCGGCCGCTGTTATCGGCTGGTCAGTGGTTGAACTGACGGCCATGGCCGGCACTGGCAGGACGCCGGCCGAAGCGATGGCGTTGATGAAAATATGTGCGTTGCTGACGGCTCAGCAGGGGAAAATTGGCCTGTATGCAGATGAGGTCAAAGCGCAGCGCATCACCAGGTCCGAGGTCGGGGCTTGATCGGTGCTCAACGCGCAGGAACCGGCCCATCAGTCGAGGATGACATCGCCGCCCTCGGCCTTTAAACGAGAGAGGTTGTCCTTCATCTGCTGCAACCGCTCCGGCGAATGCCCTTGCCACTGGGTCACTTCGGCAACGACCCGCAGTGGCTCGCAGGAGCGATAGGACAGCGTCGGATTGCCGGGAAACTTCTTATCCGTCACGTTGGGGTCGTCCACGATCGGGCCCGTGGGCTCTACGACATAAATGCGCTCGCGCTCATGACCTAGCGCCAGTTCGGCGCCCCAGATAGCGGCGTCCAGCGTGCCCGCAAAATAAACCCAGGACAGCGCTCGCCCTTCGGTGAAATTGGACGGATAACCGACGCGGATCATGTCTGCGGGCTTGAGGTCAGCGCGAGTGCCGTGAAAGTACTGTCGTATAAACATGCCGGCGGCGTTTGACATGGGCTTGTTACTCCAAGAATGCGTAGTGCCAGGCCGCCTGTCTGCAGCGCAAGGCATGCCCTTCTTGTAACTGACTGTCGAACCCCTAGGCAACCTTACGAGGGCAGGCGAGCCCCCTGCCGTCAGCCTTGCAATGCAGGTAATCGCGCCACAGCCTGAACGCCCGTTGCTGCCTGGCAAATGCCGCTTGCCACTCTTCGCCGCCGATTTGCTCGACGGGCGTCGCCATCATCTGCTCCGTTGCAAGGTCCAGTTCTTCTACGAGCTGACGCCCGTTAGGCATATCCAAAATTAGAGATCGCATAGCTACCTGTCTTATTTGTTCTGTAGATCGACCTCTGTATGCCTTTGATAGTGCGTGGGTTCCGACGAACGGTTACATTTTCTTACAGGTGTAACTGCCATTGCTTACAGACGATGACGGTACGGGGTCGACCCCCGGCGAGACACACAGACAAGTAATGGAGACTGAGAGACAGGAGATTTCTCTCTGGAATTATTTGTAACATTTTATAATTAACGCTGGTTAACAGCCGTCGCGAAACAACAGCGCAGGTTCATAACGTGCGCTGTCAGACGACGATAGCTGAACCGCACAAGCGCTTAATTCACGTGTTATAGGCAAAAGGATAAGGCACATGTCACTGCACAAGTTATTTGCACTGGTCATCACTGTGGCATTGCTGGGCGGCTGCAATGCGCTCGCAGGCAAGACCAACATGTTGAGCGATGATGACGTGAAATCGCAAAGCGCCGGCGCACTGGGCTACGCCCCTGCGGACCTGACTATTGTCAATCGCCAAACCCAGGGCACCAATACCTACGTATTGCTGAAAACCAACGACAACAAGCAGTTCAACTGCATCATCAACGGCGGCAATATCATGACCTTCGGCATGTCCAACCCGCCCTCTTGCGCGAAAAAAGGCGAGCAGGTAAAGAGCGGGCCGTTTGGCGGATAACTGTCACGCCAAAATCGCAGGGCGTGATCAACTCGGCTCTCACTGTCAGCTTTTATATCGTCGAACTTCGGTATAAATCGAGTCATGTACTGCAATGACTGAAAAGGGAACGGACCTATTGAGTTGAATAGATCCGTTCCTTTTTACGATGGAAGTTGAACCGCGTTGTTATCAGGGCACGGTTACTCAATGTATTCGTGAATAACCGCGCCTGCGCGGCGCAATTCATCCAGATACGCCTCGGCGTCCTCAAGCAGCTCGGGCATATACAGCCCGGCGGAAAAGGGAGAACCGCCGTTGAGGCCCAGCACGGCTGACAGCGAAAGCACCACGCTCAGTCCGGTGAGCGACGCTTGGCCATGCCTGAACTCAAGGGTAGCGCGTGACCGTCGTGGCCGCCCCTCAGCCTCGCCCTCGATCTCGACGATGATCTCTGCCGCCACTGCGTCACCGCGACGACGGCTCGATGATTCGCCACTCGCCAGGTCAAAGCGAATATCCGGCGCGCCTGTGGCGGCGTAGAGGCTGATAATGTCGAACGGAGAGTACGCGTCAGCTGCAAGCTCCCGACCGTCAATGGCCTTGATCCTGGCTTTGGCGGCGTCACCGGACACCCAGGACCGCTTCCCGCCTGTGAACACCAACGCGGCAGGTGCCGCCGCACTCAGCCGCTGCATATCTTCCAGCGCCAGTGGGCCTGCAGCGTCTTGTTCATCCAGTACAACCCCGACCCTGATGGATCGCACGCGCTCGAAGCCTTTTACACCGTGCAGCGCAAGAAACACCGCGACCCCGGCGCCCCATTGGCTGGCAAGGACCACGGGCGCCGCCGTCGCACGGTGCGCGAACAGCGCCATCTCCGGCCCTACCTCTACCAGCCCGTTGCCGATGTTCAGGTACGCAATGCCCAAGTCCTGGGCATAGCGCAAACCCCGGAGTCCATCATCAGGTGCCAGCATGACCACCGCCGCAAATGCGACGCCGTCATCAAGGCCCAGGCGAGGCTTATCAAGGTCGATTGCCACCGCGTGGGCAGCACCCGCCTCCCGCGCAACCTCGCGCGCCGCGTCCAAATTGCGGCCGCCCACCAGCAAGGCATACCGGGCTGGCGCTCACGAAACCACCGGATGGCAGCACGCCCAACGATGCCCGACCCACCGGCAAACAGTATGTGTTTTGTCGTCATTGACCTGTCCTCTGTCTAGCCCGAAAAAGACGCAATCGAGCCCAGCAGCAATCGCCCCAGAGGTGCACCCGGCTACGCAAACAGCGCATACGGCGTCGATGAAGAAAACCGACACACGTCACAACACCTCAGCATTGCGTCGATAGGGTAGTGACGGACAGGGTAATTTGTAGGTTCCAAAAACTTTGTAAGGCATGAAATGCGGCAGCAGCACGCCACAAGAACCGGATGACAGGTTGAGCGCAGTCAATTTGAGGGCAATAAAAAACCCCGTAGACGTTAATCTACGGGGTTTCTAAGAGTGGAGGCCGAGGTCGGAATCGAACCGGCGTAGGCGGATTTGCAATCCGCTGCATAACCATTTTGCTACTCGGCCTCAAACGGCAAATGCTCTGATCGCTAACATTCACCGCATAAAAACTTGAGTGGGCTATAGAACCCTGCCTCTACTCTAACTCATTGAATACATTGAAGTTTTTAATGCTTCGTTGCGTTCGATGGGCGCCATTATGTACTCATTTGCTTTTACCTGCAACCCCTTGATTTCAAAAATATTTCGTATTGGCATCAAGGGGTTGCGCACCTGCCCTACTCCTTGATGAGCTGTTGCTGATACTGCGGGTCAGCCTGGATCTGGGCGTCGGTGAAGGGCAGCGGGCGTAGTTTTTTCTCGGAGAAAGCGCGGGTCTGGTCCTTCGAATACCCAGAGGCAGGGTTGCTGGATTCGGAGAATGCCAATACGCCCAGGGCCTGCGGGCCGTTGTCGTCGAAGGTGATGATTTGCAAATAGCTGGTGCCGCTGACGACTTCGCGTTTGCCATCGGCACGTGGCACGGTTTGCATCGCGTTGTAGATGCCCAGCTGCTGCGGGCCGCCGTGCATCGGGGTTTGGCCGGAGACCTGGATGTCGCCCCAGCGGGTCAACCCAAGCTGGCTCACCGCCGCCGTCGAGGCCAGCATGGCTTCGCGCAGGGCGTTGGCCACGGGTTCGCGCTCGATGGCCAGCCCACGCGGAGTGGTCAGGGGGTGCGCCGGGTCGAAGGCGACGCGCCAGGCGTCGGGGAGTGCCTGCAAGTGTTCGAACAGATTGATGAAGTGCACCAGGCCGACGCCGCTGTCGAGGTTGGCGTGTTGGTCCCAGTGTTTAAGGCTGGTGCACAGTGGCTGCAATGTTGCCGCATCCGCGCCGAGGCGGTTGGCGCAGAACGCGAGCAGGTCGGGCATGACTTGGCTGGCGAGGTAGACCTCGTTGTCCATGACCATGTTTTGCAGGTCCGTCACCTTGATCGGTTGTTTGGCCAGAGATTGCAGGCGCTGCAGGGCGAATCGGGCGCGTGGTCCCAGGCCGATATGATCCTGGCTGATCACCGGCGAAAACCCGGTCAACGGCGCCTTGGGGTTGGCCATCCACGCTGAATCATTGGCGTGTTGCACGTAGTCGGTGCGCTCTAGCTGCGGCAGGTCGGCGGCGGCGAAGATGCCGGGTTGGGCGGCACGCGGGTCAATGTCCCAGGCACAGGCGCTGCGGGAGCCGTCGAGCACGATCAGTTGCAGGCCGGCGCGTGGGTCACTGCATTGCGCAAGTTTGGCCGCGCTGACGTTGGGCACCACTGACAGGTTCATGTACAGGCTCTGGCCTTGGTCATCGGCGGCCAGGGTGTTGACCCATGGGATGCCTTGCAGGGTGTGCACCGAGGTTTGCAGCGCCTTGAGGCTGGTAGCGCGGTTCATGGCGTCCCACTGCTGCAGGACGCGGTCGTTGCCCAAGTTGGCGTCGCGCAGGCTGAAGGCGTAGTGGCTGTCCCAATCCAGCTTGCCGGGCCATTGCACCACCGGGCCGAACTGCGAGCTGTAAACCGTCTGCGCCTGCGGCCTCAGGCTGCCATCGGTCTGCTTGACCTGCACGGTGACGGAGGTTTCCTCCAGGGGAATGGATTGACCGTCGAGCAGGTAGCGCGTCGAATCCCTGGGATCCAGGGTCAGGCGGTAGAGGGTGAAATGCTTGGACGTGTCGACCGTGTGGGTCCAGGCCACATGCTGGTTGAAGCCGATGTTGATCAGCGGCAAGCCTGGCAGCGCGGCGCCCATCACGTCCAGTTGGCCGGGGATGGTCAGGTGCATCTCATAAAAACGCATGCCGCCCACCCACGGAAAATGCGGGTTGGCCAACAGCATGCCACGGCCATTAAACGAACGATCACGGCCTACCGCGACGGCGTTACTGCCGCGGTCGAGGCTGAAACGCTGCTGGTTGGCCGATGCCTGTTCAAAGGCTTTCAAACCGAGTTTCACACTGGCAGTGGCTTGAGGCGGTGTGGCGCCAGCCAGGGCGTCGGCAAATTGCCCGACACCGCCTTCCACCAGCAGCCTGCGCGTCAGCTTGATCACGTCTTGCGCCACAAGCGGTCGAACCCACGCCGCCTGGCATTGTGCCGGCGCGCCCTGCTCTTTCAGGTAGCGGTTGTAGCCGGCGACGTAGCCTTCAATCCGCTGCTGTATCTGTGGCGTCTGGGCGTTCCAAAAAGCGCTCACCGCTTGGGGTGTATTCAGCCAGGTGAAAAACACATCGCTGACAAGGTTGTTGCGCTCCTCCAGGGTCGCCTGTTCGGGGCCGAAATACTTGGCGCGCTCGCCGCTCACCGTGACCACTTCGTTGGCCAGCAGGCACAGGTTGTCCTGGGCATAGGCGTAGCCGATGCCGTAGCCCAGGCCGCGTTCGTCGTTGGCGCGAATGTGCGGCACACCAAACGTGGTGCGGCGAATGTCCGCCGACGCCTGCGTCACTTGCTCGCGCGCCGACGCGGCAAGACTCGCCCCCAGCAACAGCCCCGCCACGCACACCCTGGACAACCGGTTGGAAATAATCACGCAAGCTCCACAGTCAAATTGAACACCCTCACAAGGGGCAGCTACCCCACCGTAAGGACGCAATGAACCGGGAATAATTTAGCCGCCGGACGCGTTTATTTAAGGCGTGCGCGCCGTGACAAAGTCGATACCGACAAAATTTCTACATCCAGCACTTCATGATTTCTGTCGCTCGTTCGTCTTATTAGGTAAGAGCGCCATCATTTTCCTGATCAGGCTCTGATAAGGAGTTTTTTGCATGTACAACTCGCAACTGCCCACGGACGGACATTCACCGGCCGCCGACGCCAATTACGGCAGCGGCGGCGCACACGCGTTCGGCAAAGCGCCCGAACAGCAAGGCAACCAGCGTATACGCCATTTGCTCAAGTGCTTCGGTTTGCGCACCAGCCTGATTCGGCTGAAGGTCATCGACGCCCTCCTCACCGCTGCCGACAACCAGCGCACCCTCGGGGTGCGCGGCGTGCACAGCCATTTGCTGGAGCTGGGCATTCCGTTGTCGTTTCTCAGCGTGCGTGAGGTGCTCAAGCGCCTGTGCAGCGAGGGCGTGATCACCCTCAATGCCGATAAAAGCTACAGCCTCCATGAAGAGGCTGCCAAAGTGCTCGATGGTCGCGCCTGACTGACGCGATCAGAAGTTGGGCTTGACCTTGCGGCGCATGATGCCGTTGATCACTACCACGGTCACCGCCACGGCAATGGCGATGTACTGGAACGTTTTTTCGCTGATGACCCCGGTGTTCTGCAGGTAGGACAGGCCGAACATCGTCCCCAGCACCACAAGGGAAATCAGAATCGAATATTTCAAACGTTGCTTTTGGGTCATGACGGGGTTCCTGAACCTGATAAATGTATCCACTTTGTATCGCCGAACATGCCAAGCACATACCCGGTGACGGGGATGGATGAGGGTCGGCAGGGTCGTATGTTACAGGCGATGAAAAAGTTTGGCTTGTCCCACGCCTGATTGACCTTGTGAGCACCCTAGAGGATTTTCAAATGTTACGTCGAATCACACTGCTGATTCCATTGCTGATCATGCTGAGCATGAGCGGCTGCTTCTTTTTCCCACACGGCGGCGGTGGCGGCTGGCACGATCATCGCTACGACGGCGGCCCAGGCTACGAGCACCGCTGATCGCGCCTGCGCCCCGCTTTCCGGGCCGGAAACCGGGGCGCTCAGCCAGCATGCACCCAGCGCTGATGCAACCAACGCGCAAACGCATCCAGGGCAAACCCCAACAGCCCGATCAGCAGCACCAGGGCCATCAGTTCCGAATAGGCCAGACGGTCTCGAGTGTCGAGGATGTAGTAGCCCAGCCCCGCACTGACCCCAAGCATTTCGCACGGCACCAGTACGATCCACAGGATACCGATGGCCAGGCGCACGCCGGTCAGCACATGCCCCACCACGCCGGGGATGATCACCCGTCGCAAGGTTTCCCAGCGCGTAGCGCTCAAACTCTTACTCAACTGCAGCCAACGCGGGTCCAGCTGACGCACGCCGGCAGCGGTGTTGAGCATGATCGGCCACACAGCCGCAAAGGCCAGCAGGAAATAGATCGGCTGGTCGCCTACGCCCATCAACATCACCACGATCGGCATCCACGACAGCGGCGAAATCATCCGCAGAAACTGGAAAGCCGGCGTGGTGGCCGCCTCCAGGTTGCGCGAACTGCCCACCAGCAGGCCCAGTGGCACGCCTACCCACAACGCCAGAAACAACCCGACGAAAATGCGTTTCAGGCTGACCGCGATGTGCAGGTACAGCTCGCTGCGCCCGAGCAGTTCCCACAAGCTGCTGAAGGTCGCCGCCACTGAAAAGCGCGCCGACAAGCCGTCGGCGTCGCCGAATACCTTGACGCCCAGCCACCACAAAAACAGCAAGCCTGCCAAGCCACTCAGCCCCAGCAACCAGCCCGGGATTCTGCCTTTATTCAAGCGCCAATCTCCTCGTGCCGTTCGTACCCATCCGGCAAACCGAAGGTCTTCATGCCGCCCACCGACTCGATGGCGTTACGCACAAAACGGTCGTCGACCAAGTCTTTGGCAACGAACGCCGGATCGAGGTCGGCGAGGAATTTCTTGTCGCCTTCAATCAGCGTGTCCTTCAAGCGCCGCACCAGTTCCTCGGTGTAGCTGGGGAATGGGTAAGGCTGGAAGTCGATGCGGTGTTCATCCCAATTGGCATGCTGGATCGCCCCGTCGGCCAGGTAGGCAGCACGGTCGGCGGCAGCGGGCGCGAGGACTTTGCTCAAGACCGGCTCGGCGTGTGGCGTGTAGCGGTTCGGGCCGTCTTTGGACAGCAGCTTCACCGCCTCTTCACGGTTGTCGCGCGTCCAGACCTGGGCCTTGACGATCGCATTCACGACCTTTTGCGACCATTCGGGGCGATTGGTCAGGTCATGCTCGTGCATGAACACCACGCAGCACGCATGGTTGCGCCACACATCGCCGGTAAAGCGCTGCACCCGGCCGACCTTGAGGTTTTCTGCCAGGGCGTTGAACGGCTCGGCGACGATATAGCCGTCAATGCGCTTGCTGGCCAGGGCCGGCGGCATGTCGGAAGGCGGCAACACGATGAGGTTGACCTCGTTGGCGGCAATCGCACTGCCGGCAGCACGCGCCACGGGGGTCAGGCCGTTGTCACGGAACAACTGCTGCACGACTACGTTGTGGATCGAGTACCAGAACGGAATCGCCACCGACTTGCCGCCCAGTTGCTTGACGTCGGTGATGCCCGGCGACACCGTCAGGCCGGAACCGCCGACGTGGTTCCAGGCCACAACCTTGGCAGGCACCTTGCTGCCATAGCGCGCCCACACCGTCATCGGCGACAACAGGTGAATCACGTTGACCTGTCCCGAAATGAACGCCTCGATCACCTGGGCCCAACTGCGCAGCAGCACCGGGCGCTCGGCCTTGATGCCTTCGGCTTCGAACAGGCCGTTGTTGTGTGCGACCAGCAGCGGCGTGGCGTCGGTGATCGGCAAATAACCGATGCGCACCGGCGCGTCCGGTTCGCTGGCGGCGCGCGCCTGCAAACTGCTCAGCAGCGGCATGGCACCGGCGGCACTGAGCACCGCCGAAAGTTTGAGAAAGTCACGGCGCGAGTGAGTGAGGTCATCCAGACACATGGTTGGGCTCCAGCAGTTCAAGAGGGTTGGGTTGAGGGCGGCTCGCCTGCCGTAAGGTTTTCAGAATGTCGATACGCAGCGCGCCGATGGCCTCGACCTGTTCTTCACGCGGCTGTGGCAGGTCAATGTGCCACTCACCCAAGGTCCGCGCCGGGCGGTTGCCCAGTAGCAGGATGCGGTCGGACAGCAACAGCGCCTCATCGATGTCGTGGGTGATCAGCACCGCCGCCGAACCTTGCTCGCGGTTGACCTTGAGCAGCAGGTGTTGCATATCGGCGCGGGTCACTTCATCCAATGCGCCGAACGGCTCATCCAGCAACAGCACCTGTGGCTGGCGTACCAGGCAGCGGGCCAATGCGGTGCGCTGGGCCATGCCGCCGGACAATTGCGCCGGAAACTGTTGGCGGGCATGTTCCAGCCCGACCGCAGCAATGGCGTGATCAACGCGACGGCGCCGCTCCTCGGTGCTCAAGTGCGGCTGGCGGGCGAAATCCAGGCCAAATGCGACGTTGTTTTCCAGGTTCAGCCAGGGCAGCAGGCTGGGGTCCTGGAATGCCACTGCAACGCGTGGATGCGGGCCATTCAAGGGCTCGCCCAGCACGCGCACGCTACCGCCCTGGGGCGCTTGCAAACCGGCAAGCACACGCAACAGGCTGGATTTGCCGACGCCGCTGGGGCCCAGGATCGATACCACTTCGCCCGGTTGCAGCTGCAAATCAAACCCTTGCAACACGGGGCCGCTGGCATACCCAAGGCAAATGCCCTGGGCCGTCAATACCGCCTGGTTCATAGATTGGCCTGGCGATGCAACTCGGTGCGCAACTGCACCAGGCTGGGCGTCACGATCGGCACAAAGGCCGATTCACGCCAACGCCGGGCAAAACCGCTGCCGTGGGCGGTGAGGTAGGCCTTGCCGCCGCTGGCTTGCAGTTCCAGCTGCACGGCACTGGCGGCAGTTTCGGCGAGGGCAATCCGCAGCTTGAACAGCGGCACTGGCTCGGCCGCAAAGCGCCCGGCGAGCAGGCCCTTTTTCAGGTCGTTGACCAAGTGATCAAGGGTCACCCGCAGCGCTTCCAACTCATCGCGCAACACCGTGCGACTCGACCCCAGGTGGTTGGCCACCTCCGCCAGCGAACGACGCGCCAGGCCAATGGACATGCCGCATTGCAAGCCCAGAAACGCCGGGCGTACCGCCGGCAGGAACTTGCGCGCATCTTCATGCAACAACCACTCACGGCTCAGCTCGACGCCTTCGAGGCCCAACGCGGCGGTGTTGCTCGACTGCAACCCCATCAGTTCGAGGTCGCGCGAGCGTTGCAAGCCGGCAACCGAATCGGGAATCGCCAGGATAAACGGCGCACCGCCCGCGGCATGCTCGATAGCGGCCGCCGCGACAAAGCCGTTCTTGCGTAAATTGGTCACCCAGTGCAGGCGGCCGTTGAGGGTCCAGCCGTCTTCGGTCGGCTCGGCGCTGATTTGCAGGGTCTCGATGCCCGACAAAAATTTCATCGCATTCGACAGGCCAGTCGCCCCGGCCAGCTTGCCGCTGAGCAAGTCCGGCAACAGGTGCTCGCGCAGTCGCTCATTGGGGCTTTGCAGCAAATATTCGATAAAGGAACGCTGGCCCCAGCAGACGAATGCCGCCGCCAGGGAATGGCTGGCGACATTGGCGATGGCGTCAACCGCGGCGGTGACGTCGCCGCCCAGGCCACCCAGCGCTTTGGGCACGCCGATACGTAAGACATTGGACTCTGCCAGCCTTGGCAGCACTTCCTGTGGATCGCAACTGCCCACATCCAGGGCCTGCGCTTGAACATCGAGCCAACGGCTCAAGATTGGGTCAAGCATTCATGTTTCTCCTTGTTACAGCAGGTGGACCATCGCCGACGCATGCGCGCTTCAGCTTGCCGGTTTTTCCCAACGGTATTGCGCCAGCTCCGGGTTCAGCGGTGTACGGGCAAACACGTTAGCGAAGTTGCACAGGGTTGCCAGGCTCACGCCCAAAATAACTTCCAGGGCCTGGCCTTCGGAATAACCGGCAGCACGGAACGCCTCGAAGCCTGCATCGCTGACATCACCGCGCGTGGCGATCACTTCGCGCGTAAAGGCGGCGAGTGTCTCATAGCGGGCATTGGGCAGTTCGCCGCGCTGGCGCAGCGCATCAATCACGTCTTCAGGCAGCTTGGCCTTGTTGCGCGCCACGGCGGTGTGGCCGGCAACGCAAAAATCACAGCCGTGGGTGGTGGCGGCAATCAGCTGCACCACTTCGCGGTCGGCCAGGCTCAATTCTGCCTTGGCATTGAGGCCCGAAACCGTGATGTAGGTTTCCAGCGCAGCCGGTGCATTGGCCAATACGGCGAGCAGATTAGGGATGAAACCCGAGGCCTTCAGGGCGTTTTCGAGGAAGGGTTTGGCGGCTTCCGGCGCGGTTTCGGGGGTGAGCAACGGTACACGGGACATGGAGTGGTCTCCTGATGGATTCGTGTATCCAGTCTGTTGGTTATAAAAAATCGCCTCAATAGGCTAAAGTAGCGATTACTTGCTCTTGAGTCTTTCCGTTAGATGAATTCGTCCAGTGCACTTGTCGATTGGTTATTAGACAGCCTCGAACTCAACACCAGTCTGTTCCATGTCGGCCGCTATTGCGGTGACTGGCATGCGAGCACGCAAGGGCTGGCAAGGGCGAGCTTTCACCTGATCGTTCAGGGCCAATGCTGGCTGCATATCGATGGCGAATCCACCCCTCTGCAGCTGAACAATGGCGACGCGGTGTTTCTGTTGCGCGATTTGGCCTATCGCCTGTCCGGCGAGGCCACGGCCGCCGGCGCGCAGGAGTGCCCGCGCCGGCCGATGCTGCCGCTGGACAGCCTGGCCAGCGATGGCGTGGGCCTGGTCTGTGGGTTCTTTCACTTTCATTCGGGCTTGTCGGCCATGATCGTCGACACCCTGCCCGCCTGGATCATCCTGCGTGCCGGCGACCCGTCCCTGATCGCCGCACGCAACCTGTTCGAACTGATCCTGCAAGAGTGCGAGCGCACGCCGGCGCCCTCTTCGGCCTTGCTGGAACGTCTTTGCCACCTGCTGTTTCTGTACGTGCTGCGTCAACAGGTCATCGATAACCCCGAATTGGGCGGCCTTGCCGCACTGGGCCGGCAACCGGCGTTCGCCAACCTGCTGGAACAGTTGATCGCGCACCCCGCTGATGCCTGGACGCTGGAAAGCATGGCCGCCTGCACCGGGCTGTCGCGTTCGGCGTTTTTCAAGCGCTTCAACGAGTTGTGCGGGCAGTCGCCGGGGCAAGTGCTGTTGATGATGCGCATGCGCCACGCTTGCCAACTGTTCAAGCAAGACCAGACCGTGGCGGATGTGGCGCTGGCCGTGGGTTATCAATCGGTGGCGGCGTTTACCCGGGCGTTTTACAAGGTCACCGGGCAGCAACCCGGCGCCTATCGCAAGGCTCAAGCCTAACGTTGCAACCCATTGCCCGGCCGCGCGCACAGCTCCACCAGCCAATCGACCAATACCCGCACCCGGGGTGACAGCTGGCGGTGCGGCGGGTACAGCGCCGTCAGCGCTAATTGCGGCGGCTTGATCGCCCCCAACACCTCCACCAGGCTGCCGGCCTGCAGTTGCTGCATGACGTGGTAATAAGGCGTTTGCACCAGGCCATAGCCCGCTTCGCAGGCGGCGAGGTAACCATCGGCACTGTTGACGGCAACCTGCTTGGGCAGGTCCACCAGGCGCAGCGCCTGCCCTACTTGAAACTCCAGGCCATAGCGCTTGCCACTGCTGCTGGAGAAGTATTCCACCACCTGGTGGCCGGCCAGCGCTTCCAGGTTGGCGGGCACGCCGAAACGCTGCAGGTACGCGGGGCTGGCACAGGTCACCTGATCCATCATTGCCAGCGGACGCGCCACCAGCGAGTCGTCCAGCGCCAGGCCACCGCGCAGCACGCAGTCCACACCTTCGCGAATCAAGTCGACCGGGCGGTCGTTGAGGCCGATTTCCAGGTCGATGTTCGGGTAGCGAGTGGAAAATTCCGGCAACGCGGGTATGACCAGAAATCGGCCGATGCCCGAGGGCATATCGATGCGTAATGTGCCACGCGGGCTGCCTCGGGTAGCGAACACCGCTTCGGTCTCTTCAAGGTCTGCCAGCAAGCTGACGCAGCGCTGGTAGTACGCGGCGCCATCCAGCGTCGGGCTGACTTGCCGGGTGGTGCGCTGCAGCAACTGCACGCCCAGGTGCGCTTCCAGTTGCTTGATCAGGATAGTGACCGAGGCGCGTGGCAGTTGCAGGCTGTCGGCGGCCTTGGCAAAGCCACCCAGTTCGACGATTCGGGTAAACACCCGCATGGCGTTAAATCGGTCCAAAGCCGGGCTCTCCCATGGCATTGTTTAGAAAATCCTAATAGTGATAGCGGTTTTAGCCGCTTTATCCCTCAGTTGTCGAGGGGAACAATGGGGGCCTTTCCCTTCCAAGGAGCTCTCCCGATGCATACTCGCCAACTCGGCAAAAACGGCCCTCACGTCTCCGCCATCGGCCTGGGCTGCATGGGCATGACTGATTTCTACACCACCGGCACCGATACCCAGGAAGCGATTGCAACCTTGCACCGCGCCCTGGAGTTGGGCGTCACGTTGCTCGACACCGCCGACATGTATGGCCCTCACACCAATGAGGCACTGATCGGCAAAGCCATCGCCGGCAAACGCGACCAAGTGTTTCTGGCGAGTAAATTCGGCTTTGTGCGTGACCCGGCCAACCCGTCGGCACGCGGTGTGAATGGCCGCCCCGAGTACATTCGCGAGGCCATTGACGGCACCTTGAAACGTCTGGGCATCGAAACGCTGGACCTGTATTACCAGCACCGCGTTGACCCCGACGTGGCAATCGAAGAAAGCGTCGGCGCGATGGCCGAGCTGGTCAAGCAAGGCAAGGTGCGTTACCTGGGCCTGAGTGAAGCCTCCGCGGCCAGCCTGGAGCGCGCGCACAAGGTGCACCCGATCAGCGCCCTGCAAAGTGAATATTCGCTGTGGAGCCGCGACCAGGAAGACAACGGTTGCCTGGCCGCCTGCCAGCGCCTGGGCATCGCTTTTGTGCCTTACAGCCCGCTGGGGCGCGGGTTTCTCACCGGCGCGCTGAAAAGTCCGGAGGATTTCGCCGCCGACGACTACCGCCGCTCCAGCCCGCGCTTTCAAGGTGAGAACTTTGCCAAAAACCTGCTGCTGGTGGAGCAAGTGAAAGCGCTGGCTGCGCAAAAAGGCGTGACAGCCGGGCAAATGGCGCTGGCCTGGGTGCTGGCGCAGGGTGATTACCTGATCCCGATTCCGGGCACCAAGCAGCGCAAATACCTGGAAGAAAACGTGGCGGCCCTGGATATCAGCTTGAACCCTGCCGAATTGGCGGCGCTGACGTCGATCTTTCCGGCGGGCGCTACCGCGGGTTTGCGCTACACCGAAGCGTCAATGGGCCTGGTGAATAAATAGCCTGTGTGGTCAGGGCGCACCCACTGACGGTGCGCCCTGACTTTTCTTGCACGATGGTACCTCAAGCTCCTCCTTGCCAAGCCGATAGCCCGATGAAGCTCTAACACAGCCGCGTCGATAATAAACGCTTCGTAAGGACGACCTCATGCCCCCACTGCGCTCCATCCAAACTCGCTACACCCTGTTTCTGGTGCTGTTCGTCCTAATGTTATTTGTGTTGACGGTGGTGGGGATCGGCCAGTTGGTCGCGCCCAAGCTGCGGCACACTGAAGAACAGGTGGTGCTCAACCGCATCGCGGAAGTGGCCGAACAGATTCAGGGCGAACTGAACAAGGTTCAGGCCCAGCAACGCAGCATCACCCAGACCATTCCCCTGCTCGACAGCGATGCCATCGACAAAGTCCTGCCCGGCCTGGTGGACCAGTACGGCGAGCTGAAAGTCTTCGGCGGCGGCATCTGGCCATTGCCGAATCAGCGCACGCCGGGGCGCAACAAGCACAGCACGTTCTGGCACCGCGATGCGTCGGGCAAGCTGGCAGTCAACACCTTCTGGAACAGCGACGCGGCGCCCAATTACTACGACCAGAGCTGGTACAAAGGCGGTCTCGCCTCACCGCGTGGCCAGTGCGCCTGGGCGGCGGCTTACAAAGACGACGCCAGCCAGGAGCCACGCACCAACTGTGCCATGGCCATCCAGCGCGACGGTGCCGCCTACGGCGTTGCCACCATTGACGTGACCCTGGGTTTCTTCAATGACCTGGTGGCCAGCAAAGAGAAAGACATCGGCGGGCAGATGCTGATCGTCGAAGGCGACGGCAAGATCATCAGCAACAGCACGCGCATCAGCGGCCCGGTGGTGTTGAAAAACATCAGCGAATTGGCTGGCACCTCGGCGTTTGCCGCTCAGGTCAGCAAGGCCCTCGCCCACCGCGACCAGGCCCAGCGCGCCGAATTCGACAACCAAGGCGTGGCCAGCACCTTTTACATGCGCCCGATCGAGGGCACGCCGTGGTTCCTGGCTACCGCCCTGCCGACCTCGCTGATCACCGCTCAGCGTGATGATGTGCTCGGCAGCCTGGCCCTGTTGCAAATTCCCATGGTGTTGCTGCTGGTGCTGCTGGCGTTCTATGCCATCCGCCAACTGGTGCAGCGCATGAAATCGCTGAGCATCAATATCGACGCGCTGTCTGCCGGCGATGCTGACCTGACACGCCGCATCACCATTCGTGCGGAAGATGAAATGGGCGCTATCGGCCATTCGGTCAACCGCTTCATCATCTACCTGCAAAACATGATCGGTGAAGTGACGCTGGCCACGGGCGCCATGTCGACGGGGCTTGAGCAATTGCAGCAGACCTCGGCGCAAACCAACCGGATTCTGGTGAGGCATGCCTCGGAGACCGATCAAACGGTCACGGCCATCACCGAAATGAGCTCCACTGCCGACACCGTGGCGCAGAACGCCGCAGAAACCGCCTCCTTCACCCAGCGCGCCAACGAACACGCGGACCGCTCACGGGTGGTGGTCGGAGAAGCGTCCACCAGCGTCAGCGCGTTGATCGGCGAAGTGGCCAGCGCCACCCACACCGTGGAAAACATGCGCCAGGACGCTGCTCGCATCACCGAAACCCTTGGCGTGATCGGCGCAATTGCCGGCCAGACCAACCTTCTGGCGTTGAACGCCGCGATTGAAGCGGCGCGGGCCGGTGAGCAAGGCCGTGGTTTTGCGGTGGTGGCCGACGAAGTCCGGGCGCTGGCGGCACGCACCCAGGCCAGCACCTCGCAGATCAACGAAATGCTCGCACGCCTGACCACCGGGGTCAGTTCGTCGGTGACCGCCATGGAAAACACCCAGGCCAGTTGCCAGTCGGCCGCGGATGCAACCGCGCGAGTCAACACGGGCCTGGACGAGATGGCCGGCTCGGTCAGCCATATCAACAACCTCAGCACTCAAATCGCCACTGCCGCCGAGCAGCAAAGCGCGGTGACCGAGGAGATCAACCGCAGCATGGTGCAGATCCGACATATGGTCGAAGAACTGGTGGAAAGTGGCCACGCCACTGAAACCAATACACAAAGCCTGCTGGACGCCAATGGCCGAGTGATTGCGTTGATGAGTCGCTTCAAGGTGCGCTGATAAATGCATGAAACACTCCCGTGCAAAACACGGGAGTGCGACTATTCTGACAGCTCCTAGTGCAAAGTCTCGCCACACAGGAGGTGTGTCATGCACGCTGTCGAGCATTCGAGCCGCTTGGAGCGGATCATTCAGGAACGGTTTATCGAAGCCCCCATTGATGTCGTTTACGACTACGTGACCCAGCCTGACCGCTGGCACGAGTGGCACCCCACTTCCCTCAGTGCCGACACCGGCACCACCGGCTCACTCCCGGCCGGCACCCGCTTTACCGAAGTCATCGACCTGCTGGGTGTGCGTGTGCCCATGAGTTATCGCGTGCAAATCGCCCGCCATCCAACTGAATTCAAGACTGTGTTCACTTCCCTGGCCGTGGACGGCGCCATTCACTATTTCTTGCAGCCCCATCGCGGTGGCACGCTGTTCAAGCGCGTATTGACCTACGAAACCGAGCTGCAACTGGCCACCTTGCATGAGCGCATGGTCGAGCTGTCCGACATTGCTCTGGACCAGCTCAAGCATCGGCTGGAAAACGCGCCCTTCGTATAATTTGGAAACATTACTGGCACCTTCTTCGACCTGTAGACGCTGGCTTGCCTGCGATGACGTCGTCATGATCGCCCCCCATTCCGACGACGTCCCCTTGCTCACGAGACCCGCATGAAAAACCCATTGCGACTGGCCCTGCTTTCAGCCCTGCTCACCTCCAGCCTGGCCCAGGCTGCCGAGCTGATCCCTATCGACGTACACCGCGACGCCAACTGCGGCTGCTGCAAAAAGTGGATCAGTCACCTGCAAAGCAACGGGTTCAAGGTTAACGACCATGTCGAAGCCGACATGAGTGCCGTCAAGCAGCGCCTGGGCGTGGCACCGCGCCTGGGCTCGTGCCACACCGCCGTGATCGACGGCAAATTCGTCGAAGGCCATGTGCCCGCCGAACAGGTGCTGGCGTTGCGCAAGCGCGACGACTTGCTCGGCATCGCGGCGCCGGGCATGCCCATGGGGTCACCGGGCATGGAGATGGGCGGCAAAAGCGACGCCTATCAGGTCATCGGCCTGACCCGTGAAGGCAAAGACGTGGTGGTGGCCGACTACCCGGCCCATTGAGTCATGCTCACCGGTTACCTGGGCCTTTTCTTCGCCGCCTTCGGGGCCGCCACGCTGTTGCCGATGCAATCGGAAGCGGTGCTGGTGGGCCTGTTGATCAGCGGCCATTACAACCTGTGGTGGCTGCTCGCGCTTGCCACCGTCGGCAACGTATTGGGCTCGGTGGTGAATTGGTGGCTGGGGTGCTCGGTCGAGCGTTTCAAGGGACGGCGCTGGTTTCCGGTCAGCCCGCGGCACCTGGAAAAGGCCCGCGCGCACTACCAACGCTGGGGGCATTGGTCGTTGTTGCTCAGTTGGCTGCCGATTATCGGCGACCCGCTGACCCTGGTGGCTGGCGTCATGCGTGAGCCGTTCTGGCGCTTCCTGCTGCTGGTCAGCGTGGCCAAGGGCGCGCGATACGCGGTGCTGGCGCTCGTGACGCTGAGCCAGCTCACGCACCGGTAGCGCGGGACCACTGGTCGACACTGTCAAATCTGACAGCTAGACGCGAGCACGGTCGGGCCCTTAATTTCCTATGCATACGCACGGTTATGCGGGCATTCCCCGTAGGAATCTTCTGTTTATCCGCGCGGTTGAGCTGTGCCTATCGGCAGTTCCAAGGGGTTAATCCTCGATTAATCGCTTGCCGACAGCATCCGATTTTCATTGCGGAGCCCACCATGCAAGCCAAGCGTATGTTCTATCTCAGCGGCCTGTTACTCGCCGCCACCCTTACCGGATGCGCCACCGGCAAACACGACACCTACGGTCCCGAGCTGCAGGGGTTCAAATACCCCTACCCGGTGGAACGGTTCAAATTCGTGTCTCAAGGCCAAACCGTGCAAATGGGGTACATGGACGTTGCCCCCAAAGGCACGCCCAATGGCCGCAGCATTGTGCTGATGCACGGCAAGAACTTCTGTGCCGCCACCTGGGAAGGCTCGATCAAACCGCTCAGCGAAGCCGGTTATCGGGTGGTGGTGCCGGACCAGATCGGCTTTTGTACCTCCAGCAAGCCTGATCACTACCAATACAGCTTCCAGCAGCTGGCGATCAACACCCATCAATTGCTGCAAAAGCTTGGCATTCAAAAGGCCACGGTCCTGGGCCATTCCGCCGGCGGCATGCTTGCCACCCGCTACGCCTTGCTCTACCCACAGCAAACCGAGCAACTGGTGATGGTCAACCCCATCGGCCTGGAGGACTGGAAAGCCCTCGGTGTGCCATACCGCACCGTCGACCAGTGGGCTCAGTCAGAGAGCCGGCTGACCTACCAAAGCGTGCGCGCCTATCAACAGCGCCATTATTACGCGGGGCGCTGGGAACCGGCCTTCGACCGTTGGGTGGACATGCTGGTGGGGCTGACCAATGGCTCCGGCCATACGGAGGTGGTGCGCAATTCCGCCGCGCTGTACGACATGCTCTTCACCCAGCCGGTGTACTACGAGTTCAAAAACCTGCAGGTGCCGACGCTGCTGCTGATTGGCACCGAGGACACCACGGCCCTCAACAGTGACCTGGCGTCGCCGCAAGTGCAGGCGAAAATCGGCAACTATAAGGTGCTGGGCAAGCAAGTCGCCCAGTTGATACCGCGTGCCACGCTGGTGGAATTCGATGGCCTGGGCCACTCGCCGCAAGTGGAAGACTCTGAACGGTTCAACGCGGCGTTGCTGCAGGGCCTGAGCGCGCCCTGAAGCGATTACTACTGGGGCGCTGGCTGACCACGCGGCGCTCCGTTAATCCTCGCTTAATCCCCTCGCCACAGCATCCGAGACACTGTTTTCGGAGCCTGACCCATGACGTTGATCCGCTCACTGTGCGCTGCCAGCCTGTTGCTGAGTACTGCCGTCCCCGCCTTCGCCGCCACTGAAGGCCCCGCCTATGGCCCCGAGCTGCAAGGCTTCAAGTACCCCTATCCCGTCGAGCATTTCAACTTTGAGTCCCAGGGCAAAAGCTTGCAGATGGGTTATATGGACGTGCCCGCCCAAGGCAAGGCCAATGGGCGCGCCGTGGTACTGATGCATGGCAAGAATTTTTGCGGCGCCACCTGGGATGAATCGATTAAAGCCTTGAGCGGCGCCGGTTACCGGGTGATCGCGCCCGACCAGATCGGCTTCTGCACGTCCAGCAAGCCCGACCACTACCAATACAGTTTCCAGCAACTGGCGCTCAACACCCACCAACTGCTGGCTAAACTCGGCATTCAAAAGGCCACCATCGTCGGCCACTCCACCGGCGGCATGCTTGCCACCCGCTACGCGCTGCTGTACCCGGCGCAAACAGAGCAGCTGGCGCTGGTCAACCCGATCGGTCTGGAAGACTGGAAAGCGCTGGGCGTGCCCTATCGCAGCGTTGACCAATGGTATGAACGCGAGCTGAAACTGAGCGCCGACGGCATTCGCCAGTATGAACTCAACACTTACTACGTCGGGCGCTGGAAGCCTGAGTACGACCGTTGGGTCGACATGCTCGCCGGCTTGAACAAAGGCCCGGGGCACAGCCAGGTGGCATGGAACTCGGCGTTGATTTACGACATGATCTTCACCCAGCCGGTGTACTACGAATTCAAGGATTTGCAGATGCCCACGCTGCTGCTGATCGGCACGTCCGATACCACCGCCATCGGCAGCGATATCGCGCCGCCGGCGGTCAAGGCCAGGCTCGGTCACTACGACGTGCTCGGCAAGCAAGTGGCCAAGTTGATCCCCCGCGCAACCCTGGTGGAATTCCCGGGCCTTGGGCACGCGCCGCAGATGGAAGAGCCAGTTAAGTTTAATCAGACGCTGTTGCAGGGGTTGAACGCCCTTTAATCCAACCTTTTTCGAGGCACTCGTGAATGTCGGTACAGATCGCAGTCATTGATGATTGGCAGGATGTAGCCAGTGGCGTGGTGGATTGGTCGGTGCTGCAGTCGGTGGGCCAGGTGCATTTCCTGCACGACTACCCGGCGGACACTGCGTTGATGATTGAGCGCTTGAAGGGCTTTGAAGTGATTTGCGTGATGCGCGAACGCTCGACCTTCGACAAGGCTCTCCTGGAGGGCCTGCCCCGGCTGAAATTGCTGGTGACCGGCGGCATGCGCAATGCCGCCATCGACATTGCGGCGGCCAAGGCCTTGGGAATCCAGGTGTGCGGCACCGACAGCTATAAGCAGGCGGCGCCGGAATTGACCTGGGCACTGATCATGGCCTCGACCCGCAACCTGTTGGTCGAGGCCAATGCGGTGCGCGACGGCGGCTGGCAGGTTGGCCTGGGCGGTGATCTGTATGGCAAGACCCTGGGAATCCTAGGCCTGGGCAGTATCGGCCAGAAGGTCGCGCAATTTGCCCAGGTGTTCGGCATGCGCGTGATTGCCTGGAGTGAAAACCTCACGCCAGAACGTGCGGCCGAGTCGGGAGTGACCTGGGTCAGCAAGCGTGAGCTGTTTGAACAGGCCGACATCCTGACTGTGCACCTGGTACTCAGTGATCGCAGCCGTGGCCTGGTGGATGCCCAGGCGCTGGGCTGGATGAAGCCGACCGCACGACTGGTGAATACGGCGCGCGGGCCGATCGTGGACGAACAGGCACTGGTGCAGGCCTTGTCCACCGGACGCCTGGCCGGGGCGGCGCTGGACGTGTATAGCCAAGAGCCACTCCCTGCGGAGCATCCGTTTCGGCGCTTGCCCAATGTATTGGCCACGCCACATGTGGGTTACGTGAGCGAGCAGAATTACCGGCAGTTCTACCAGCAGATGATCGAGGCTATCCAGGCCTGGGCCGGCGGCATGCCCATTCGCGTGCTCGGGTAGCGCACCAATCAAGGGCGTACGCACTGCTGTGGCGAGGTGCGTGCACCCGCTGGTGCGCGCGCAGCGGCCTCTGGCTCGACCGCAGAACATCGGGCAGTGTTGCAACCCGGCGCGAACAAACTTCGGGGCCAGGCCTTGCTGGGCAGCCCTCACGATCAGCGCAAGCATTCAACCTTGCATAAGGTTAAAAGTTTTTTGTCCTACAAAATTCCCGCATAAACCCTACAGGCTCTAGGATCTGGCCTAGACTCATGACCGATGGGTCCGTTCCAAAATAAAAACCCCGCAAAAAATCGAAACTTTCCAACTCTGCCGTAGGTCCAGTTTTTAAGGGAGGCGAGTGCACGCGGTTCACGCCAAATGCCCGTCCATCCACTCTTTTTTAGCAATGAGTGCAACTGGCATACGCCTTGCCAGTTTGTACAGTGCTTGTGCGCCTGGCCGCAGGATGCGGTCTTCGGAGCCGATGGCAGCGGGCCATTAGCCAACCAGACATGTCGGAGAGAATTATGATCAGTGCTGCAGTAGATACTCAGGGAGAGCGTTTTAGTCAGCCGGTAGGGGGGCCCACTGCGTTGGCCGACCTGCCCAACACTGTGCGGCCGATCGTGAGTCAGAACCCGAACCGAAAGAAAGTCCTGTTCGTCACCTCCGAATTCGCCGACCTGGTGAAAACCGGCGGCCTGGGCGACGTGTCCGCCGCCCTGCCCCGCGCCATGGCGCACCTGCACGACGTGCGCGTGCTGATTCCGGGTTATCCGCAAGTGATGGAAAGCGACAACCCGATCCATATCATCGGCGAACTGGGTGGCCATGCAGCGCTGCCGCCGTGCAAGATCGGGCGCATGGATCTCAAGGATGGTCTGGTCATCTATGTCCTGATCTGCCCCGAGCTGTATGAGCGCGAAGGCACGCCGTACGGGGCCAACAACGGGCGCGACTGGCCGGACAACCACATTCGCTTCGCACGCCTGGGCCTGGCCGCCGCCGACATGGCCGCCAACCTCGCACAGATCCACTGGTGCCCGGACCTGGTGCACGCCCATGACTGGCCAGCAGGCCTGGCACCGGCGTACATGCACTGGCGTGGTTCGCGTACGCCAACGCTGTTCACCATTCATAACCTCGCCTACCAAGGCGTGGTCAGCCTGGCTTCCACCCCTGAACTGGGGATTCCGCCGCATGCCCTGCAACAGGAAGGCATGGAGTTCTACGGCAAAATGTCGTTCCTCAAGGCCGGCATGGCGTATTCCAGCCACATCACCACCGTGAGCGCCACTTACGCCCAGGAAATCACCACGCCGGAATTCGGTTGCGGCCTCGACGGCTTCCTGGCGAGCAAGACTCAACAAGGCCTGCTCAGTGGCATCCCCAACGGTATCGATGAAAGCTGGGAAACCTCCACTGACACGCACCTGACCCACAACTTCAACATTGGTGACTGGGAAGGCAAAGCCATCAACGCCGCCCATGTGCGCGAGTTGTTCGGCCTGCACGACTCCACCGGCCCGCTGTTTGCGGTGGTTTCGCGCCTGGTGTACCAAAAAGGCCTGGACCTCACCGAGGCGGTCAGCAGCTTTATCGTCGAAAACGGTGGCCAGATTGCCATCATCGGCCGAGGTGAGCCTGAAGAAGAACACGCCATGCGTGAGCTGGCCCTGCGGTTCCCGGGCCAGGTGGGCGTGCGCATCGGTTTCAACGAAACCGACGCCCGCCGCATGTTCGCCGGCAGTGACTTCCTGTTGATGCCATCGCGCTATGAGCCCTGCGGCTTGAGCCAGATGTACGCCCAGCGCTTCGGCTCGCTGCCAGTGGCGCGCAATACCGGTGGACTGGCTGACACCATTGAAAATGGCGTTACCGGGTTTCTGTTCAACGAATCCACGGTTGAAAGCTACAAGGAAGCGTTGAGCCGCGCCTTCAGGGTATTTGCCAATACCGGCCTGCTCAATGCGATGCGCAGCCGTGCTATGACGCAGCCGTTCAACTGGTCCCAGGCGGTGGAACCCTACGCCGAACTGTACGAACAGCTTGTGGTTAAAGCACTGGGGAAATCGAACAAATAATCAAGGGAGGGCTTCATAGATGCCGTCACGGACTCTGGAAACCTGGCCCCACGGCGCAATCATGCTGGACGCGCAACACACGCGTTTTGCCCTGTGGGCGCCAGACGCGTTTTATGTCAGCGTTGAATTGGAAGACGGCAAGTCCATCGCCATGCTGCCCCAGGCAGATGGCTGGTTTGAGGTAGAGATACAGTGCCCGGCGGGCACTCGCTACCGCTACAACATCGACGGCGAAAACGACGTACCCGACCCGGCATCCAGGGCGCAAGCCGAGGATGTTCATGGTTGGAGCGTGGTTGTCGATCCACTCGCCTATCAGTGGCGACACAGCCATTGGCAAGGCCGCCCATGGCATGAAGCGGTGATCTACGAGCTGCACGTGGGTGTGCTGGGTGGCTACGCCGCCGTACAAAAGCAGCTGCCACGCCTGGCTGAACTGGGCGTCACCGCGATTGAATTGATGCCGTTGGCGCAATTTCCCGGCGAACGCAATTGGGGTTACGACGGGGTTCTGCCCTATGCGCCCCACTCCTCTTATGGCTCGCCGGAACAGCTCAAGCAATTGATCGACAGCGCCCACGAACACGGCCTGGCGGTGATGCTCGACGTGGTTTACAACCACTTCGGCCCGGACGGCAACTACCTGGGCCAATACGCCAACGGTTTCTTTCAAGAAGACGTGCACACGCCCTGGGGCGCAGGCATTGATTTTGATCGTCGCGAGGTGCGCGACTTCTTCCTCGACAATGCCTTGATGTGGTTGCTCGAATACCGCTTTGATGGCCTGCGCCTGGATGCGGTGCACGCAATCGACAATCCCGATTTTCTCAAGGAACTGGCCCACCGTGTTCGCCAACAGGTAGACACAGGTCGGCATGTCTGGCTGGTGCTGGAAAACGAGCTGAACCAGGCCAGCCTGCTGAAGAACGATTTCGACGCGCAGTGGAACGATGACTTCCACAACGTGCTGCACGTATTGCTTACCGGCGAAACCGACGCCTATTACAGCGACTTCGCTGAAAACCCTACCGAAAAACTCGCGCGCTGCCTGGGTGAGGGTTTTATCTATCAGGGCCACACCACCCGCCACGGCCATGAGCGCGGCGAACCCAGTGGGGACTTGCCGCCCAGCGCCTTCGTGGCGTTTTTGCAGAACCACGACCAGATCGGCAACCGCGCACTGGGCGAACGCCTGCATCAGCTGTGCTCGCCGCAGGCGCTCAAGGCAGCCACGACGTTATTGCTGTTGTCGCCGATGATTCCGTTGCTGTTCATGGGTGATGAAGTGAACGCCGAGGAACCGTTCCTGTTTTTCACCGATCACCATGGGGAGCTGGCCGAAGCCGTGCGCGAAGGCCGGCGCAACGAGTTTGCTGATTTTGCCGCATTCAAAGACCCGCAAAGGCGTGAACACATTCCCGACCCGAATGCCCTGCCCACCTTTTTGCAATCGGCACCCGCCTTCACCGAAAACCAGCACGCCCAGTTCTACCGCCAACTGTTGAGCCTGCGCCACCAGCAGATCGTGCCGCACTTGCCCGGCAGTGTGGCCTTGGGCGCGCAGGTGCTGGGGCAAGGCGCCGTCAGCGCGCGCTGGCGCCTGGGCAACGGCAGTGTGTTGCAGATTGACTTAAACCTGGGCGCCGAACCGCTGGATCACCCTGCGCCGCCGCACCTGCTATTTGAAACGCCTGCCGGTGAAGGGGCGCACTTGGCGCCTTTCAGCGCACGCGTTGCCCTATCCCCTGTTGGAGAGCACCTTTGAGCGAAGCGAACCTGGAAATACTCGCCAGCCGAGCGGGCCTGGCCGTCGATTGGATCGACGCGAACGGCCGTCCGCAACATGTTAAACCCGGCGCCTTGCGCGCCGTTCTCAAAGGCCTGGGCCACCCGGCCGATACTGATGCCGAAATCAACGCCAGCCTGCTCGAACTCGAACAGGTGCAGCAAGACAAGCATCTGCCGCCCTTGATGACCGTCGACAGCGGCGAAGGCCTCGACCTGGCACGCTACTTTGCCGCAGACACGCCCTGCCGGGTCAGCCTGGAAACCGGCGAAACCCTGGAGCTGCGCCTCGACGGTGATGCCGTGCTGCCAGGCGTCATCGCGCTGGGCTATCACCAGGTGCACATCGACGACCAGACCTTCACCCTGGCCGTGGCGCCTGCTCACTGCTACAGCGTGGCTGAAGCCGTCGACGCCCAACCGGCGCGCGCCTGGGGTTTGAGCGCCCAACTGTACGCGCTGCGTCGTCTCGGCGACGGTGGTTTTGGCGACACGCAGGCGTTGGAGCACATGGTTCGCGCCGCCGCCGAACGCGGCGCCGATGCCTTGGCGATCAGCCCGATGCACGCGATGTTCAGCGCCGACACCGAGCGCTACAGTCCCTACTCGCCGTCCAGCCGCCTGTTTCTGAACAGCCTGTACGCCTCGCCTGCCTGCATCCTGGGCGAGCGCGAAGTGCGCAATGCCATCGACGCCTGCGGTTTGACCGAAGAACTGCACACGCTGGAACAGCACACCCTGATCGACTGGCCCGCCGCCGCCAAGGCCAAGCAGCGCCTGCTGCGCGCGCTGTATGAAGACTTCCGCCACGGCGGACACCCGCAGCATGCCGATTTCCTGAGCTTTCGCCAGAACGGCGGTGAAGCCCTGGAGAACCATTGCCGTTTCGAAGCCGTGCAGGCCGTTCGCGCCGCCGCGGGAGAGGACCTCGACTGGCGTCACTGGCCCGAAGCCTGGCGCTCGCCGCAAAGCCCTGAACTGGTTAAGTTCGCCGCTGAACACCGCGACGAAATCGGCTTCTACGCGTTCAGCCAATGGCTGATCGCGCGTTGCCTGGAGCGTGCGCAACAAGCCGCGCGTGGCAGCGGCATGGGCGTCGGCCTGATTGCCGACCTGGCCGTCGGCGCCGACGGCGGCGGCAGCCAGGCCTGGAGCCGCCAGGATGAATTGCTGGCGAACCTCACCGTGGGTGCGCCGCCCGATATTCTCAACCGCGCCGGTCAAGGTTGGGGCATCTCTGCGTTTTCCCCCGAAGGTCTCAAACGCAACGGCTTCCGCGCCTTCATCGAGATGCTGCGGGCCAACTTCGCCCATGCCGGTGGCCTGCGCATCGACCATGTGATGGGCCTGCAACGCCTGTGGGTGATCCCCATGGATGCCTCCCCGCGCGAGGGTGCGTACCTGTATTACCCGGTGGACGACCTGCTGCGACTGCTGGCGCTGGAATCCCAGCGTCACAAGGCGATTGTGCTGGGTGAAGACCTCGGCACCGTGCCCGATGGCCTGCGCGAAAAACTCAGCGCGCGGTCGATTCTGGGCATGCGCGTGCTGCTGTTCGAGCAAGGTCACGATGGCCAATTCAGGCCGATCCTTGACTGGCCGGACAACGCCCTGGCGACCACCAGCACCCACGACTTGCCGACCCTCAACGGCTGGTGGCACAGCCGCGACATCGAGTGGAATATCCAGCTCGGCCTGATCGACGCACCGACGGTGGAGCAATGGAGCGAACACCGCCTGCGCGAACGTCAGGCACTGCGCCAGGCCTTGAGCCAGGACCCGCAGAACTTTGTCGATGAAATCCGCAACGACACCGACCACATGATCGACGCCAGCGTGCGCTACCTCGGCCATACCCGTGCGCCGCTGGTATTGCTGCCCTTGGAGGACGCGCTGGGCATCGAAGAACAAGCCAACCTGCCCGGCACCACCGACACCCATCCCAATTGGCGCCGTCGCCTGCCGGGCGAAGCCGCCAGCCTGCTCGACAACGCCGGCGCCGCCCGCCGCCTCGAACTGCTGGCCGTTGCGCGCAACCAAGCCTATGAGCGTGACCGATGAAAGCACTGCCCCTGCGCGCTACTCAGCGCCTGCAATTCCATAAAGGTTTTACCCTGGATGATGCGGTGCCTCTGGTGCCGTACTTCGCCCAGCTAGGCATCAGCCATGTGTACGCCTCACCGATACTCAGTGCCCGCGCGGGCTCCATGCACGGATACGACGTGGTCGACCCGACGACCGTCAACCCCGAACTGGGCGGCGAGCCCGCGTTGCGGCGCCTGGTTGCTGCACTGCGCGAGCACCAGATGGGGCTGATCCTCGATATCGTCTCCAACCATATGGCCGTGGGTGGCGCGGACAACCCGTGGTGGCTGGACCTGCTCGAATGGGGACGCCTGAGCCCCTACAGCGAGTTCTTCGATATTCAGTGGCACTCGCCGGACCCGTTGCTCAAAGGCCAACTGCTGATGCCGTTTCTGGGCAGCGACTATGGCGAGGCTTTGCAGACCGGCGCGCTGACGCTGCATTTTGACGCCGAGCATGGGGCGTTTTACGTCGAGCATTACGAGCACCGCTTCCCGATCTGCCCGCGCGACTACGCGTTGATCCTCGGCGCCGACGCGCTGCTCCGGCCGTTGGCCGAGCGTTTCAGCGCGCTGGCCTATCAGGATGATGCCTACCACGAAGCCGCCTGGCTCAAGCAGGCGCTGGCCGAACGCGCGACCGAAAGCGACGTGCGCCGTGCCATCGAGCAACGCCTGGGCGAGTTCGACGCACGCCAGCCCGAGGGTTTCAATCGCCTGCATCAATTGCTCGAAGAGCAAGTCTACCGGCTCGCCAGCTGGCGCACGGCGGCGGACGATATCAACTGGCGGCGCTTCTTTGATGTCAATGAATTGGGCGGCTTGCGCGTTGAACGTAAGGCGGTATTCGAGGCCACCCACGGCAAGATCTTCGAGCTGATCAGCGAGGGCCTGATAGATGGCTTGCGCATCGACCACATCGACGGCCTGGCCGACCCACGCGGTTATTGCCGCAAGCTGCGGCGTCGGGTTGATTCACTGTCGCCCGAACGGCACTTGCCGATCTTCGTGGAAAAAATCCTCGGTGAAGGCGAAACCCTGCGCGAAGATTGGAAAGTAGACGGCACCACCGGCTACGAATTCATGAATCAGCTGTCGTTGCTGCAGCATGATCCTCAAGGCTTCGAGCCGCTTGCCGAGTTGTGGACCCGCCACAGCGGACGGCCAGCGGCTTTTATCGAAGAAGCCTGGCTGGCACGCCAGCAGATCCTGAATGGCTCGCTGGCCGGTGACTTCGAAAGCGTGGCCCAGGCCCTGCTGCAGGTGGCCCGTGACGATGTGATGACCCGCGACCTGACCCTGGGCGCGATCCGCCGCGCCTTGCAGGAGCTGATCGTGCACTTCCCGGTGTACCGCACTTACATCAGCGCCCGTGGCCGCAGCGAAAAAGATGACGTGTTTTTCCTGCAAGCCCTGGCCGGTGCTCGCAGCACGTTGAGCGAAGGCGACTGGCCGGTGCTCGATCACCTGGAAAAATGGCTGGGCGGCCAGCCGTGGCGCCATCGCCCGATCGGGCGCGAGCGCAAGATACTCAAACATGCCTGTGTACGCTTCCAGCAACTGACCTCTCCGGCCGCGGCCAAGGCCGTGGAAGACACCGCGTTCTATCGCTCGGCAGTACTGCTGTCGCGCAATGACGTGGGTTTCAGCACCGAGCAGTTCAGTGCGCCGGTGGCGGCGTTTCACACCGTCAACCAACAACGCTTGCAGACCTTTCCCGACAACCTGCTGGCCACCGCCACCCACGACCACAAGCGCGGCGAAGATACCCGCGCACGCCTGGCGGTATTGAGTGAATGCGCGCCGTGGTATGTCGAACAGGTTGAGCACTGGCGCACCCTCGCCGCACCCTTGCGCGAGGATGCCAATAGCCCGTCGGCCGGTGATGAGCTGATCCTGTATCAAGTGTTGCTGGGCAGTTGGCCGCTGGACCTGCACCTGGACGTCGAGAATTACCAGCAGCGCCTCTGGCAATGGCAGCAAAAGGCCCTGCGCGAAGCCAAGCTGCAAAGCAGCTGGAGCGCGCCGAACGAGGCGTATGAGCAAGGCGTCGAGGCGTTTCTCTCGCGCCTGTTGCTCAGCGATGCGGGCAGCGCATTGCGCACCGCCCTGGGCAACGCCGCTCACGCCATTGCCGCGGCCGGAGCGGTCAACAGCCTGGCGCAATCCTTGCTTCGCATCACCGTGCCGGGTGTGCCGGACTTGTACCAGGGCGATGAGTTCTGGGACTTCAGCCTGGTGGACCCGGACAACCGTCGTCCGGTGGACTTCAACGCGCGGCAACACGCGCTGAACACACCGCCGGACATCCCTGAACTGTTATCCAACTGGCGCGACGGGCGCGTCAAGCAGGCGCTGATTGCCCAGGTGCTGGCGTTGCGCAAGGCCGACCCGGAGATCTTTCGCAGCGGCCACTACACACCGCTGGAGGTCACCGGCACGCACGCAGAACATGTGGTCGCATTCTGTCGCGAACATCAAGGCAAACGCCTGTTGGTGGTGGTGCCGCGCTGGCCTCATCGCTTGCTGGAAAACGGTGAGCGGCCCCACATCGACGCGCAGGTTTGGGGCGATACGCGGGTTAAATTACCGTTCGCCGCGACAACGCAAAACTGGAAGGGACTTTTTCATACAGACGCAGTCACACCAAACAAGGAGCTGTTGATCAGCGCTGCCCTGGGGGATTTCCCGGTCAATGTCTTTATCAATCCTGATGATCAAGAAAGCTGAAACTTTTCTGTGAGGAGCATTGTGATGAGTACTGAAGACAAACGTATTCGCGAATTGGCGCATCAGATCTGGGAATCCGAGGGCAAGCCCCACGGAGAGGACACTCGCCACTGGGAGATGGCGCGCAAACTGGCCGAAGCCGAAGCGCTGACGCCAAGCAAGCCCAAGGCCGCTGCCAAGCCAAAAACCGCGCCCAAGCCTGCGCCCAAAGCCAAGCCGCCGGCACCGGCAGCGAGCAAACCGGCGCCGCCTGCGGCGAAAAAGCCCGCAGCGCCGAAAAAACCCAAGCCTTAAGCATCACGACCTTACGGGCCTCCTCCCGGCGCTGCCGGCAGGAGGTTCCCTTTTGAATATCCACTGCGTCAGCTGAACGATCGCCAGCACGGTCGCGCTCGGCCCGAAAAAAGACCCTTGCAGGAGCAACTCAATGAGCAAACCAGATAAAAACCAACCGACGCCGGAAAACGAGCCGTCGCGGATTCGTGAAGGTTTGCCCTTCCCCCTCGGCGCCACCTGGGACGGCCTGGGCGTCAACTTTGCGTTGTTCTCGGCCAACGCCACCAAAGTTGAACTGTGCCTGTTTGACGACACCGGCGAAGTTGAGCTGGAACGCATCGAACTGCCTGAATACACCGACGAAACCTTCCACGGTTACCTGCCCGACGCCCACCCTGGGCTGATTTACGGCTACCGCGTATACGGTGCATATGACCCGGCCAATGGTCACCGCTTCAACCACAACAAATTGCTGATCGACCCCTATGCCAAACAGCTGGTGGGCGAACTCAAATGGTCCGAAGCGTTGTTCGGCTACACCATCGGCCACCCCGACGATGACCTCAGTTTCGACGAACGCGACAGCGCGCCCTTCGTGCCCAAGTGCAAGGTCATCGACCCGGCGCACACCTGGGGTAACGACCAGCCGGTGCGGGTGCCTTGGGACCGTACGATCATTTATGAAACCCACTTGCGCGGCATCAGCATGCGCCATCCTTCGGTTGGCGAGTCGGTGCGCGGCACCTGCGCCGGCCTGATGGAAGATGACGTGCTCAAGCACATCCGCCAGCTGGGTGTGTCGTCGGTGGAATTGCTGCCCGTGCACGCATTCGTCAACGACCAGCACTTGCTGCAAAAAGGCATGACCAACTATTGGGGCTACAACAGCATCGCCTTTTTCGCCCCGGACCCGCGTTACCTGGCCAGCGGCAAGATTGCCGAGTTCAAGGAAATGGTCGCGCACCTGCACGAAGCCAAGCTGGAAGTGATCCTCGACGTGGTCTACAACCACACCGCCGAAGGTAACGAGCGCGGCCCGACCCTGTCCATGCGCGGCATCGACAACGCCTCCTACTATCGCCTGATGCCTGACGACAAGCGCTTCTACATCAACGATTCCGGCACCGGCAACACCCTGGACCTGAGCCACCCGTGCGTGCTGCAAATGGTCACCGACTCCTTGCGTTACTGGGCCACCGAGATGCACGTGGACGGTTTCCGCTTTGACCTGGCGACCATTTTGGGCCGTTACCGCGATGGCTTCGACGAACGCCACAGCTTCCTCGTGGCCTGCCGCCAGGACCCGGTGCTGCGCCAGGTGAAAATGATCGCCGAGCCGTGGGACTGCGGCCCCGGTGGCTACCAGGTGGGCAAATTCCCACCGGGCTGGGTGGAATGGAACGACCGCTTCCGCGACACCGTGCGCGCCTTCTGGAAAGGCGACGACGGCCAGTTGGCAGACTTTGCTGCACGCATGACTGCGTCCGGCGAGATGTTCAACCAGCGTGGTCGACGCCCGTACAGTTCGGTGAACTTCATCACCGCGCACGACGGCTTCACCTTGCACGACCTGGTGTCGTACAACGACAAGCACAACGAAGCCAACGACGAAAACAACCAGGATGGCAGCAACAACAACCTGTCCTGGAACCACGGCGTCGAAGGGCCTACCGAAGACCCGGAAATCAACGCGCTGCGCCTGCGCCAGATGCGCAACTTTTTCGCCACCCTGCTCTTGGCCCAAGGCACACCGATGCTGGTGGCCGGTGACGAGTTCGCTCGCACCCAGCACGGCAACAACAATGCCTACTGCCAGGACAGCGAGATCGGCTGGGTCAACTGGGAGCTGGACGACGACGGCAAGGCGCTGCTCAAGTTTGTAAAACGCCTGATCAAGCTGCGCCTGGCGTATCCGATCCTGCGCCGTGGACGCTTCCTGGTGGGTGACTACAACGAAGACATCGGGGTGAAGGACGTCACCTGGCTGGCGCCGGATGGCAACGAGATGACCACCGAACAGTGGGAAGACAGCCATGGCCGCTGCCTGGGCATGCTAATGGATGGCCGCGCCCAGGAAACCGGGATTCGCCGCCCGGGTGGCGATGCCACGTTGCTGCTGGTGGTCAACGCCCACCACGACATGGTCAACTTCCGCCTGCCACCGGTGCCGGAAGGCGAGTTCTGGACCTGCATGCTCGACACCAATGAGCCAGCGGTGCGCGGTCAGGAGCGCTTTGATTTCGAGCACGAGTACGCAGTCACCGGCCGCTCGCTGTTGCTGTTTGAACTGCAGCACGACGAGGTGTGAAATGGCGTTGCATGGATTCCTTCAAAGCTACCGGGGCTATGCGGACACGCACGCTTTGGGCCAAGCCCTGAAGGCCCTTCAGGAAGAAGGTCTGGACCAGCTGCCGTTACCCGGCAGTGGCCAGACGCTGGAGCGATTCAGTCGTCTGGCGCAGGTGGCGGGCCACGATTTACGCCTGTGCAAGTTGTTCGAAGGCCACACCGATGCGTTGGCGATCATCGCTGAACTCGAAAGCCCCCTGCCGCCCTTGGGCAGCTTGTGGGGCATGTGGGCCGCCGAACCGCCGACCGCCAAGGTGCGTGTGCGCCGTGATGGCCATCGGTTGATCGTCGATGGGCGCAAGGCCTGGTGTTCCGGGGCGGCGGTGGTCAGTCATGGCTTGCTGACCGCCTGGGACGACGAAGACCGTCAGCAACTGGTTGCCGTGGACATGGATCAGCCCGGCATTATGGTCACCAATGAAGGCTGGAACGCCGTGGGCATGGCCGCCACTGGCAGCGTCGAGATTGTGTTTGACGGCGCCAAGGGTATTGCCGTCGGCGGGCCGGGGGATTACCTGTCCCGCCCTGGCTTCTGGCAAGGCGGGATTGGCATTGCCGCCTGCTGGTACGGCGGCGCGCAACGCCTGGCCGAGGTGTTGCGCGAGCAATGCAGCAAGCGCCCCGAGCCCCATGCCCTCGCCCACCTGGGCGCGGTGGACAGCGTGCTCAACAGTGCGGCCTGTGTGTTGCGTGACAGTGCAGAACAGGTGGACCGCGCTCCACGGGCGGATGCGCGGCTGTTAGCGCAGCAGGTGCGCGCGTGCATCGAAGACACTGTCGAGCAGGTCATCCACCATGTGGGCCGTGCGGCAGGTGCCGGGCCTTATTGCAAAGACCCGCACTTTGCCCAGTTGATGGCGGACCTGCCGGTGTATGTGCGCCAGAGCCATGCAGAGCGCGACCTGGCGGCGTTGGGCGAACAGGTGGCCGAGCAACCCACAGGGAGGTGGCAGTTATGAAACCCAATCCGATCGTAGGCCAGGGCACGCCACTGCATCAGTGGCAAGCCTCGTCGCACATGGCCGAGCTGCCGCACATCAGCGTCGAACAGTTGGTACCCGAGGGGCATCGGGCAGTCATCATTGCACCGCATCCGGACGATGAAGTGCTCGGTTGCGGCGGCCTGCTGCAAGGCCTGGCGGCCATCGGCCGGCCGATTCAGCTGATTTCCGTGACCGATGGCAGCGCCAGCCATCCGGGTTCCCAGCGCTGGCCGGTGGAGCGCCTGAGTGTGGTGCGTCCGCAGGAATCAGCCCAGGCATTGCACCGCCTGGGTTTGCCGTTGCACAGCCTCAAATGGCTGCGCGCAGGGTTCAGCGACAGTCAGGTGGCGGCGCAGGAAGAACAACTGAGTGCGTTCATTCAACGCTACCTCAAACCCACCGACGTGGTGTTCACCACGTGGCGCGAAGATGGGCACTGCGACCATGAGGCTGTCGGCCGCGCCAGTGCAAAGGCCGCGCATGCGGTTGGGGCGACCCTGTATGAATTGCCCGTATGGACCTGGCACTGGGCAACCCCGGAAGACAGCCAGGTGCCCTGGGATCGTGCGCGCAAAATCCTGCTGACGCCCGAAACAGTGGCGCGTAAGCGTCATGCCATCCACGCGTTTGCCAGCCAGTTGGAGGGCGACCCGCAGATCGGCCTGCCGCCTGTGCTCGCGCCTTATGTGGTGGAACGCCTGCTGCAGCCTTTTGAAGTGGTGTTTGTATGAGCGTGGCCACGCCGTATTTCGACCAACTGTTCGCCGGGAATGATGACCCCTGGGCATTTCGCCAACGCTGGTACGAGCAGCGCAAACGCGCGCTGACCCTGGCGGCGCTGACCCGCCCGCGGTATGCGTCGATATTCGAACCCGGTTGCGCCAACGGCGAGCTGAGCGCCGAACTGGCGCCGCGCTGTGACCGCCTGGTGTGTTGTGACACGGCCAGTGCCGCCGTGGCGCTGGCGCAAACCCGGCTGCGGGGGTTTGCCCATGCCGAGGTGCAGCAAAGCCGTTTGCCGGAACAGTGGCCGACAGGTTCATTCGAACTGATCGTGTTGAGCGAGCTGTGCTACTACCTGGATGCCGATGATCTGCACCGCCTGGTTGACTGCGCCCTTGGCGCCTTGACCGAAGACGGGCAACTGCTGGCCTGTCACTGGCGTCCACGCATTGAAGGGTGCCCGCAGACCGCTGAGCAGGTGCATGCCCTGCTGCAGCAAAGGCTGGACATGCCGCCGGTGGTGCAGCATCACGAAAGTGATTTCCTGCTCGACCTGTGGAGCCGCGACCGCACCTCGGTCGCAACCCTCGAGGGGCTGCGATGATCGGCGTTCTGATCCCGGTGCATAACGAAGAAGCGCTGCTGGGCGAATGCCTGAAATCTGCGTTGGTTGCCGCACGCCATCCGGAGCTGCTCGGCGAAACGGTCCAGATCCTCACCGTGCTCGACAGCTGCAACGATGGCAGTGCAGCGATCGTGCAGGCCTATGCGGTGCAAAGCCTGCAGGTGCAGGCGCGCAATGTCGGGCAGGTGCGCGGTGTGGGTGCGCGGCACTTGCTGAATCAAGGCGCACGCTGGATTTCGTGCACGGACGCCGACAGCCGCGTCGCCCCTGACTGGCTGGTAGCGCAATTGGCGCTGGGTGTCGACGCGGTGTGCGGCACCGTGACCGTGGACGGCTGGAGTGACGGCTTCGACCCCGCGGCGCAAATTCGCTACACCCAGGCCTATCAGGCCCGAGACGGCCATCGGCATGTACACGGTGCCAATCTGGGCGTGAGTGCTGGCGCCTATGTGCAAGCCGGCGGGTTCGAACCCCTCGCCTGCCATGAAGATGTGCAACTGGTGCGCAATCTGGAGCGTTGCGGCGCGTCCATCGCCTGGAGCCACCGGCCACAGGTGATTACCAGTGGCCGGCTCGACTGCCGCGCCGAAGGCGGTTTTGGTGACTATTTGAAAAGCCTCATGCAGGCCAGCTGAAAAAATCAACATTTCACGATGTAAAAGCCATGAATCCTTGACTATGCTGATAGCGCCTTGCCGGTATTCCAGGGTTGGAGTACCGCGCATCACCGCAGCGGAGTCTGCGCTGAAAAAAAAGAGCGTCGTCCCGTCAACGGGGTACGGCCAGCATCAATCGACAAGGACGTGACACCCATGAAGCCTGCCTCCTTAAGCGAGGGCCGCCGCGGTCCCGCGCAAATCTGGAACAGCGCGCCACAGTTGGCGCAAATTCCCGCTATCCCTCCCTCTTCGCTGGTGCCACCTGGTGCGCGCGTGGCGGTGATTGCTCCGCACCCTGGCGATGAAGTGCTGGCGTGTGGAGGGCTGCTGCAACTGCTCAGTACCCTGGAGCACCCGCTGCTGCTGATCTCGATCACCGACGGCAGCGCCAGCCATCCGGGGTCTCACGCATGGCCGGCGAGCCGTCTGAGTGTGATCCGCCCACAGGAAAGCGCCGAGGCGCTGCGCAGGTTGGGCATGCCGCTGCACAGCTTGAAGTGGATTCGCGGCGGTTTTCGTGACGACGCCCTGGCGAGCAGTGAACAGCCGATGAGCCAGTTCATTGCGCGTTACCTGCAGCCGGGCGACATGGTGTTCACCACGTGGCGCAACGACGGCAATGACGACCACGACGCCGTCGGCCGTGCCAGCGCCAAGGCCTGTAGCCTGATCGGCGCGCGGCTTTATGAACTGCCCATCTGGGCCTGGCACAGTCCGGCGCGTGAAGCGGCGATGATGCCTTGGCAGCGAGCGCATAAGGTGCGTCTGGACAGCTGGAGCGTCGCGCGCAAACTGCACGCCGCTCATGCCTACGCCAGCCAATTGGTCGGCGACCCGGCCATCGGGCTCGCGCCGATGCTCGCCCAGGAACTGCTCGAACGCATGCGCGAGCCGTATGAGATCGTGTTCACGTAGAGCGGGCGGTTATGTATCGCACTGTGTACAGCAGCCGTGGCGATACACAGCGTTTAACCCGGGACCGTTCCTGAAACATGCGCGATACAGCGCAGCGGTCAACTGAGTGTCAGGCACCCATCAGCCGCAGGAGGCTCGCCATGCACACTCTGTTGACCCGTCGCTCCAAACACCGTCCGCTTGCTCTGGCATTGGCCTTGTTGCCATTCGGCGCCCTGGGCGTGGCTCATGCTGAAATGCCCGAGCCGCCAACGCCGGCCAGCCATCACCAAACCGCCTTCGGCGCGCTCAAGCACGTCAAGGCCGGGGTGCTCGATGTGGCCTACGCCGACGTTGGCCCGGCCAACGGCCAGGTGGTGATCCTGCTGCACGGTTGGCCCTACGACATCGACAGTTACGCCGATGTCGCGCCGTGGCTGGCAGCCAAAGGCTACCGCGTGTTGATCCCGTATGCCCGCGGCTATGGCGCCACGCGTTTTGTGTCGGATAAAACCCTGCGCAACGGCGAACCGGCAGCGTTGGCACAGGACGTGATCGACTTCATGGACGCACTGAAGATCAAGCAAGCGGTGCTCGGTGGGTACGACTGGGGCGCGCGCTCGGCGGATATCGTCTCAGCGCTGTGGCCGGAGCGGGTCAAGGCATTGGTGTCTGTCAGCGGCTACCTGATCGGCAACCAGGCCGCCGGCAAGCAACCGCTGCCGCCCAAGGCTGAATTGCAGTGGTGGTACCAGTTTTACTTCGCCACCGAGCGCGGCGCCGCCGGCTACCAGAAGAACACCCACGAATTTGCCAGGCTAATCTGGCAAACCGCTTCGCCGAAGTGGGCCTTTGACGACGCCACGTTCGCGCGCAGCGCCAAAGGCCTGGATAACCCCGATCACGTCGCCATCACGGTTTTCAACTACCGTTGGCGCCTGGGTTTGGTGCACGGCGAGGCGCAATACGACGCGCTGGAACAGCGACTGGCCCAATCGCCCACCATCGGCGTGCCGACCATCACCCTCGAAGGCGACGCGAACGGCGCACCGCACCCGCAACCCGAGGACTACGCCAAGCGCTTCACCGGCAAGTACGAATTTCGCCAGATCAATGGCGGGATCGGCCACAACCTGCCGCAGGAAGCACCGGCAGCGTTCGCCAAGGCCGTGTTCGACGCCGATCACCTGTGACCTATCGCGACGACCTGGCGGGGTTACCGACTGTGGGCGGGGAGTGTTTTTTGCTGCTCAGCGCACGACTGTCGGGAAGGACATTCTTTGGCTTGAACAGTGGTGCCAATTGAGCACGGTGGGCCGAATGGACTCGGGCCACCGTGCGTTGATCAGGCCGGCACGCCGAGAATGATGTGCGAGGCTTTGATCACCGCCGTCGCGCTGACGCCCGGCGCCAGGCCCAACTCCGCTACCGCGTCGCGGGTGACGATGGCGTAAACCTTCGAACCACCGGCCAATTCGATCACCACTTCGGCGTTGACCGCACCGTCGTTGACGCTCAGTACCGTGCCTTCCAGGCAGTTGCGCGCCGACAGGCGAATGTCGCTGGAATCGGTCATCAGCATGACCCACGGCGCCTTGATCAGTGCCACGGCCTCTTTGCCCACGGCGATGCCCAGGTTGCGCACGCTCTGTATGGTCACCACCGCCACCAATTGCTCACCACCGGCCAAGGTCAGGACGACTTCTGCATTAACGGCGCCCTCCTGCACTTGGCTGACTTGGCCTTTGAATACGTTGCGTGCGCTGACTTTCATCGTGATGGGGCCTTTTCTTGACTTTTGATTAGGAATTAACGCGCATGTTTAAACGTAACGCTGTGTAAAAACAACTATAGCGTCCCAACTGCCGGCGTTCTGCGCCGGATAGTGACTACCTGCTGGCGCCCGAGCTAGCGATAAGGCTGCATCGACGATGTGAAAAATTTGTTAAGCATTTAACGTCAAAGGCTTTTTTGCTCGGATCCAATCTGACACACTGATGCGAATAATTATCATAATCTTTATTATTCGCTAGGGACAGCACTTCCGGGAGAGTCGGTTTCATGTCTGTGCAACAACATGGCGGTAAAGGTTTTTCACCCAATTTGATCGCGATGGCCATCTGTATTGCCAGCTCACAAGCGGCCTTCGCCGCCGACACGCAGCAGCCAGCAGACGTCGTCGAGTTGGGCGCGACGCAGATCAACACCGAGCAGCAACTCGGTGCGACCACCGAAGGCAGCCCGTCCTACACCACCGGCTCGATGGCAACGGCGACCAAGCTTCCACTCACGATGCGCGAAACCCCACAGGCCGTTACCGTCATCACGCGACAGCGCATGGATGACCAGGCGATGACCAGCATCAATGACGTGGTCAAGGCCACGCCCGGGTTGTTCCTGAACTTCTCCAACGGGCCTGGCCGGCAGTCGTACACCTCGCGCGGTTTCGACATCGACAACCTGATGTATGACGGCATTCCCAGCGGCTACAACGGGGCCACAGTCGGCGCCCAGCCGAACCTGGCCATGTTCGACCGCGTCGAGGTAGTGCGCGGCGCAACAGGCCTGGTCACCGGGGCCGGCAACCCTTCAGCGGCCATCAACCTGATCCGCAAGCGGCCGTTGGACGAGCAGAAAGTCACCCTCACCGGTGCCGCCGGCAGTTGGGACAATTACCGTGGCGAGCTGGACGCATCCAGCCCGCTCAACGACAGCGGCACATTGCGCGGCCGGGTGGTTACTTCTTACGGTGATGCCAACAGTTTCATCGATAAAGTCCAGGAAGATCACGGCCTGTTCTACGCCGTCACCGAAGCGGATCTGAGCGAAGACACCACCCTGACCCTGGGTTTCTCCAACCAGAAGGACAAGACCAACTACTTCTGGGGATCGGCGATGGTCGGTCAGGACGGCCATCATCTGGACCTGCCCCGCTCCTACAACCCCGGTACTCGCTGGGAGAACAAGGATCAGGAAATCAACACGGTGTTCGCCGAGCTGCGTCAGCGCCTGGCCAACGACTGGAGCCTTCAAGTCAACGCCAACTACGCCGAACAGAACGCGTTGTTTTCAGGCTCCTACCAGTCGCGCCGGGTCAACAACACCCCGGCCCGCACGGTCTACCAGGCGGCCTACGATGAAAACCAGGCCGGCATCGACGCCTTTGCCAGCGGCCCTTTCCAGGCGTTCGGGCGTACCCATGAACTGGTGGTGGGCGCCAGCAAGCGCATCTATGACCTGACCACCCACAGCTACAGTCCGTACGACACCAACTGGCCACTCACCGCGGGCAAGCCAGACTTCGTCCACACCGACAACCAGCGCGAAGTCACCACTCAGGATGGCGTCTACGTCACCACGCGCCTGAGCCTCGCCGACCCGTTGAAACTGATCCTCGGCGGGCGCCTGGACTGGTATGACTATGACAACCGTGACGGCGACGGCGACTATCATGTCACCCGCAACCTCACCCGCTACGCAGGTTTGATTTACGAGCTGGACGACCATCACTCGGTCTACGTCAGCTACAGCGACATCTTCACGCCGCAGAGTGACAAGGACACGTCCGGTAAGCCGGTCAAGCCGATTGTCGGCAAGAACTACGAAGTCGGCATCAAGGGCGAATACCTTGGCGGCGCGCTGAACGCGAGCCTGGCGCTGTTCCGCGTCGATCAGGAGAACCGAGCGGTGCAAGTGTTCGTGCCGAACTGCCCGCAGGCCTCCTGCAACGAAGCCTCCGGCGAAATTCGCAGCGAGGGCATCGACGTCGAACTGCAAGGCGCGTTAACCGAGAATTGGCAGGTCGGCGGTGGCTACACCTACGCCCGTACGCACACCATCAAGGATGAGGCCAACCCGCAGAAGGTCAACAAGCAGTTCGACACCGACACGCCAGAACAGCTGTTCAAACTGACCACACGCTACAACCTGCAGGGCCCGCTGGAAAAATTCCGTGTGGGCGGCAACGTCTCCTGGCAGAGCCGCATGTACAACGACCTTGACCTCGCGGACGGCAGCAAATATCGGCTTAAACAGGGCAGCTATGCCGTCACCGACCTGATGGCCGGCTACCAGGTCAACCAGCACCTGGACCTGCAGCTCAACGCCAACAACATTTTCGACCGGCGCTATTACTCCACCATCGCCAACTCGGTGAGCTACGGCGGTGATGCTTACGGCAACCCGCGCAACATGATGCTGACCGCCAAGTACACCTTCTGATCGTTATCGCAGCGTCGGCTATCCGTTCGGATAGCCGTTCTTAAAGTCCCGTTCAGGGATGCCCCTGAATCAAAAAGCACACGAATACCTGCTTCACTCCACCGGTGGCCGGTCGTGGCACGCCGCATGCTTGCCTGTACCCCTCGATCACATGGAGTAAGAGTGAATGCCCACCCGCCCGCGTTTTCTGGAGCACTACCGCAAGGCCGATCGCATCATGCTGGCGTTGGTCTGGCTGATGTTTCTGTTCTCACTCGGGCTGGCGTTCTGGCACGACACTTGGCTGCAGGCACTGACCGTGGGCGCAGGCACCAGTGTGGTGCTGACGGTGCTCTATCGCGCCCTCGGCGGGACACGCTTGATGCGCTGCCTGCTGGGCGCCGGCCTGATGGTAATGGCTGCCCTGCACATCAACCAGGCGCAAGGCGTGATCGAATCACACTTCGGCATTTTCGCGTTGCTGGCGGTGCTGACGTTCTACCGCGACTGGCTGCCAATCCTGGTCGCGGCGGCAACGATCGCCGTGCATCACGTGGTCTTTCATGCCTTGCAACATCAAGGCTTCCCGGTGTTTGTGATGGAACACCACGGCGGCTGGAGCATGCTGTTCGTCCACGCTTTCTATGTGGTGATGGAGACCGTCGCCCTGCTCTACCTGGCCATTCACAGCCAGCGTGAGGCGGTCGAAAGCCAGGAAATGCTCGAGAAAATGCTCGCCGTGACCACCCAGCTCACCGTCGAAACCGCCCAAGGTGAAGGCAAGGTGCACGTCTCCCTGGCCAAGCGCTTTGACCACTTCCTGCAGCAAATCACCCACCTGATCGACGGTGTGGCCCGCGACTCCCAAGGCCTTGGCCAACTCGGCCAGGAACTGGCCAGTGCCAGCGGCACGCTGGAAAAAGGCGCACGCCATCAGTTGGCAGAAATCACCCAGATGACCGGCTCGATGCAGCGCATGGAAGACGCCATGGGCCACATCACCGTGCACGTTGAACAGGCTGTCGAGCACGCAGGCCAAGCCAGCCAACAAATCGTACGCGGCCAGGAAAGCGTCGGCCGCGCGCAGCATGAAATCAACCAACTGGCTCTACGCATTCACGGCACCCACTCAACCGTGCAAGACCTCGCCGTGCAGGCCGAGCAGATCGGCTCGGTGCTCGAAGTGATCAGCAGCATCGCCAACCAGACCAACCTGCTCGCCCTCAACGCCGCCATCGAAGCCGCGCGCGCCGGCGAGCAAGGCCGAGGGTTTGCCGTGGTCGCCGATGAAGTGCGCAGCCTGGCCCAGCGCACGGCGGTGTCCACTCAGGAAATCAAACAGATCATCGAAGGCTTGCAACACGGCAGCCGTCAGGCCGTCGAGGCGATGCATGACAGCCAGCAAGGCGTAGAGCGTTGCGTACAAGACAGCCAGTTGGCCGTGCAGATGCTGCAAGCGGTAGGCGCCGATATCGCGCGCATCGACGCACTGAATGGGCGAATTGTGAGCACCACGCGCGAGCAGTCCACGGCCAACCTGGAGATTGTCGGGCGCTTGCAGGCGGTGCAAAGCATTGCGCAAAGCACCGCGGATGATGTGGAGACGCTGGCGCGCAGCAGTGAACGGTTACCGCCGATTGCGGTGCGCCTGGATGCTTTGGGGCGCAGGTTTCATCAATGAAGTCATGCGTCTCGGGACAATGAGGAGGTGATCTGAGCAATCGCGCCCTGATCCGCCTCGTGCAGCGTGCGGTACTGATTGACGACTTCGGTTTCTTCCACAGTAAGGTCATCCGCGCTCATGTGCGAACGCTCACCGCTCAGCACGTAAAGCACATCGACCCCTTTGCGACGGATAGCCATCAGATAATCCGATTTGGGTAATCTCTCGCCCCTTTCATAGTGGCCTTGTGCGTTTTCGGCCACGCCCCCGATCACACCAAAATCGTGCTGGGAGAGTAAAAGCCGTTTGCGCTCTTCCTTTAAGCGCCCGCCTAAATTGCCGTCCATGTTGAATGCCTGAACTGAGGGTATAAACCACCATACGCCTATACACCTCAAAGAAGGTCATTCATTTGAATTGACGTTTCAGGGCATAGTCCGGAAGGTCAATGGCGTCAGCCTTGGGGGAAAGAAACTTGCCTAGCAGCTTTTTAAAAACAGGCGCTGTCGCCAGCCGCAATACGGCGTGGCCGAGCGCTATTGCAACGCGCGAATGAGGTGATGCCAACCGCGGTGCAAATTTGGGCACGCCTTGCGCTTGAGCCACGTAGGGCCGCATCAGGGTTTCATAGGCGGCGAACGCTTGGGTGTGATCTGCATGGCGCCCCAACTCGCCAGCCAACACATACGCCCCGCACAGGCCCAGGCTGGTGCCCATGCCACTGATGGGCGAGGCGCAATAGGCTGCGTCGCCCGCCAGTGCAATACGGCCCTTGGACCAACGGGGCATTTTGACCTGACCTACCGCTTCCAGGTAAAGGTCGGTTGTGTCATTCAGCCCCGCCAATACGCGGGGCGTCTCCCAACCGGCGTCGGCAAAGCGTTGCTTGAGCAAGGATTTCTGCGCGTCTGGTGCGAGTTTTTCGTAGCCGTTGGGTGCTTGCTGAAACGACAAAAACGCCCGCGTGGTGCCCAGGTTGTCTGGGCGTAAACACACACAGCGCCCGCCGGGAATGTTGTACCAGCGCATGATCTGGCCGTCGCTTGGCTCACGCGGCAGGGTGAAATAGGCGGTGTATACATCCAGCGGGCGGCGCTGGACTTCGCTGCCGAACACGTGATTGCGCGTGGTCGAGCCAATCCCTTCCGCCACAATCACCAGGTCGAAAACCTGCTCGGTCCCCTGTGCAAAGCGCACATGCACCTGCTGGCCATCGTCGTGCAGGGTTTCAATGCTGTCGCCAAACCGATACGTGACCCGGTCCTCGCTGTGCTGGATCAACAGCTTGGCGAGTTCGCCACGCAGAATCTCCAGTTCAGCGATTGGCCCTTCGCCGTCAAAGTCGTTCACGCCGATGAAGGCCTTTGTCCGGTTGTGGCGGTCAACGAAGGCAATGCCTTGTTCGTGGGTTGTATTGGCCCGAATCAGTTCCTCCAGGCCCATGCGCTGCACCACAACGCGGCCCGCACCCCGCACGTCGATCGTCTGCCCACCATCGCGAAAAGCCGGTGCCCTTTCGACCACTGTGACGTGCATGCCCTGCCGGGACAGCCAATACGCCAGCGCCGGGCCGGCGACACTGGCGCCGGTGACAAGAATCTTTTGGGGTTTCATCAGGCCTCCTGCTGTGGATTTGAAGCGGCGCTGCTGCCCGGCAACGTGCTGCGGTAAACCTCGATCACCTGGCCAAGAAACGCCTCGACTACCGCGCGCTCCTGGCCCCCAAGCGCCGCCAGTACGGCGTTCAGGCCGCTGAGCATTGGCGCAATGTGCTGATAAGCCAGGGCCACCGAGGCGGGAACCGGACACACCATCACGCGGCGCTTGTCATCAAGCTGGCGCTCACGAATCACATGGCCGGCACGCTCCAGGCGGTCGATGACTTGGGTGATGCCGGCGGTCGTCACCGACAGGCGCGAGGCAAGCTCGGTCGGTGGCAATGGGCCGTCAGTGATCAAGTGCTCCAGCGCCGCCATGTCGGTCTGGTTGATGGACAAAGAATCGGCAAGATGGCTGGCGGCTTTGCGCGTCAGGATGGCGATCTGTTGCAGCTGCTGCGCAACAGCATCGCTGGCGATCTGCAGGCCACGTGGGTCGGGGACGGGGACAGATGCGGATGGTTTCATGCGTTTGGCTGCTCTGGATCGCGGGGTGGCAGCCACACTAGCATATAGCTAACTTGCTTAGCTATCTTCCAAAAATGTCGAACGGGTATCCATGGGCAGGCGAAATCCCTCACGTTTTACTAGCCTGAGTTCAGGCGAGAACCCCCTCGCTGACCGTGCGCACCAAAGGGAGCGTGCAGCATGACCGACGACACAACAACAAGCGGGCCGGCGTCGTACTTCCCCGCCATTGAAAAAAAGTATGGGCAGCCCATCAGCCATTGGCTGGACCTGCTCAAAACCGTCAATGCCCAGAAGCACATGGAAAGGGTCGCCTGGCTTAAAACCGAACACGGCATGGGCCATGGCCACGCCAATGCGCTGGTGGCGTATTACGCGGCGATGGAAAAAGGCGACTGAGCCGCCGCCCTACCCTTCAAGGCGGCGTTTGAGTCGCTTCAGGTCACGGTTGACGATCAGCTTGTGCACCTGACCGACCGGCACCATATAAAAGCGGCCAAAGGCGTTATGAATGACCACCGATGAGGTGATCGTGAACACACGATCGCTGATCGACAGGCAGATCATCACATCCAGATGCCGGTCGCGCTCGGTTAGCACCAGTACGTCGGGAGTGCTGTGCTCCACCAAAAAGAAGTCCAGCCGCTCACCGACCTGCACACGCTCTCGCCGCGTGCCGGAAAACCCGCCAATACGTTTCACACCAAACAATGCGCAAATGGCGTCCCTGATCCCAAACGCCATGCGCAGGAATAGCCCCGGTTCGGCCGTCATGATGTTCCAGGCTTCAAGCGCGGTGACATCGACCGGCAGCAGGATCGACCTGCGATCGTAATAATCCAGGTCGCCCGGCAGGCGCAGTGTGTGAACAGCATCGGTGCTCGCCAAACAGTCTCTCCTTGAAAGGTGGCCGCGGTTGAATGTGCCCAACCGCAAGCCTTACCGCAATTCGTCCAATAGATGTGACGCGCCTGGCTGTGCCTGAAAACGGCAGGACGCCGCTTGCCGGGCAGAGATTATTTTGCGCGTGCGCTCAAGTAAAGCGCCAAATGGCCTTGAAGAATGTGGGCGCAAGAATGCGCTGCCATCGCCTTCCTGAGCTGGCAGCGCCTGCCGCATGACTTATAAAGAGGCGTTATCCATGCCGGGCTGGCCCTGCCTTTTTGTCGCCCTGCAGGGTTCCCGCGGCTCTGGGATCAGGTGCTGCATGCCTTGGTGCCCGGCGGCGTGTTCGTCGGGCATCTGTTTGGCGCACGCCTAGCTGGGCGACGCGTACGCACATGACCTTCCACACCGAGCAAGCCATTCGCGCGATGTGCAAGGGCTTGGAAATAATCCGGCTTCGTGAGTCGCACACATCCAGCACAACCCCTTCCGGCCTGCTCAACGGGCACCGTTTTGATGTGATCGTTCGCAAGCCTTCTCATCCGCTGGCGGCAGCCCTCAGCTAAAACTTAGGCGGCTGACTCGCACATTGACATATCGGTAAATCCCGATACTATCGGGCGCATGGACCTACTCGACATATTCAAAGCCCTCTCAAACCGCACGCGGCTCGATATCCTGCAAGGTTTGAAGGATCCCGAAAAAAACTTCCCCGCCCAAGACGAGGGAGACGTTCATACCGTGGGCGTCTGCGTCAGCAGCATCCAGGAAGGCGTCGGCCTCTCCCAGTCGACCGTGTCTGACTACCTGGCGACCCTGCACCGCGCAGGCCTGGTTGAAATCCGCCGTATCGGCCAGTGGACCTACTACAAACGTAACGAAGCCAACATCAGCGCACTGGTGGAGATCCTGGGGAAAGAACTCTAGGTTTTTTTCATCGCATTATATCGATATTTCCCGATATCCCTTTTTACCGAAACGAGGTCATGCAATGAAAGCGATGATTCTTAAATCCTTTGGCGGGCCCGAGGCGTTCGAACTCTGCGACGTGCCCAAGCCCGTGCCCCATACGGGGCACGTCCTGGTGCGCGTACACGCCGCCGCCATCAACCCACTGGATTACCAGGTACGACGGGGTGACTACGCCGACGCGGTGCCACTGCCAGCCATTACCGGCCACGACGTGTCTGGCGTTGTCGAAGCCATCGGGCCAGGTGTGACCGCCTTCGCCCCAGGCGACGAAGTCTGGTACACCCCACAAATATTCGACGGCCCCGGCAGCTACGCCGAGTACCACGTGGCCGCCGAAAGCATCATTGGCAAAAAACCTGCCTCGCTCAGCCACCTCGAAGCCGCCAGCCTCAGCCTGGTCGGCGGCACTGCGTGGGAAGCACTCGCCGAACGCGCGACGCTCAGGGTTGGCGAAAGCGTGCTGATACACGGTGGCGCAGGCGGCGTCGGCCACGTGGCAATCCAGCTGGCCAAAGCCATTGGGGCAAGGGTGTTCACCACCGTGCGCGCGGCCAACATTGAGTTTGCGCGAAGCATGGGCGCTGACGTGATCATCGACTACGAAAGCGAGGATTACGTAGAGGCCATCCTGCGCGAAACGGCGGGCCGCGGCGTCGATGTGGTGTTCGACACCCTCGGCGGCGACACCTTATCACGCAGCCCCGACGCGCTCGCACAACGGGGCCGCGTGGTCTCGATCGTGGACATCACGCAGCCGCAAAACCTGGTTCAGGCCTGGGGCAAAAACGCGGCCTATCACTTTGTGTTCACCCGACAACATCGCGGCAAGCTGGACGAGCTGAGCGCATTAGTGGAACGCGGTCAGCTGCGGCCCCACGTGGGCGCGGTTTATTCGTTGGCCGACATCGCGTTGGCCCATGCTCGGCTGGAAAGCCGCCACAACGGTGTTCAAGGAAAAGTCGCGATTGCCGTCGTGCCATCGCTCATCGCGTGAGCACCGTTGAACTCATTTTTGGAGGAACACCATGATTTATGAAATCGCCCAGCTCCCGGTTTACACAGAACAGGTTGAAGCGTTCAGGCGCGCATTTACCCAGGTCGAGCCGTTGCTGTGTCGAGCGAAGGGCTATTGCGGGCACCTGCTCGCACAAGGCATTGAAACGCCGCAGGTGTTCAACTTGATCGTGAAGTGGGCATCACTTGAAGATCACACGCCAGGCTTCGAGGCGAGTGAGGACCATCGGGTGTTTATGCAGGGGTTGGAGACCTATTTCGCCGACGAACCAACGGTTTACCATATCGAAGGCGCAGCCTTTGTCAGGCATATGGGCAACGCCGATGCCCCGAGTAGTTCGTGGTTTTAAGAGACTTGCCTGGTGTTGATTGTCAGCGGTGAAATGATCCACGTGCGTTGTCGCCATTGCGGCCTCAACGCACGCATCGCTCGACGCCTTCCGGTGTAATTAGGGCGTTGGTACGGCCAGCCTTTCTGGTGCTCGCGGGCAGCCTGGAGTAGTTGAGGTGCAGTTTCCTGAAAGGCAGTTGTCGGCCCAAAGCGGACATTGCCACTGAAAAAAACAAACCGTTGCTAGCACGCCAAAAACCGTTGGCGGGATAACGTTGTGCTTTACACCACTTCCACCAACTCGAATTCTTCTGCCACAAGCTCCATCGCCGCGTCGAACGAGCCTTCCCGTTGAAAAAAAGCTTTATGACCCTGCGCCCAATACCCGAGGCTGAGATCCCCTTCGCCTTCCTTTCTTGCAAACGCTTCATTCACGTCGCAGTAACGAATGATACGCAGCGAAACAAGCCTGATGACACATACTGGCTCGCCCTGACTGTTGAGGATGATGCTGTAACCACCAATCGCTGACGATTCATCTTGATGGTTGAATGATGAAAGTGAGCAACATGACGCTGTTTTAATGCCTTTAGCTACACGGTCAGCCAGCTCATCTGCCATCTCTGGAGTATCCCCAAATGCCCATGCACTGGCTTTGGGGTACCTGATCTTTAAATCGTCAATCATGCGCATCATTCGTTCAAACCTTATCGTTGACTGCAGCGTCAGCACCCATTCGCGAATGATTAGCCCGGCACCCTTGATCGAGTTGCACCGCCGTCGGTAATGGCGCGACCCGCTCAGCAGGTCGCGCCCTAGGCGACAGTTTTAATTGCCGTGATAGACAGGTAATCGCCCTTCAGCTTCTGCCTTGCGCCCCTCCTGGAAGTCGTTTGACTTATACAGCGTTGCGCGTTGCGCATCCAATTCCGACAGAGCGCCGGCTTGCACCGGGTCGATGACGCGATGCGCAGAGGCTAGCGATGCCTTGACCCCTAAGGGGCCATTGGCGGCGATCCGGTTTGCCAACTCGATCGCTTTGTCGAGGGCTGACTGTGGGTCAGGGATCTCCTGCACCGTGCCCATGCGATAGGCTTCAAGGGCGGTCCAATGATCGCCCGTCAGAATGTAGCGCATGGCATTGGCCCAGCCGGCTTCGCGCACGAATCGTACTGTCGATCCACCGCCCGGGAAACGACCATGGGTGTTTTCATCCTGTCCGAAGTCAGTGTTGTTCGCCGCAACCCGTATGTCGCCGACAAGAAACAGCTCATGCGCCATGTTCCAAGTGTCGCCGTGAACCGCCACGATCAGAGGCTTGGTGAGATAGGGCATTTTCTTGCCGAGCGGGTCGATCAGCCCCGCACCGAGCGTAGGTCCGCCCGAGCTGGCAACCGCCTTGAAGCCCTCAACGTCAAGGCCCTGCGAGAAATTGTCGCCGTGCCCGAACAACACAGCGGCGCGCAGTGAAGGATCATGGTCGTAGTCGTAATACGCCTTGGCGAGGGCCAGGTACGCTTGCGGATCAAGCCTGTTCTGGATATCGGGTCGGTTGATACCAATCAGTACAATCTTGCCACGTCGCTCGACGGTAATTTTGTGAGCGGCACTGGTCGGGATATCGACCAGGTTGACGTCGTCGCCAGATTGCGCAATTACAACGCCGGCGAACAAGGACAATGCTGAGAACATGATGATCTTGCGGAGTACTCTTTGCATCGATACATCCTTTGGCGAAGTTGGCTGTGCGAATGGGTTCGCCGCGCCAATCAGATAACGCGGCCGTCCCCACTCGGTGCTCAAGTTTCAGTTCAGTACTGCGAGACACCGCCATCGACATCGAGCTCGATGCCGGTAACGTAGGCACTGTCATCAGAGGCGAGAAATACGGCCGCTTTGCCCAAGTCTTCCGGGCTGCCCAAGCGGGACAGCGGAATGCTGCCAACAAGGCCGGCACGCGCAGCCTCGGGAATCAGCGACTGCAGTCCTGGGGTAAGCGTATGGCCGGGGCTCAATACGTTGATGCGGATGCCCAGTTCCTTGGTGTCCAGTATGAAACCGCGCGCCAGGTTGCGGACGGCCGCCTTGGTCGATGAATAGACGGACATACTGGGGATGCCGATCGAAGCGGCGATTGAACCGGTGAATATTACCGATGCACCTGTTCCCAGAAGCGGCAGCGCTTTCTGCAGGCCGAACAGCAGGCCCTTGACGTTCGCATTGTAGGTCTTGTCGAAATGCTCCGCGGTAATCTCGCCGAGCTTCATGAACTCATAGAAACCCGCGTTCAACGCCAGTACATCAATGCGCCCGGCTTTTTCCTTGATGCGCGCGTACAGCGCGTCCAGGTCGGCAAGCTTGCCCGCATCGCCTTGAATGCCCACCGCACCGTGGCCAATCTCAGCGACCGCGCGGTCGAGCTCAGGTTGACGCCGGCCCGTGATGAACACGCGAGCGCCTTCATTGGCAAACGCCTTGGCGATGCCGAGGCCGATTCCGGCGCTGGCACCCGTGACAACCGCGACCTTGCCTTCAAGTTTTTTGCTCATGTGGCGTACCTTCAATCTGGCTTGCATTGCGCCGCCCGCCCATGTGGGAACGACTCGGCGAGGCGCCAGGTTGGCGCCACAGCAGGAAGATTGAAGGAGGCAATGAGCCCCCTGTAGACGGCAACCGGGACTAACATTTATGCCGGAATGGAATGCTGGTTACTGGTTTAGGTCGGCCCGCTTGCGCCGTTCGCTGCAACGCGCGGATTGTCCAGCCAGCTCAACTGCCCTTATCCTCAACGCTCCCCGCCCATCCCGGAGCCGCCATGGACCTTGCCACGCTCGCCCTCTTCCTCCCCGCCTGCTTCGCCCTGAACATGGCGCCAGGCCCGAACAACTTGCTGTCGGTCAGCAACGCCACCCGCTACGGCTATCGCACGTCTTGCCTTGCCGGTGTTGGCCGCTTGCTGGCCTTCGCCGGCATGATCGCCCTCGCCTCGGCGGGCCTGGCGGTGGTGCTGCAAACCTCGGAGTTGTTGTTTTACGCGATCAAGATTCTGGGCGCGGCGTATCTGTTTTATCTGGCGTTTCAGTTGTGGCGGGCTAATCCGCAGGCAGAGGCTGAATCGGCGACGGCCAAGGTGGGTTTGTGGGCGTTGGCGCGTCAGGAGTTTCTGGTGGCAGCGGGCAACCCGAAGGCTATCTTGATCTTCACGGCCTTCCTGCCGCAGTTCGTGGTGCCAGGCCAGCCGATCACGCCACAATTTGCGCTGCTGGGCGCTATGTTCCTGGTGCTGGAATGGATCGCCATCAGCGCCTATGCCTACATGGGCCTGCACATGCGTCGCTGGTTTGCCGAGCCGCGCGGTAAACGGATTTTCAATCGATGCTGCGCAGGGTTGTTGTCGGCAGCGGCGACGGTGCTGTTGATGGCGCGTCGCGCTTGAGGTCGCTGCGAAACAGCGAGTGATGCCATCGCTCGCAAGCGCCGCTACACTGCCCACCTGCACCTCACGAATGGATTCGACATTGCGCCGCTTTGCCCTACCCCTCGCTTTACTGTGCGTTGGCCTGCTGGCCTATTGCTTGGTCGCTTTGGCGATCAGTCTGTGGCGCAGCCCCCACAGCCCCACACTGTTGATCGGCGCCTTCTACGACGAAGGCATCATCGTCGATAAAAACCCGGTCAAGGCCGCAGAGTGGTATTTGCGCGCGGCGGAAAAAGGCGAGACCTTCGCACAGTTCAAAACCGGCTTTTTTTACTTTTTCGGGCGCGGTGTAGCCGTTGATCACCGCAAGGGCCTGGAGTGGATCACGCTATCAGCCGAGAAAGGCAACTCTGAAGCCCAGTTTTTTTTGGGGGATGCAAACTACGGCGGCGTGGAAATGCCGCGCGATAGCGCTCAAGCCGCGGTGTGGTATCGCAAGGCTGCGCAGCAAGGTCATGCCCGCGCCCAGCAACGGCTTGCCGACGCCTATTTCAGAGGCATTGGCGTTGAGCAAAGCGACCGCAAGGCATTCTACTGGGCGCGCAAAGCCAGTGCGCGAGGCGATGCTGAGGGCCAAACGCTGTTGGCGACCTTTTATTTCACGGGCGTAGGCACGCCGAAAAACCCTCAGCAAGGCATCCAGTTGCTGACCCAGGCCGCCCAGTCAGGCAATAGCGAGGCATACGAATGGCTTGGGATGGCCAACCTGAATGGCATCGGCACCCCCAAAGACGTACCCGCCGCCATTGGGTGGTATACCCGCGCTGGTGACGCGGGCCGGGCCAAAGCGCAGTACATGCTTGGCTATCTGTACAGCAGCAGCGGTGCAGTGCCGGCAGACTATCCAACGGCGAACCGATGGCTGCTCAAGGCCGCGGCACAAGGGTACGCTTACGCAACAGCGACCCTCGCCGAGCATGTGGATACGGGAAAGGGCTTTGAACCTAACAAGCTCAAGGCATGCGGTCTCGTGCGCGTGGCGCTGAATCAAAAGCTGTCCGAGTACGAGGACGATATACGCGGCCAGCTTGAGCATGAGGAAAAAGCCTTGTCCGCAGAGCAACTGGCCGACGTCGCGGCGCTGGAAGCCCTCTATTCAACCCCGCAAGGGCTTGGGCAACTGCTGGGTGATATAACCAGCGCGCCGTAGACTCACACAAGGGCAAAGTCGATGAGTGCTTTTCAAAAAGGAGAACACGCCATGACCCGAAACCAGCTCGCCGACCTTTACCGAGGGTATATCGACTGCCTCAACCGCCAGGGCTGGGAGCGCCTCGGCGATTTCGTGCACCCGCAGGTGACCTACAACGCCACCCCCGTCGGCCTTGCCGGCTACCGCGCGATGCTGGAGCGGGACTTTCGCGAGATCCCCGACCTGGTGTTCCGCATCCAACTGCTGGTCGCGGACCCGCCCACCGTCGCCAGCCGGTTGAACTTCCACGTCACGCCCACAGGTGAATTTTTCGGCTTGCCGATCAACGGCAAGACGGTGACCTTCGATGAGAACGTATTCTACGAATTCGTCGACGGGAAGATCGCGCACGTCTGGTCCGTGATCGATAAGGCGGCGATCAAACAACAGCTTTAATGGATGGAGCCGCTTGTGGAGAACCCGCTTTTCACCTTTACCACTCAACCCTACCCGCCGCGCCAACGCTTTGAAGTGTGGCGTGAGGAAGTGAATGCGATCTTCGATATCACCATCAGCGAGCCTGAATCCGCAGCCTTCAATTACCGCCTGGCCACCGGTTACCTGGGTTCGTTATTGATGGGCTGCGGTGCCTGGGACGGTGCCGGGGAGCCGGTGCCGTATCGGGTCAAGCGTTCCACACACATGATTCGCCGTGACAGCCTCGACCACTATTACCTCTGCCTCGGCCTGTCTCACACGATTAATGGCACGGCAGGCCGCACCACGCTGGCGGCGGGTAACTCGCAGATCTACATCCTGGACCTGGCCCGTGAACTCGATTGCCTGATCACGGCTGGCGATACCGTGATCCTCACCATTCCTCGCGACTTGCTGGCGCAAAGCCTCGGCTACAAAGACGTGCATGGCCAGGTGCTGCAGGGCGGCTTGAGCGAGCTGCTCGCAGACCATATGCGCGCGTTGCAACAGCGCCTGCCGCGCCTGACACCCGAGGAAATCCCGCACGCCCAACAGGCGACGCTGGCCATGATATCGGCAGCCCTGGCGCCGACAGTGGCCAACCTGCAAACCGCCGAGCAAGCGATCGACCACACCCTGCTCAACCGCGCCCGGCGCTTGATTGAACAGCACCTGCGCAGCCCGGAATTGTCCCCGGCTTTCCTGTGCAAACACCTGGGTATTTCGCGGGCGCAACTGTATCGGGTGTTCAGCCAGGAGTCCGGCGTGGCGGCGTATATCCAGCAGCGCCGGTTGAACCGCGCGCGGGTGATTATCCAGAGTGATTCCGGCGCGCGGCAGCGGGTGTCGGGGCTGGCCTTCCAGTTCGGGTTCAAGAGTGATGCGCACTTCAGCCGCACCTTCAAGCAAGCCTTTGGCTATTCGCCGCGCGAGGCCCGGGAGTTGAGCGCCGCTGCCCAGGCGCCGGAACGCGTGAGCCGCCACACCGGGTTCTCGTTACGCAACATCCTGGGGCAGATGAAGGCGGTCTGAGACACCCAGGCAAGTCATTGAGACGCGGGGACAGGAAGATTTTCTCCGCGTGTTTTTCACCGTTTTATCATTGGCCGACGTTCAAAAGCCCTGACTAAACGGAGAAAATCATGGCCCGTCGTACTGTTATCGCAACGCTTGCCACCGCCCTCTTGCTGACGGGTTGCGCCAATGGCGTCAACGGGCTCAGCAGCTTGAACAACCTGTCATTGCCGGGTATCCAGGGCAAAGCCGGGCCGGATATTTCGCTGTTCGATACCACGTATGTCAGGACGCACATCATTTCTGGCAAGACCACCTCCCAACAGCTCAAAGCCCTGTATGGCGAACCGCAGGATCAGTCGATTTCATCCGACGGCACCGAAACCTGGAACTACGCGCCCTCCACCACCCAGAACGCATCCATGCGCCACTTGCTCGGGCTGGTCTCCAACCGTATCCCCGGCAATACCTACGACAACGCCCTCGACACCCGGCGCACAGCCATCGACAATCTTGCGCCGCAGCAACAGAGCCGCCGCCTGAACATCCACCTCAACAATGGCGTGGTCAGGGACTACAGCATTCTGTAACAGCACCGCCCGGCAGTTCTGCCGGGCTCGCTTCAGCCCTCATCTAAACTCCACGCACCCTTGATACGTGGAGCCCTGAAATGACCCACAAAAATACCCTGTGCCTCTGGTACAACGGCACCGCCCTGGAAGCCGCGACCTTCTATGCCTCACTCTTTCCGGACAGCGCCGTCAAGGCCGTGCATCACGCCCCAGGCGACTACCCGGCAGGCAAGCAAGGCGACGTGTTGACCGTCGAGTTCACCGTCCTGGGCATTCCCTGCCTGGGGCTGAATGGCGGCCCGACATTCCCACACACAGAGGCGTTCTCCTTCCAGGTGGCGACGGACGATCAAGCCGAAACCGACCGTTATTGGCACGCAATCATCGATAACGGTGGCCAGGCCAGCGCATGCGGCTGGTGCAAGGACAAGTGGGGGCTGTCGTGGCAGATATCTCCGCGCGTGTTGACCGACGCAGTGACCCACCCCGACCCGGTGATCGCCAAGCGCGCCTTTGACGCGATGATGACCATGACCAAAATCGATGTGTCCGCCATTGAGGCTGCAGTGGCCGGGCGCTGACTCGTGTAGCAAACAGGCTCGTCCTGGCGAGCGGGCTTACTGTGGCGAGCGGGCTTGCCCCGCGTTGGAGTGCGAAGCGCTCCCAACTCAAACGCCCCGGTATAACTGACAGATCCCATCAGCAGGTTCTGGGCCTGCTGCGCCGCCCAACGCGGGGCAAGCCCGCTCGCCACACCGGCCCACGTTCTGGCATCCTGCCCCCCCAAGTCGTCGAATGCGAGCTGCAAGCCCATGAACCACGGCGTCAAACTTGACCCTCGCACGATCCCAGTGCCGCAATCAATCAGCCCTCAAGCCCAGGCCACACTGCAACGCCTGGTCGGGGCTGACGGTGTGCCCCTCAACGCGCTGCACGCGATGCCCGCGCCCGAGGACCATGACGGCTGGCGCCGTCTGCAGGCTGCCGTGGCTCAGAACTACGCCAGCGCCAACGCAGGTCAAGCGGCGTCGCTGCGGGCCAGCCTGCACACCCTCAGGGTTGAAAACGCCAGCGTGCATGTCGCCACACCAGCGTCTGCCACGCCTTTTGCCTACATCGACCTGCACGGCGGCGCGCTGGTGTTCGGCGGCGGCGAAAACTGCCGCCTCGCGGCCGGCAGACAAGCCGATCTGCACGACGTGATCTGCTATGGCGTGGACTACCGCATGCCACCCGACCATCCCTACCCCGCAGCGCTGGATGACTGCCTGGCTGTCTATCGGCACGTTCTCAAGCATCACGCGCCGCAACAGATCGTGATCGGTGGCCGCTCAGCGGGCGGCAACCTTGCGGCGGCCATGGTGTTGCGTGCGCGTGACGAAGGTTTGCCATTGCCCGCTGCGCTGGTGTTGCTGTCGCCGGAAGTCGACCTCACCGAGTCCGGCGACAGCTTCCAGATCAACCGCACCGTCGACGTGGTGCTGCCCAACCCGTTGATGAACGTCAATCTGTTGTATGCCAACGGTGCGGACTTGTCTCACCCGTACCTGTCTCCGCTGTTTGGCGATTTCACCCAGGGTTTCCCGCCAACTTTTCTGCAAAGCGGCACCCGTGATCTGTTTCTGTCCAACACCGTGCGCCTGCACCGCGCCTTGCGCCAGGCGCGGGTAACGGCGCAGTTGCATGTGTTCGAAGCCATGCCGCACGGCGGTTTCATGGGCGCGCCGGAAGACGCGGAGCTGGCCAACGAGGTCGCAGAATTTGTCCGTGAGCAGTTAAAGCGGGGTTGACACATTCCGTCACATCCGCTGAAGATGGAGGCCTTATTCAGGGTGTGTCAGCGCATGTCTGCATCGTCTTTCGTTAACCTTTGTGCCATTGGCTTGATTGCCAAGGCGCAAGGTTGCGTGGCACACGCCCTCAAGTCGAAGAAACAGTCGCTCATGTGACCGGGGCGCGCTGTCCCGTCAGATGAGCTGACAGGACATTGAGCGCGACGGACCTCCCTCCCTTTGCACAATCCCCCTCTGCCCTTCTGACGGTGACTCCAGCGGTCAACCATCAGGAGAAAGTGCATGTCATCGTTTCAAGGTATCTGGGTTCCCGTGGTCACGCCGTTTCATGACGGCGCCATCGACTTCATCGGCCTGCGCCGGTTGGTCAGCCACCTGCTGGAAAAGCACGTGGCCGGCATCATGGTCTGCACCACCACCGGAGAAGCCGCGTCACTGAGCCGTGAGGAACAACTGGCCGTGCTGGATGCGGTGCTGCAACTCGTGCCGGCGCAGCGCGTGGTGATGGGCCTGGCAGGCAACAATCAGCGTGAACTGCTGCAGTTCCAGAGCGAAATCCTCAAACGCGCGGTGGCCGGCTTGCTGGTGCCGGCGCCCAGCTATATCCGGCCCTCCCAGGCCGGCCTCGAAGCGTTTTTCCGCACGGTGGCCGACGCCTCCAGTGTGCCGGTCATTCTCTATGACATTCCCTACCGTACCGGCGTGACCTTCGAACAGGCCATTTTGCTGAACATCGTCAAGCACACGCGAATCGTCGCGATCAAAGACTGCGGCGGCAACCTGGCGACTACCTTGGCGCTGCTCGCCAGCGGCGACGTGGAGGTGTTGTGTGGCGAGGATCTTCAAATCTTCAACGCGCTGTGCCTGGGCGCCACTGGTGCGATTGCAGCCTCGGCCCATGTGCACACCGAGGACTTTGTGGCGCTGTACCAGCAGGTACGCGACAACCAGCTCAGCGAGGCCAGGGCGACTTTTTTCAGGTTGATGCCCCTGATCAACACCCTGTTCATGGAGCCCAACCCCTCGCCGGTAAAGGCGGCGCTGGCGATGCAAGGCTTGATCGCCAGTGAGCTGCGCGCGCCGATGCAAACAGCCAGCACTGGCGTTATAGAGCGGTTGCAGCAGGTTTCGATGCGCGGCGTTTAAGCGTCAACACGCGCTCATGCGCCAAAAAAAGACATCCAACGGACCGCCCGGTTGCGACCGGCGCGATCCCGGCCTATGTTCCAAGCCATGCTTTGCATTTTTGCTGTCCCTCCCCCTACGCCTCTTCCGTACCAGGTGACGACATGCCCACGCTTTCCCGCCCTGCCGTACTCGAATTGATCGGCAATACGCCGCTGGTCAAGGTCAGCCGATTTGATACCGGCCTGTGCACGCTGTTCCTCAAGCTTGAATGCCAAAACCCCGGTGGCTCCATCAAAGACCGCATCGGCCTGGCCATGATTGACGCCGCCGAACGCGACGGCCGCCTGCGCCCCGGCGGCACCATCATCGAAGCCACCGCCGGCAACACCGGCCTGGGGCTTGCGCTGGTCGGCCGGGCCAAGGGCTACCGCGTGGTGCTGGTGGTGCCCGACAAGATGTCCACCGAAAAAGTCCTGCACTTGAAGGCCATGGGCGCCGAGGTACATATCACCCGCTCCGACGTCGGCAAGGGCCATCCCGAGTATTACCAGGACGTGGCTGCGCGCCTGGCCAAGGACATTCCCGGTTCATTTTTTGCCGATCAGTTCAACAACCCGGCCAACCCGCTGGCTCACGAAACCAGCACCGCGCCGGAAATCTGGGCGCAAACCCAGCACGACGTGGATGCGATCGTGGTGGGCGTCGGCTCGGCCGGCACCCTCACCGGCCTGACGCGTTTCTTCAAACGCGTACAGCCGGAACTGGCCATGGTACTCGCGGATCCGGTGGGTTCGGTGATGGCTGAATACAGCCGCAGCGGCAGGATGGAAACGCCGGGGTCATGGGCCGTTGAAGGCATCGGCGAAGACTTCATCCCCTCGATCGCCGACCTCTCCAGCGTGCGCCACGCCTATTCCATCAGCGATGAAGAAAGCTTCGACCACGCCCGCCAACTGCTCAAGGCCGAAGGCATTCTCGGCGGTTCGTCAACCGGCACCCTGCTCGCTGCTGCGCTGCGTTATTGCCGCGAGCAGACCGAACCCAAACGCGTGGTCACCTTCGTCTGCGACACTGGCACGCGGTACCTGTCCAAGGTCTACAACGACCAATGGATGAACGACGCGGGCCTGCTCCAGTACAAACACTACGGCGACCTGCGCGACCTGATCGCCCGCCGCTTCGAAGACGGCCGCGTGATCAGCGTGAGCCCCGACGATACCCTGCTCACGGCCTTCCAGCGCATGCGCCTGGCCGATGTCTCGCAGCTGCCGGTGCTGGTCGAAGGCCGCGAACTGGTTGGCGTGATCGACGAGTCCGACATCCTGCTGGGGTTGCACCATGACGCCGCCGACTTTTCCATGATCGTTGCCAGCGCCATGACCGACACCTTGCAAACCCTGGCCCCGAGTGCCAGCCTGGCCGAACTGCAGGCGGAACTTGATCGCGGCCTGGTTGCCATCATTGCTGACGCTTCAGGCTTTTATGGCCTGATCACCCGCGTCGACCTGCTTAATCACCTACGGAGATCCCTTGCATGAGTCAGCCCGATAAAAGCGCCTTTGCCACCCGCGTGATCCACGCCGGGCAATCACCCGACCCGACCACGGGAGCGCTGATGCCGCCGATCTATGCCAACTCCACGTATCTGCAAGACAGCCCCGGCGTGCACAAGGGCTTTGACTATGGTCGTTCCCACAACCCCACGCGCTTTGCCCTGGAGCGCTGCGTGGCCGACCTTGAAGGCGGCAGCCAGGCGTTTGCCTTTGCCTCCGGGCTGGCGGCGATTTCCACCGTGCTGGAACTGCTCGATGCCGGCGCGCACATCGTCTCCGGTAACGACCTGTACGGTGGCACCTTCCGCCTGTTCGACAAGGTGCGCCAGCGCAGCGCCGGGCACCGTTTCAGCTTTGTCGACTTGAGCGACTTGCAGGCGTTCGAAGCGTCGCTGCAGGACGACACACGCATGGTCTGGGTCGAGACCCCGAGCAATCCGCTGCTCAGCCTTACTGACCTGAGTGCCATCGCGCGAATCTGCCGCGACCGCGGCATCATCTGCGTAGCCGACAACACCTTTGCCAGCCCATGGATCCAGCGCCCGCTGGAGCTGGGGTTCGACATCGTGGTGCACTCCACCACCAAATACCTCAACGGCCACTCCGACGTGATCGGCGGCATCGCCATTGTCGGCCACAATCCGGAGCTCGCCGAACGCCTGGGCTTCCTGCAGAACTCAGTCGGCGCGATTGCCGGCCCGTTCGATGCATTCCTGACGCTGCGCGGCGTGAAAACCCTGGCTTTGCGCATGGAGCGCCATTGCAGCAATGCCCTGGAGTTGGCCACCTGGCTGGAAAAACAGCCGCAAGTCTCACGGGTTTATTACCCAGGCCTGGCCTCGCATCCCCAGCACGAACTGGCACGCAAGCAGATGCGTGGGTTTGGCGGGATGATTTCGGTGGACTTGAACAGTGACCTGGCCGGCGCCACACGCTTTCTGGAAAACGTGAAGATCTTTGCCTTGGCCGAGAGCCTGGGCGGTGTCGAAAGCCTGATCGAACACCCGGCGATCATGACCCACGCCAGCATCCCGGCAGCAACGCGGGCGCAACTGGGCATTGGCGACGGTTTGGTGCGTTTGTCGGTGGGTGTTGAAGACGTCGAGGACCTGCGGGCCGACCTGGCGCAGGCATTGGCCCTGATCTAACCCAATCGCCCAAACAATTAAGCCTTACCTGTGGGAGCTGGCTTGCCTGCGAAAGCATCACCTCGGTACACCTGAAACACCGAGGTGTCTGCATCGCGGGCAAGCCCGCTCCCACAGGGGTTCAGCGTCGGGCTGAATGATGTTGATTGTCCCCACA